>JAFSNA010000027.1 GCA_017447645.1 Oscillospiraceae bacterium
GGTTCCCGGCAGCGAGTATCACGAGGGCTGCAAGAACATCTGGAACGTCAAGTGCGACATCGCGCATCCCTGCGCCAGCCAGAACGAGATGGACGAGAAGGGCGCGCAGGCGCTGGTCGACAACGGCTGCATGGCCGTGTTTGAAGGCGCGAACATGCCCTTGACGCCCGAGGCCATCGAGGTCGTGAAATCCAACGGTCTGCTCTACTCCCCGGGCAAGGCGTCCAACGCCGGCGGCGTCGCCACCTCCGGTCTGGAAATGAGCCAGAACTCCATCCGCATGTCCTGGAGCTTCGACGAGGTCGACGAGAAACTGCACGGCATCATGAAGAACATCTACAAGGCCTGCTACGACGCCTCTGTCGAGTGCGGCAAGCCCGGCGATCTGATGGTCGGCGCGAATGTGGCCGGCTTCCTCAAGGTGGCCGAGGCCATGATGGCTCAGGGCATCGTCTGATCCGATCCAAAAGCGCTCTGCACAACGCTTTGACTCCTTGCTTTTCCCCTTTTCCCGGGGTATCGTCCGATACCCCGGGAATTTTTTTTGCTGGAAACCGCGCCTGCGCAAAACGGAAAAAAGGCCGGACAAAGAAAAACTCCCACAGGTTTCCCTGTGGGAGACTCCCGCTCGTGCCGTGCCGGCCCAGTTATAACCTGCACGAATGGGCAGGTGGGTCGCCTAAGTTCTGTTTCGCTGCTTCCAACGTCCGGCCCGGAGGGCCGGGAGGCCTGCAATCCGCAGACTCAAATCGGCATCCCTTATAAGTGATGTGGGTTTAATGGGCCGCGTTCGTCCCGATCACGGGAACGCACGCGCACAGCAGGAGTTTTCCGATTCTTATTTTATGCCGTTCTCCGGCGGGGTATTACTCCTCGCTCTCTTCCTCGTCGTCGAAAAGGATGCGCATGAACTGTTCATAGACCTCGTTGAGCTCATCGTCGTCTTCGATCGTGTCGAACACCTCTTCGCCGTTCTCATCGACGGCGTTGCGCAGCAGGACCAGCCCGTAATCGGGATCGTTCTCATCCATGTCCGCCGGCAGGAAGGCCGTATAGGTCGCGCCCTTGAAGTCGATGCTCTCCAAAAGTTCCAGCACAAACTCCTTGCCGTCCTCGTCCACCATGGTGATGAAGCTGTCGCCGTATTCTTCGCTCATATTCTTTCCCTCCGCTCTGTTGTTGTGTTATTATTTTACCCTACGGGCGCAGAGAAATCAAGTCCTTCGCGTTTACGATCCGAGATCCTCCAGCAGACTGAGAACCTCGCCGAGGTCCTCGGCGGGGATCCCCTTTTCCAGCATCGCCCTGTCGGCGCGCCTGAGCAGGGGCGTTTCGATGTCCGTCGTGCGCAGCGGGCGGTTTTCTCCGTTCCGATAGACGGTGACGAGGCCGTCCTTCTCGCGCAGCAGATACCTGGCCCGTCCGCTCTTGGCCTGATAGAGCGAGTAGACCTCCGTCGGGATGCGCTCGTCCGTCCTGCGGATCGTCCGCAGCGCGCCCCAGGCCGCGGAGAGTGCGAGCGTCACCATCACGGCCAGCAGCGCGAGCCGAAACGCCGTTTTCATCCTTGCCGTCCTCCCTCTTGCCGTCATTTGTTATGAGTATGCCGCAAAAAGGGTAAAATTATATCTCCGCGCATCGTTTTCTCTTCCTCTGCGCACGGCTTTTTTCTTCCCCTTCCTTAAAAATTCATAAAAACGCTACCTTTCTTGGAAAAGCTGTGATATAATGCAGTTTCAGTATAAGATGGATAAATCTGTGCAAGCGATCCTCGCCCGCCGGGAGGTGTATCTGAAGAATGGACGACAAAAAGAAAAAACGCAGCCTGACCATCCGCAAGCCCGACTGGAAGGCCCTTTGGGCCAGACTGCGCAGGATCGACAGCGGCGAGGTGGCCGCCAAGGCCGCCGACCTCACGATCGACACCGTTTCCGTGACGCTCAGCTCCATCCTGAAGTTCTTCGGCTCTGTCCTGCTGGTCCTGATCCTGGCCGGGCTGATCTTCTCGTGCATTTTTGCCTACTATGTGAAAAGCTGCCTCAGCTCCACCCTTGACATTTCGCTGGAGGACTATCAGCTCAGCGAATCCAGCACGATCTGGTATACCGACTCCTCGGGCGGCTGGAAGCCGCTGGTGACGCTCACCGGCACGGAAAAGCGCATCTGGGTGGACTATGACAAGATCCCCTGGTACATGGAAAAGGCCCTGGTCGCGATCGAGGACAAGCGCTTTTACGAGCACAAGGGCGTCGACTGGTACCGCACGGCGGGCGCCTTCGTGGAAATGTTCGCCCGCATGGAGGACAGCTACGGCGGCTCCACGATCACGCAGCAGCTGATCAAAAATCTGACCGGCAAAAACGAGGTCACGGTCCAGCGCAAGCTCTCCGAGATCTTCGGCGCGCTGGAGCTTGAGAAGAAATACGACAAGCGCGAGATCATCGAGTGGTATCTCAACGCCGTCTATTTCGGCGAGGGCTGCTGGGGCGTGCAGACCGCGGCGCAGACCTATTTCGGCAAGGACGTGTCGGATCTCTCGCTGGCCGAATGCGCGGCGATCGTCGGCATCACCAACAAGCCGACGCAGTACGACCCCTTCTACGACCTCTCGGCCAACAAGCAGCGGCAGGAGACGATCCTGCACGAGATGTACGAGCAAGGCTTCATCAACTATGAGGAATACAAAGAGGCCGTCGCCGAGCCTCTGAACTTCGTCTATCGCGAGAACACGACCTATACGCAGGACATCTACTCCTATTACGAGGAGGTCGTCATCGCGGACGTGACGGAGGATCTGATGGAGCGCAAGGGCATCAGCAAGGAGGCCGCGCGTCATCTGGTCTACAACGGCGGCTATCAGATCTTCTGCTGTCTTGACGAGCGCGTCCAGGCCAGCATCGACAACGTCTATCAGAACATCGACAGGATCCCGGCCACCTACGGCACCGACAAGCAGCTGCAGAGCGCGATCGTCGTTATGGATCCCTATACCGGCGAGATCAAGGGCCTGAGCGGCGGCGTCGGCGAGAAAACGCAGAACTTCCCGCTCAACCGCGCCACCGGCTCGCAGCGTCCGCCCGGCTCGGCCATCAAGCCGATCTCGGTCTACGGCCCGGCTGTCGAGCTGCTCGGCCTCACGCCGAACACCCTGGTCAACGACTCGAGCGACATGTATCTTTCCGGTACGAGCTGGTTCCCGCACAACAGCGGATGGGAGAACTACGGCATCGTCACGATCTACGACGCGCTGACCCTGTCGCTGAACACGGTCTCCGCGCAGATCGTCGACAAGCTCGGCCCCGAGACCTGCTACAACTTCCTGCGCGAGCGTCTGGGCGTGACGAGCCTCGTCCCCGAGGACGCCTCCTACGCGCCGATGGCGCTCGGCCAGCTCACGAACGGCATCACGGTCCGCGAGATGGCCCAGGCCTATTCCGCTTTCGTCAACGACGGCGTTTTCACCTATTCCCGCACCTATACGCGCATCACCGATTCCAAGGGCGATATCGTGATCGACAACACGCCGCGCACCATCGTCGCCTTTAAGCCGAACACCGCCTACGTCATGACCTATATGATGCAGAACGCGGTCGAATCCGGCACCGGCGGCGGGGCCTATCTCGGCACGATGCCCGTCGCGGGCAAGACCGGCACCTCCGGCGACAACAAGGACCGCTGGTTCGTCGGCTGCACGCCATACTATGTGGCCGCCGTCTGGACCGGCTACGACATCCCCGAGGAGATCAACGTCCGCGGCAACCCCGCCGCGAAGATCTGGCATGACGTGATGATCCGCGTCCTTGCCGGGCGGGAATACCGTTCCTTCCCCTGGCCGTATATCGGCGGCGACAGCTATCTCTTCGGCGATCTGCATCCCGCTCTCGAGGCGCAGATCCGCGCCGAGGAAGAAGCCCTCCGGGCGGAGGAGGAAGCCGCGGCGGCAGCCGCCGCGGGAGACGGCTGACCCCGGCCTAACAGGCCGGGGCGCCCTCCCCGCGCAAGCGTTTTGCGCGGCCGCGCCGCTATTTCCCCACGGATGAGCTCTGCAGTTACCATAATATTCTTATTGACAAATTCCTTGTAATGTGTTACATTTCGATTACAAAACCGGAGGTGCTGTCATGGCAGCCAAATTGGAATACAAAGGTCATCCTCTCCTGCGAAAGGACAATTTCATTTACTACGGCAGCTTTGCCGATAAGTATATCGCCATGCTCCAGATCCTGGAGACCAAGAAGGTCAAGGATCTGGACGTTGCCACGAAGGTCTCGGTCCAGCTCCAGCTGACCGACCCTTCGATCAAGTCCCGCGACCGGGTCGTCAAGAAAAGCGAGAAGGACAGCCTGTACGACGCGATCGACGTCGCCGTCGTATGGCTCGAGAGGGCTCTTGCCTCCAGATAAAGAAAAAGGACATTACAGAGAGATGCGAAAGAATTTATTTAGGACGCTGACATTCGCGGCGCTGTTCTGTATCCTGCTTATCGTCTCTGTCTTTGCGGAAGAGGCGGTGGTCACCGGTAGCGACGTCAATTTCCGCTCCGGACCGAGCTCGGACTACGCCATTTTTGAGCGTCTGCCGAAGGGCACCGTCGTCACGGTCACCGACCGCTCCGACAGCGAATGGTACGCCGTTACATACAACGGGCAGTCCGGCTATATCAATTCCGCTTATCTGAGCATCAGCTCCGCCCCCGCGGCCGGGAGCAAGTCCCAGCCCGCCGTAACGCAGACGGAAGGCCGGTCCGGCACCGTCAACGCTATGTACGTCCGCTTCCGCAGCGGCCCGGGCACGGACTATTCCATCCTCGACGAGTATAACCGCGGCACCGCGCTGACCGTTACGGGCAGCTCCGGCAGCTGGTACGCCGTCGTGATCAACGGGACGTCCGGCTATATGTACTCCGACTACGTCACGGTCGGCGGCAGCGTCGATCCCGCGCCCGCCGCCACGCCCAAGCCCACGACGACGCCGGCTCCCGCCGCGCCGATCCAGGTCACTTCGACGGGGAACCAAGCGGGGCACATCAGCGGCGACTATGTCTATTTCCGCAGCGGTCCCTCCAAGTATTATTCGATCTATGACTGTCTCTCCAGCGGCACCGCGCTGACGATCACCGGCCGCTCGGGCGAGTGGTACGCCGTCACGATCAACGGCACCTCCGGCTTCGTCTACAGCGCCTATGTCGTCAATGACGACGGCGGCAGCGTGCCCGACGTTTCCACGCCGGCCGCCACGCCTGCGCCGACGCCCGTCCCCACGCCCGTCCCCCAGGCAGACACCGGTGTTTCCGGCTATATCACAGGCAACGACGTTCGCTTCCGCAGCGGCCCCGGCACGCGCTATGACATCCTCGGCGAGTACAACTACGGCACGGCGCTGACGATCACCGGCAGCTCCGGCGAATGGAAAGCCGTCATCATCAACGGCCGCTCCGGCTATGTCTACGGCCAGTATGTGGCTCAGGGCAGCGCCTCCTCGGTGAGCGACGATCCCAACAGCAGCGCGCTCGGCAAACAGATCGTGGAATTCGCGCTGCGCTACCAGGGCTATAACTACACCTGGGGCGGCACCTCTCCCGAGACTGGCTTCGACTGCTCCGGCTTTACGACCTTCGTATACGGCCACTTCGGCATCGAGCTCCACCGCGTTGCCTGCGATCAGGCCTCGTACGACGGCGTCCGGGTGAGCAACTCCTCTCTTCAGCAGGGCGATCTGCTGTGCTTCTACTCCAGCTCCAATTACGTCGGGCACGTGGGCATCTACATCGGCAACAACCGCTTCATCCACTCCTCGACCTACACCACGGGCGTTATCATCTCCGATCTCAGCGGCTATTACGATACCCGCGGCTACATCGCCAAACGCCTCGCGTAAAGATAATTTCAAAGCGTTATTCCCTCTCCCGCGGACCGCACGGTCCGCGGGAGAGCTTTTATGGCAATACTGTACAAGAAGACCCGTTCATTTTTTTGCTTTTTCCCGTTTTTTCTGACGGATCGTAAAAATGAAAAATCCGTACTGGATTTATTTTGGTGAAATGTTATAATGTTATCAAGCGAACGATTCCCTTCGATTCGAAATCTTTCTGACCAGGAGGAGCAATGAAAAAAGTACAGTTTACCGAGACCGTGCTGCGTGACGCCAACCAGTCGCTGATCGCGACCAGGCTTGGCTACGACCAGTTCGAGCCTATTCTCGACACGATCGACAAGGCGGGCTTCTACTCCGTGGAATGCTGGGGCGGCGCCACCTTCGACGTGTGCCTCCGTTTCCTGAACGAGGATCCGTGGGAACGCCTGCGCAAGATCCGCCAGAAACTGCCGAACACGAAGCTGCAGATGCTGCTTCGCGGCCAGAACATCCTCGGCTACAAGCATTACCCCGACGACATCGTACGCCGTTTCGTCCGCGCGGCCGTCCGCAACGGAATCGACATCATCCGTATCTTCGACGCGCTCAACGACCTGGACAACCTGAAGGTCGCCGTCGAGGAGGCCGTCGGCTCCGGAGCCATGGCCTCCGGCGCGATCTCCTACACCACCAGCCCCGTGCACACGCGCGAGAAGTACGTCGAGATGGTCAGAGAACTCGCCCGCATGGGCGTGGGCTCGATCTGCATCAAGGACATGGCCGGCATCCTCACGCCGAAGGCCGCCTATGACCTCGTCTCGGCGATCAAGGACGCGGTCGATCTGCCCGTCGTCATGCACACGCACTGCACCACGGGCCTGGCCTTCATGACCTATCTCAAGTCCATCGAGGCCGGCGCCGACGTGATCGACACGGCGATCTCCCCCTTCTCCGGCGGCACCTCCCAGCCCGCGACGGAGACGCTGTTTTACGCGCTCAAGGAGTTCGGCTATGAGGTCGATCTCGACGAGAAATCCATCAATGCGATGGCCGACTTCTTCAAGCCTCTGCGCGCCGACTTCCTCGCCAAGGGCACGCTCAACCCGATCTCCATGGCGACGGACACCCGCTGCCTGACCTATCAGATCCCCGGCGGCATGCTCTCGAACCTGCTCAGCCAACTCAAGAGCCTCAATGCTCTCGACAAGTTCGACGAGGCGCTGGTCGAAACGCCGCGTGTGCGCGCCGACATGGGCTATCCCCCGCTCGTAACGCCCACCAGCCAGCTGGTCGGCACCCAGGCCGTGCAGAACGTCCTCGCCGGAGAACGCTACAAGAACGTGGGCGCCGAGATCAAGGCCTACTGCCGCGGCGAATACGGCAAAACGCCCGCCCCGATCAACGAAGAGGTCCGCGCCAAGATCCTGGGCGATCTCAAGCCGGTCGAAGGCCGTTACGCCGACACGCTGCCGAATGACGCCTTTGAAAAGGCGCAGGAAAAGCTGGGCGACACCGCCCGCTGCGAGGAGGACGTGCTGAGCTATATCTCCTTCCCGCAGGTCGCCGAGAAGTTCTTCGAGGATCGGAAGGCCAGAGAAGAAAAGATCGTGCGCTATACGATCACGGAGGCCTGAAAAGATGGATCTTGTCAACATTTCGATCCCGAACGCGGCGCTGACCGCGCTGCTGGGCTATCTGGTCGTCTTTCTCGGTCTGGTGCTGCTGATGATCGTTGTGATGATCCAGGGCAAGCTTATGGCGCCGAAGAAGACGGCCGAGGAAGCCGCCGCACCTCCCCCGGCCGAGGAAGCCGCTCCTGTGAAGCGCGACGGTCCCAAGGCCAAGGGCACAGCCGGCGAGCTCAAGCTCTACGACACCGACCCGAAGGACGCCGCCATGATCATGGCGATCGTCGCCGACGCCACGGGCAAGCCGCTCAACGAGCTGCGCTTCCTGTCCATCCGTGAGATCAAGGAGGAAGAGAAGAAATGAAGTATAAAGTCACTTTAAATAACCGCACCTATGAGGTCGAGGTCGAGCAGGGCGAGGCCATGCTCGTCGACGAGTACGAGGCCTACGCTCCCGCCCCCGCCGCCGCGCCTGTAGCCGCTCCCGCCGCCGCTGCGCCCGCCGCTCCGGCGCCCGCTCCCGCTCCGGCCGCCGCGGCTCTTGCCGCCGGCGAGGTCGTAAAAAGCCCGATGCCCGGCAATATCCTCAAGATCGTCGTCTCCCAGGGGCAGAAGGTCAAGGAGGGCGACGTGCTGATCGTCCTCGAGGCCATGAAGATGGAAAACGAGATCGTTGCTCCCAGGGCCGGCAGCGTCGCTCAGATCGCGGTCTCCAAGGGTCAGGTCGTCGAGACTGGCTCGCCGCTCGTCGTGATCGCGTAACGGAGGGCACCGGATGGATATTCTGGGAACTGTGCAGAAGCTCGCGTCGGAATCCGGGTTTGCGGCCTTCTTCCTTACGGAGGGCGGCTGGAAGAACCTTGTGATGATCCTGATCGCGTTCGTTCTGCTGTATCTCGGCATTGCCAAGAAATTTGAGCCGCTGCTCCTGTGCGGCATTGCCTTCGGCTGTCTTCTCTCGAACCTGAGCTATTTCATCGGCATGGGCGAGAATGCGATGTATCATCCGGAGCTTTGGGCGGCCTTTCTCGACGAAACAAGCCCCTATTATCACAGCTACGGTACCATCATGGCGCACGCCGGATTGCTTGACTTCTTCTATATCGGCGTCAAGGCCGGCATCTATCCCTCGCTGATCTTCATGGGCGTCGGCGCGATGACCGACTTCGGCCCGCTGCTTGCCAATCCCAAGAGCCTGCTGCTCGGTGCGGCGGCGCAGCTGGGCGTGTTCGTGGCCTTCTTCGGCGCGGTCCTGCTGGGCTTCACCGGCCCCCAGGCGGCCTCCATCGGCATTATCGGCGGCGCGGACGGCCCCACGGCCATATTCCTGACGACAAAGCTTGCGCCCGAGCTGCTGGGCCCCATCGCGATCGCGGCCTATTCATACATGGCGCTGATCCCGATGATCCAGCCGCCGATCATGAAGGCGATGACGACCGAAAAGATGCGCGTCGTCAAGATGGAGCAGAGCCGCGAGGTCTCCAAGGCCGAGAAGATCGTCTTCCCGATCCTTGTGGCGACCTTCGTGATCCTGCTGCTGCCCTCCACCGCTCCGCTGATCGGCTGTCTGATGCTGGGCAACCTCTTCCGCGAGTGCGGCGTGACCGACCGTCTGTCCGACACGGCGCAGAACGCGCTGATGAACATCGTCACGATTTTCCTCGCGACCTCCGTCGGCGCGACGATGGTGGCGCAGAGCTTTCTCGACATCAAGACGCTTCTGATCATCCTGCTCGGCCTGATCGCCTTCGGGATCTCCACCACGGGCGGCCTCGTCGGCGGCATCGTGATGTACAGGACCTCCGGCGGAAAGATCAACCCGCTGATCGGCTCGGCGGGCGTGTCCGCGGTGCCGATGGCCGCGCGTGTGAGCCAGGACGTCGGACGGCGCTACAACAAGTCGAACTTCCTGCTGATGCACGCCATGGGCCCGAACGTGGCCGGCGTCATCGGCTCGGCCATCGCGGCCGGCTTCCTGCTCTCCGTTTTCGGAGGCTGAAAGATCGTTTTGCAAAAAAGCAGATCCCGCGCCGTTGGACGGGATCTGCTTTTTTTGAAAAAACAATAAATAAGCGTCAAAATAAGTTGAAAGTTTTTCCCTGCGGTACTATAGTATGGACATACGAACTAATTGGAGGTGCACCATGTCACTTTGCATGAATTGCGGCAAGACTATCCCCGACGGATCCAAATTCTGCCCCTACTGCGGAACGCCCGCCGCTGCGGCCCCGGTCTATCAGGAGCCTATCGAACAGGAGGACACCACCGGTGCCTGGTATCAGTCGCCGGAGCAGACCCCTCCTCCCGAGCCGGTCCAAACCCCGCGAAAGCCCGCCATCCCCGGCGTTTTCGCGATGTACGGCAAGGCTCTTTCCGGCTTTGGCAAAAAGCCGTTCAAGCTCTGGGGCCTGTTTATGTTTTTCTGCTTCGTCTCCAGCCTGATCCTCTCGCTCGGCGCAGGTATCCCTCTTCTCTCCCTGCCGATTTATCTCGTGCTCAGCCTGGGCTTTACGGGGATCCTTCTCAACGCCTATCGCGGTGAGGAGATCGAGCCCAAGCAGCTTTTCCGCTCCTTCAGGAAGGACGAGGTCGTCCGCAACGGCGCCGGCATGTGCTGGCAGTGGCTTTGGACGGCGATCTGGAGCTTCGTCCCGGTCATGAACATCATCAAATACTATTCCTACAGCTTCGTCCCCTACATCCTGAACACCGACAAGGACATCTCGGCCACCGAGGCGCTGCGCAAGTCCATGCGTATGACCTCCGGCTACAAGGGCAAGATGTTCGGTGCGGAGATCCTGCTTATCGCAGGCGTTTCCCTTGCCACGCTCATTCTCTTCCTCCTTTGCCTTATCCCCGTCGTTCAGTTCTTCTTCATTTTCGTTCTCTTTGTGTTCTGCGTTGCGGTCGCCCTTCTCCTCCCGCTCTTCCTGGGCCTGCTCCGCACCGCCTTCTTTGACGAGATCAGCGCCCTCCACGAAGAAGAGAAAGAAGAGGAATGATCCCTTTTCTCTCAATAAACGAAAAAACAGCTTCGGTCGATCCGAAGCTGTTTTTTATAGCTTTTTATTCAGTTTTTTATAGATCCGCTCCACGAACCAGGGCTCCGTTGAAGCCGCGAGGGCGTCCTCCGGCGTGAACCAGCGTACGCCGGAGTTTTCCTCCTCGCAGACGCGCAGCTCCTCGCGCTCGTCCGCCTCCAGCAGATAGGTCACGTTCAGATGCAGATGGCTCGATACATAGACGCCGCGTTTTTCGTGCCCGTCGACCGTCAGCACCTCCAGCGAACAGATCTCCTCGCTGACTGGCCGCACGTCTTTCACGCCCGTCTCCTCGCGCGCCTCCCGCAGCGCCACGGCCAGCAGGTCTTCCTCCCCGTCGGCATGTCCGCCGGTCCAGGACCAGGAATCGTAGATCCGGTGATAGACCATCAAAACCTTTGTCCGCTCGCGGTTCACGATCCAGGCCGAGGCCGTCATGTGCGCGATCGGATTGCTGCGGCAGAACGCGTCCGGGTTCTTCTCCAGGAAATCCAGGATCACGGTCTTGTCTCTCGCCTCCTGCTCGCAGCAGGGGGCGTATGCTTTGATCTCCTCAACGATCTTCATTCCGCCACCGTATAGACGTCCCGCCGCAGATGCAGGAAGGTCGGCAGCTGCGCGCGTACCTCGTCGATCCGGGAGAGATCGACGTCCGCAAAGAGGATCTGCTCGGTCTCGTCGGCCGCGGCGAGCGCGATCCCGAAGGGGTCGTACACGACGGAATGCCCCCAGCACTCGTAATCGAAGTCCTCGTACCGCGCGGCCGAGGCGCCGACGAGGAAGAGCTCGTTGTCCACAGCGCGGAGCTTGAGCGTCTCCGCCCAGTGCGCAGGGCCGGTGGCCATGTTGAACTGGGCCGGCAGGAAGATGATCTTCGCGCCGCGCACGGCCATCGCGCGGAAAAGCTCCGGAAAACGGACGTCGAAACAGATGGCGGCGCCCATCTTCCCGAACTCGGTATCGAAGAGGGTGATCTTCTCTCCAGGCGAGAAGGTCGCGGACTCGCGAAAGCGCATGCCCGGGATGTCCACGTCGAACAGGTGCACCTTGCGGTGCTTCGCGATCTGCCTGCCCTCGCGGTCGAAAACGAAGCAGGTGTTGTACAGTCTCTCCCCCTCCGTCTCGGGAACGGAGCCGCCGACCAGATACACGCCGTTTTTCTTTGCCCAGGCGGACATGGCCTCGACGGTTTTTTTATGTCCCTCCGCGGCAAAGCGGCGGAAGTAGCGGCCGGAATAAGGGCAGTTGAACATCTCCGGCAGAACGGCAAAGTCCGCCCCGCCCTCTGCGGCGCGCCGCACGAAGGAGGCGGCCTTTTCCATCGTCTGAGCGCCGTCAAGCTCGGTGCGGAGCTGGCAGACGGCGATTCTGAGCTTGTCGTTCATAGCTTCTCCAGATAGGCGTCGATATCGAACGCCCTGACGTTCTCGTCCTTTTTCAGATACAGCGGGTGGTGCGGGTGTCCCTTCTGCGAAAGCCTGCCCGCGCAGAGCCATTCCGCGCCGTAGCGCCGTCCGATCTCCAGCATGTCGAGCACGCAGTCTTTCAAATAGGGTCGTTTTTCGATGATCGTGCCCCAGGCGGCCCACACAGCCGGACGCTTCGTTTTGTCCACATGGGAGAGTATGTAATCGAAGGCCCGCATGTTTTCCCGGTGCAGCCGTGCGTTGCATTCCCTGTCCATGTCGTCCGGGTCCGTCGCCCGCTGGGCGTAGACGTTGAACATGATCCAGCTGTCATACCCGTTGTGCGCGGCGATGCGCGAGACGGATTTGAGCGTGTTGTCCAGATCGTCCGGCGCCGCGGTCGAGGGATTGATGCCGATGCAGATCAGCGGGTTTTTCCCCCGTGTGCCCAGGATATACCGGTACTCGGTATAAAAGTCCGGCACATAGAGCCAGTGCGCGGCGTCGTAGTCTCCGCTCCTTCCCGAGGCGGCGAGCGCCTCATCGAAGCCGAGCAGCTCGATCGTCTGGCTTGCGCCCTGCGGAATGTGCATAGCGTCCTCTCCTTACATGATGAGGTAGACCGTGAGCGGCAGCGTGATCATGGACAAAAGCGTTGTCAGCAGAATACCCTCGGAGCTGTATTCGCCGTCCTTTCCGCTTTGGAGACTCAAAGCAGTGACGATGATCGCGCTGGGCGTGGCGGCAGTGATGACCATGATGTTGCGCAGCATCGGATCTGAGCAAATGAGCTTCATCACGAAATACATGATCACCGGCGCGAGCAGGAAGCGCTCGGCCACGAGGAGCAGCATGCTCTTGTCACGGATCGCCTTGCTCAGCTTGATGTTGCCCAGCGACGAGCCGACCAGCAGCATCGACAGCGGGACGGTCGCGGCGGAGATCGACGAGAGGATCCCCTTCACGGCGTCAGGGACGGGCACGCGCAGCAGGAAGACCAGCGTTGCCGCCAGGGTGGCCAGCAGCGGCGTAGAGAGGATATCCTTCAGCCGGAAGCCGCCCTCGGTACTGCCGCGCAGTCTGGCAACGCCGTACGTGAAGAGGATCACGTTAAACGGGATGCAGCCGAGAGCGACAATAAACGCCCCCTTGGCGCCGTAAATCGTCTCCACGACAGGCAGTGTGACGAACAGTGTGTTCACCGAGCTCATCAGCAGCTCAAGCTGGGGAGCTCTTTCTTTGCTGACCGGCAGCACATGGACGATGATCCATGAGATGAGATAAGTCAGCAGATAGGTCACCCAAAGGAGGAGCATGATCACGCCGAACTCTTTTGCAGACAGGGTCGAGGCATCCATCGACAGAACGGAGCTGAAAATGGAAGCCACCAGGAACACATTGATGACCAGCCAGGTCAGACCCCGATTGAACTCGGGCTTAAGGATATTCTTTTTCGCCCCGATCATGCCGATGAGGATCACGATCACGAACAGAGCCAGCTTGGTCAGCAGCGCGGACATATCCATAGGATCACCTTAAATCTTCAAAATCAGCTTGGCGACGTAAATATAGATCAGCAGCGACACCGCGTCTGTCAGGGTGGAGATCAGCGGATTGGCCATGACGGCCGGGTCGACGCCGATCTTCTCCGCCGCGATCGGCAGAAAGCTGCCGACGACCTTAGCGAACATGACGATGAACACGATCGAGAAGCTGACCGTTGCCGCAACGGCGACGGTCACATTGCTGTTGCCGAGTATCATCCCGTCGAGCAGCAGCATCTTTCCGAAATTGACAATGGCCAGCGTCAGGCCGCAGAGAAAGGCCACACGCCATTCCTTCCACATGACCCGCAGCACATCGTGCGGCTCGACGTCGCCCAGCGAAAGGCTTCGGATCACGGCCGTCGAGGCCTGGGCGCCGGAGTTTCCGCCCGTGCCCATCAGCATCGGGATAAAGGCGACGAGCCCAGCCTGCACGGCGAGCATTCCCTCGAACTTGGTCAGGATCATGCTGGTAAAGGTTGCCGAGAGCATCAGAAACAGCAGCCAGGGGATGCGGTTGCGCCACATCTCCGCGGCCCCGGTGCGAAGATAGGGTTTGTCGGACGGCGTCATACCTGCCATGAGCTGGATATCCTCGGTTGCCTCCTGCTCCATGACGTCGATGATATCGTCGACCGTGACGATGCCGACAAGCCGGTTTTCCTTGTCCACGACCGGCAGCGCCATCAGGTCATAGTCCGAGAACTTTTCCGAGACGCTCTCCTGGTCCTCGGTCGTGACGGCGAAGATGACATTGCGGTCCATCAGATCCTCGATGACCGTGTCGGGGTCGGCCAAAAGCAGGTCCTTGACCGTGACGATACCCTCGAGCTTGCGGTCCGCGGAGGTGACGAAGCAGATGTAGATCGTCTCCTTGTCCTCGCCGATGCGCCGGATGCGGGCGAAGGACTCCTTGACGCTCATGTATTTTTTCAGATCGACATATTCCGCCGTCATGATCGAGCCGGCGGAATTTTCCGGATAGTGGAGGTACTGGTTGATCAGGTTGCGCGTCTCCGCCGTCGCCGTACGCATCACACGTTTGACGACGTTTGCGGGCAGCTCCTCCATCATGTCGACCGCGTCGTCGACATACAGTTCTTCGACGATCCCGGCCAGCTCCGAGTCGGTAATGGAGTTGATGATGCGCTCCTGCTCGGGCGAGTCGAGATTGGCGAAAACCTCCGCCGCGCGTTCCTTCGACAGCAGGCGGAAGAGCATGGGCATGCGGTTGTCCTCGATCGAGGTGAGAAATTCGGCCACGTCGAATTCCGGCATCTCGTTGAGGCGCTCGCGCAGCTGCTTCATGTTTCTGCCTTCCAGCAGCTCCGTCAGCTCGTCGCTTCGCTTGTCGACCAGATCCTCGTATACGACAGGTTCAACGATTTTTTCTTCGTCTTCCAAACTCGTATCCCCCTTTCAAGGGCTCATATGATCATTTTACGCCCAGATAATCCTTTTGCTCGGAGCTGAGCGCATCGATGGAAACGCCCATGGAGCGGAGCTTGCGCATCGCGACCTCCTCGTCGAGCCTGCGCGGGAAGCTGATCAGGAAATTCGGCAGTTTCCCGCGGTTTTTGACAAGATATTCGGCGCTCAGGGCCTGCACGGCGAAGCTCATATCCATGATCTCCGCCGGATGTCCGTCGGCCGCCGCCAGATTCACAAGCCGCCCTTCCGCGATCGTGAAGACCGTTCTGCCGTTCGGCAGCACGTAGCCCTGGATATTATGCCGCGCCTCGTATTTCTTAACAGCGAGCTCCTCCAGCGCGGCCATGTCGACCTCGACGTCGAAGTGTCCGGCGTTGGAGAGGATCGCGCCGTCCTTGAGCTTTGCGAAATGCTCGCTCGTGATGACGCCGCTGCAGCCCGTGACCGTGATGAAGATGTCACCCAGCGCGGCTGCTTCGCTCATCGGCATGACCTCGTATCCGTCCATAACGGCTTCGAGAGCACGGATGGGATCGGTCTCCGTCACGATGACCTTTGCTCCAAGGCCCTTGGCCCGCAGCGAGACGCCCTTGCCGCACCAGCCGTAGCCGGAGACGACGACGTGCTTGCCCGCGACGACCAGATTGGTCGTGCGCATGATGCCGTCCCAAACGGACTGGCCCGTGCCGTAGCGATTGTCGAACATGTGCTTGCAGTCGGCCTCGTTGACCATCATCATCGGGAAACGCAGCCTTTCCTCCCGCGCCATGATCATCAGGCGGTGGATGCCGGTGGTCGTCTCCTCGCAGCCGCCTATGACCTGGGGGATCAGATCCGCGTATTTCGTGTGCATGAGGTTCACCAGATCGCCGCCGTCGTCAATGATAATATTCGGCGCGATCTCCAGTACGCTGCAGAGACACTCCTCATATTCCTCCATCGTGCAGCCGTAGCGGGCAAAGACCTGCATCCCGCCGGCGGCGAGCGCGGCGGCCACGTCGTCCTGCGTGGAGAGCGGATTGGATCCCGTAACGTACATCTCCGCCCCGCCCATTTCAAGCACACGGCACAGGTAAGCGGTCTTGGCCTCCAGGTGGACGGAGAGCGCTATCCGCAGACCCGCGAAGGGCTTCGTCTTTTTAAAATCCTCGCCCAGGGCTCGAAGGACGGGCATGTTGCGCTCCACCCAGTTGATTTTGACCTCGCCCGAAGGAGCGAGCGCAAGATCGGCAATACGGCTCATGTCAGTATACCTCCCGGCAATGATTTAACTAATATATTTTATCACGGCTTCGCCTTCCGCGCAAGGATTTCCGCGCGTTTTCGCGCCTGTTTGCGTCCGCCGTCCGATCCGGCATTTCCCCGCATTTTCCCATTGAAAAAAACCGGATAATACAGCGCCGTCCGACGCACTTTTTCAGATTCCATAACTATAATGATCCTTACCTTATGTAAACTATGGGAGGACAGCGATGAGGATGGATGAGCATGGCGCGGCCGGCGCGCTCGGGCGGATCTCCGCATGGTCGGAGCAGGAAGGAACGTGGAGAAAGGCGCTGCGCTTTGTGATCCGGGCGTCGCTGGCCTTTGCTCTTTCTCTGGTGCGTACGCCGGGAGGAGGCTCCCCCTTCGGCGCCGCCTTCACGGCGGCGGCCGGGACCGGCTGGGGCGGCGCCGCGGCGCTTCTGGGCGCCGTGTCCGGGTATCTGCTCGGCGGCGGGATCGGATGGGGCATCCGCTATGTGGCGGCTTCGGTGCTGTGCTTCACCGTCGCCTATATCTTTCAGGAGTTCTCCTTCGGACGCACGCCCTTTTTCATGCCCTTCGCGGCGGCCGCCGTCACGGCGATGACGGCCTTTCTGGGCAGCTTCTCCCTCTCCGGCGCAAGTCGGCCGGATCTGACCTCGCTCGTGCTGGAGAGCGCGCTTGCCTTCGGCGGCGCATACTTTTTCCGCTATGCCCTCCGTCCCGACGGCGACCTGTCCGAAAACGGCGTGATCCGCCGCAGCGTTTCCTGTACGGTGCTCGGCGCCTGCGTCCTGATGAGCCTGGTCCCGCTGCGCCTGTTCGGGCTGCTTTCCGCAGGAAGAGCGATCGCCATGATCGTGCTGATGGCTTCCGCGCTCCGCGGCGGGATGCTCACCGGCGCGGCGGCGGGGACGGTGCTGGGCATCGCGATGGATCTTGCCTCCGGCGGGGGGGGCTTTTTTGCGACGACCTACGCTTTTTCCGCACTGCTCGCCGGCGTGTTCAGCCGCCACAGCCGGCTCGTTTTCACGCTCTCGTTCGTCCTGGCCGCCGCGCTGTGCGCCGCAGGCATCTGGGACGGCGTCCTTTCCGCCGCGCTGCTGTATGAGAGCTTTGCCGCCTCGGTCGTCTTTATCCTGCTTCCCGGCCGCTTTCTCGGCGCGATCGGCATGCTGCTGCACGAGGACGCGCACGGCGGCGGCGAGCGCGATCTGCGGCGCTTCGTCGCTTCACGCGTCAGATCGCTCTCAGAGGCCTACGGCGAGCTGTACGGCGTCGTCGAGCGCAGTCTCTCCGAGAACGCCAACGACGGCGATCTCGCCTCCGTCTTCGACCGCGCGGCCGATCGGGTCTGCGCGCACTGCGCCAACAAGAACCGCTGCTGGAACGCCGAGTACGTCGACACGCTTTCGGCCCTCAATGATGCGACGCGCTCCATGATGAAAAAGGGTTCGCTCGCGCAGGAGGACATCCCCGGCTATTTCCGCAGCCGATGCACGGACACGGGCGCCTTTGTTTCCGCCGTGAACGCCGAGCTGCGCGCGATGAACTATCGGCGCGAGCTGAAAACGCGTCTGAGGGAAAACCGCGCCGTTGCCTGGGGACAATACGCGGATATGGCCCGGCTCCTCGGCGGCGTGGCGGACGAGCTCGGCAGCGTCAATGGCTCGGATCTGCTTGCCGAGCAGCGGCTGGAGCGTTTTCTGCGCTCTCTCGAGATCGACGCCGAGGTATCCGTCTTCCGTGACGTGCGCGGTCGTCTGCACGCCGCGATGGAGAGCGGCTCGCTCGCGCCCCTGCTCTCCGATCCCTGCTATCTCGACTCTCTTTCCCATGTGCTGGGCGTGCGCGTCTGTCTCCCTCAGGGCGCGGAGCCGGGGGACGCGCGGCTGAGCGTCCTGGAGGCCGAGCCGCTGGCCGTCTCCGTCGGCGTCGCCGCGCTGAAAAAACGCGGCGAGCGTGTCAGCGGCGATAAGGGCAGCTATTTCAAAACCGATTCCGGCATCCTGTGCGTGATCCTCTCCGACGGGATGGGCTCCGGCGACGAGGCGGCGCGCGACAGCGCGCAGGTCGTGGCGATCCTCGAGAAGTTCCTGCGCTCCGGCGCCGACGGCGCCGCCGCCATGAAGCTGCTCAACTCCGCGCTGCTGCTGCGCGACGGGGAGAACTGGGGCTTTGCGACCGTCGATCTCATGTGCATAGACCTCTTCTCCGGCGAGACCTGTTTTTACAAATACGGCGCCGCGCCGTCATACGTACGGAGCGGCGGAAGCGTCCGCCGCATCCGCGGCGAGTCGCTGGCCGCCGGACTGAGTCTCGGCGGAGGCAGCGCGCCGGACGTCGTGCGCATGAAGCTCGCGCCGGGCTGCACGGCGATCATCGCCTCGGACGGCGTGATCGCGGACGGCGACGACGAATGGGTAAAAAACCTGCTCCTTCGCGGCGGCGAGGACATGAAGGCGCTGGCCAAGGGCGCGCTGCGCGAGGCTGAGCGTCTCTACGGCGGGAGCGACGATATGACCGTCGTGACGCTACGCGTCGAGGAGCGGGCATGATCGCGCGCCTGAAGGAGGCCGTGCAAAGCGTCGCGGCACTCTTCTCCCGCAGGCGCGACGTCTGCCTCGGGCAGGAGGAAAAGGAGGTGATCCAGGGCGTCGCGGGCAACGTGATCATCGTAAAGTCCCCGAATACCGAGTATTTCAAGGAGGCAATATTCATACTCTGCGACGATCTCTTTGCCCGCCGCGGCGTGGACCGCGCACAGCTGCTGCGTCAGGCGCGGCGCGCGGCGCACAGCTATGTCGACGAGCGCGTCCCCCCGCGGGATCTGAGGACGCTGTGGCATGTGTTCTTTTACCTGCTAGGCTTCGTGTCCGCTCTCGCCTTGCTCGTACTGCTGCAGACGGCATGAAAAAGCCCCGGGGCACAGCCTCGGGGCTTGTATTATGTAAACTGATTATTTGGAATAAAACATCGAGACGTATTCCTCCAGCGTCAGATCCAGCTCGTAGATCTGCTTGGCGGCTGAGGGGCCGACATAGCGGTAATGCTCCGGCTCGAAGCCGTGGCCGGTCAGGCTTTCCTTTCCCTCCGGATAGCGGAGGATAAAGCCGTATTCCCAGGCGTGGGCGGCGAGCCAGCTCTGTATGCCGGTCTGATCCTCTTTCGTCGGATCTCCGTCGGCAAGATCGACGGCCAGGCCGAGCTGATGCTCGCTGTGGCCCGGCAGAGGGATCTTCTGCCGCGCCAGCTTCCTGGCGCTCTCCGCGTCGGCTCCCTGCTGCATATAGCTGTCGGCGAGGACGTTGAAAAGCTCTCTCTGCTCGCTGGCGCTGCGGTAGGCCGCCGTCACGACGGGCTCATATCCCACGCGGGCGCAGGCGGCAAGCAGCGCTTCCAGATCATCGGCGCAGCGGGCGTCGACCATGTGCTCGTCGTCGATGAAGCTCAGGCTCTGCTGCCTGTCCTCGGGCGCGGCCGTTTCGGCGTCGACGATGCTCAGCAGCGTGGTGCTCTCGCTCCGTCCTACCCAGCCCTTGATCCTCGCCAGGAAAACGATCGAGATGATCAGCACGGCGAGAGAGAAAAGCATGGCGATCAGCAGGAACCACTTTTTACGGTTTTCTTTTTCCGTCTCCGGCGTCGCAGCGGCTCGCTCCATCGCAGTGCCTCCTTTCTCACCGGGATCATCCAAAGATACAGACGCTTTTCAGAGGAAAAAGTTTCAAGAAATATTTTCCTCTGATTGTACTATACTCCTTTTCCCCGTTTTTTTACAGCGCATCCGCGCGCTCTTAAGGATTTTTCAGATTTCCCGCGCATAAACGGCAGCCGCGATCCATGAGCGGCTGCCGTTTATGATCAGAGCTTTTCGTCGAATTTGTAGCTGATGTCCGTTTTGAAGTTCAGCCTCTCCTCCCTGCCCGACGCGATGCGGGCAAGCGCGCCGGCCGTGCGGATCAGCACGATCACGGCGACAAAGAAGCAAAGCCTGACGGCAAGCGGGTTGTCTATGGTGAGGACGCCGGCCACCGCGAGGACGATCCCCTCGGCGAGCGTGCCGAGCGCGATATAGCGCGTCAGCCAAGTGACGGCGACGCAGACGACAAGCGCCATCAGACCGGCTGAAAAGTTCAGGAACATCGCTCCGATGCAGATCGCGGCGGTCGCATAGCTGCCGCGGAAGCCGTAGACGGACGGGAAACACCGCCCCAGCACCAGGCAGAAGAGCGCGAGAGCGCGTCCGACCTCGGCGTTCCCGCCCGAGGAGAAGAGCCAGCCGCCGATCATCACGGGCAGCGCATCCTTCACCAGCTCGATCATCGCAAGCTTCAAAAAGCCCTTCACGCCGTACACGCGGCGGAAGCTGGCCAGCCATTTGCCGCCCCTTCCCAGCCGGCGGAGATTGGTGCGGAAAACGAAGTTGGAGGCGATCACCATCGTGCTCAGACAGCCCGCGGCGTATGCGATCGCCGCCGTCAGGATACTGAAAAGCAAGTATTTCATTCCTTGTCTCCCTTCTGCCGGATCACGATGCGGACGGGCGTGCCCTCCAGGCCGAATACGCTGCGGATCTGGTTTTCGATATAGCGCTGATACGAGAAGTGGAACAGCTCGCGCGAATTGCAGAAGATCACGAAGTTGGGCGGCTTGATGCCGGTCTGCGTCATATAGTAGATCTTCAGCCGTCTGCCCTTGTCCGTGGGCGGCTGCACGCGCGCCTGCGCGTCGGCGAGCACATCGTTGAGCATGCCCGTGGAGATGCGCATATTGCTCTGATCGTTCACGAAATTGATCAGCTCGAACAGCCGTTCCGTGCGCTGGCCGGTCGCGGCGGAGATGAACAGGACGGGCGCGTAGCTCATAAAGCTCAGATCGCGCA
>JAFSNA010000028.1 GCA_017447645.1 Oscillospiraceae bacterium
AGCGCGAGCAGACCCTGAACCAGCTGCTCGTTGAGCTGGACGGTTTCTCCAACAACGAGGGCGTCATCGTCATGGCCGCGACCAACCGCGCGGACATCCTTGACCAGGCGCTGCTGCGCCCCGGCCGCTTCGACCGCCAGGTCTACGTCGCGCTGCCCGACATCCGCGGCCGCGAGGCCATTTTGAAGATCCACGCCCGCGGCAAGCAGCTGGCCGAGGACGTCGACCTCAACTCCATCGCCAAGGGCACGCCCGGCTTCTCCGGCGCGGACCTGGAAAACCTGATGAACGAGGCCGCGCTGCTGGCCGTACGCCGCCGCCACCGCTTCATCACGATGGAGGACATCGACGAGGCCATCCTCAAGGTCCAGATGGGCCCGGAGAAGAAGAGCCGCAAGATGTCCTCCCGCGCCCAGCGTCTGACCGCCTATCACGAGGCGGGCCACGCCGTCGCGGGCCGCTTCCTCGAGCATGTCGACCCCGTGCACTATATCACGATTATCCCGCGCGGACCGGCGGGCGGCTTCACGCTCTTCCGCCCGGACGAGGATCTGGAGAACTTCAAGTCCAAGGCCGAGATGTTCGAGTCGATCGTCATGGCGCTCGGCGGCCGCACGGCAGAAAAGCTCTTCCTCGACGACATCTCCACCGGCGCCTCCGGCGACATCCAGCAGGCGACGGCCATCGCGCGCAATATGGTCACAGTTTACGGCATGAGCGAAAAGCTCGGCCCGATCAGCTATGACAGCGCCGAGCGCAGCATCTTCATCGGCCGCGATTTCGGCACGACCAAGAGCTATTCCGAGGAGACCGCCGCCCTGATCGACGAGGAGGTCAAGCGCATCTTCGACGAGGCCGCCGCCCGCTGCGAAGAGATCCTCAACGCCCATCGCGACCAGCTCGTCGCGATCGCCGAGTATCTGCTCGTGCACGAGTCGATGGAGGCCGACGAGTTCAACTACTACTTCGAGCACGGCGAGTTCATGCCTCTCAACGCCAAGGACGCGAAGAAGGCCGCGGCCGACCGCACGATCGAGCGCCCCGCGCGCAAGATCTCGATAGTGCGCGGCGACGAGGAGGAAGAAAAGGCGGACGAGAGCTCCGCCGCTCCCGACGGTGAAAAGACAGATCCTCCCGCAGAAAACGAAAAAGGCAGATAAGCCGCACAGCAGAACACGCCCCCGGTCCGCAGTCGGATCGGGGGTGTGTTTTTGCGCTCCGACGCTCAAGAGAAAAGGAAAGGAGGAGGTGCCGGCCAGACCGGAGAGAAAAGCACAGAGCCGATGGAAGCAAAGCGGCCGCGCGGACACGAAGGAGAAGGAACGGGCGCGAGAAAAAATCTAAAAAAAACATAAAAATGCGCACGAAACAGTTTTTTATTGACGGGTCCTTTGACGAACTTGATGCTATGATGATCTCGCAAGAAGGAAATCCGGCCGCAGCTCCCTGTGGATGATAAATGAAAGGTGGAGAACAACATGAAGAAATTCAGACGTACGCTGGCAATGGCCCTGGTGCTGATCATGGTTTTTGCTGTACTCGGCCCCTCCGGTCTCTTGAGCGCTGACGCATACGCGGATGAAGACTCTGCCGAAGAGACCGTTCAGGAGATCGCTGAAGAAACTGTCAAAGAGGCTGTCGAAGAAGCGGCAGCAGAGGCTGTCGAAGAAGCGGCAGCAGAGGCTGTCGAAGAAGCGGCTGCGGAAGCTGCCGAAGAGGCCGCCGCAGAGATCGTCGAAGAGATCGAGCAGAACGAAAACGCTTTGACGATCGTTTACAATGTTGTCGAGACCAAGTCCAAGGGCAGCCTCTACGGCGAGCTGCCTACCGTTCCCGAAGGCACCGAGCAGCAGGTCGGCAGCGACGAGGACGTGACGATCCTCGACCTCGACGCCCACAGCTACCAGACCTTCACCGGCAATGAAAGAGACCGCTTCGCATATGTCAGCTACGCCTTCAAGGGCTGGACGACCGAGAGCGGCGAGATCGTCACCCCGGGCAGCGAAGTTGCGGCCGAAAGCCTTGACGCCGACGGCGACGGCGTGGCCGTCCTCTCCTCCGCCTGGTGCGGCAGTTGGGGATCCGGCAGCGGCACCCCCTTCGCCAAGTTCTCTCTCTGGACCAACGCCATGAGCGCCAACGACTGCATCGAGTCGGGAACGCTCCTCGGCGAGAACGCGTCGAGCTACACTCCCTCCGTCGGCGGCTCCATCATGGTCGCGCTCGACGACGAGGGCAACACGATCACTCCCGATGAGCTTGCCTCTCCCTCCCACGGCAGCAAAGGCCAGAACGTCGGCGACATCTACAACAACCCCGAGCTGAGCTTCAAGGACAACAACCAGGGCAAGTACCTGATGGTTTCCTATATGGGCTCCTCCATCATCCAGGCGGACGAAGACATCCGCGCCCTCGCCTCCACCGGCCTCCACACGAGCGACTCCGAGAGCGGCGACGTGACCTGGAAGCTCGACAGCCTGCCGAGCGACGAGGAGGTCCTCGTAAAAATATCCTCTTTCGTCAGCAGAGGCATGACGACCATGCGCGACGAGAACGGCAAGAAGATCGAGGCAGAAGCTCTTACAACAGAGAACTACTCGGTGCTCTGGTGCCAAGTCAAATACCAGTCCAGCAAAAATGACGGCTGGAACATAAACGGCGTGCTCAGCACCAAGGTGAAGAGCATCCAGGAAACCGTGGCTAAAATCATCGAAGCCGAGGCCGTCGAAACCGAGCCCGTCGAGACCGAGCCCGTTGGGACCGAGGTCGCCGAGACCGAGCCCGCCGAGACGGAAAGCATTGAGACCGAGACCGTCGTGACTGAGACCGACGAGACCGAGATCGCCGAAAGCAAGCCCGTCAGAACGGAGACTGTTGCGCCCGCGACGGTCACTCCCGCGAAAGCTGTTCCCGGTTCGCTGGGGAAAGCCGCGTCCGTTGCCCTTACCCCCGCCGCATCTGTGAACGAGGCTCCCGAGGACGCTGCTCCTGTCGAAATCAGCAGTCCCGCTGAGAGCAGCCGAGCCGCATCTCTCTCCTCTGAGCACTTTGTGAGCCTCGCTGCCCCGATCATGGTGGAGTTGGCTGAGGAAGCGATCCCGATGGCGAACCCCGCTCCGACCGCCGAGGCCGGCGGCCGCAGCTGGGCTATCCTCAACCTGCTTCTGCTGGCTCTCGTTGTGTATGTCTTTCTGCCGATCTTTTCCCTCAGGAACAAAGCCGGGCGTGTCCATGAGCTCGCCGAAGGGGGTCGCTTCGCTTTCGCAGTGGAAGCTCTGCTGGCCACGATCGGCCTGGTGGCCTTCCTCTCAACTCAGGATCTCCGTGCGCCGATGATCGTCGCCGACGCTCTCACGCTCCCGATGGCGGCCCTCGCCGCAGCGGTCAGCCTGATCGAACTCGGCATGCACAGAGCGCAGAGCGCCCGCTCCGCCCGCGCCTGATCCTCAAAAAAACAGCAAAAAAACAGATGCCTCTGCCGCAATTCTGCGCAGAGGCATCGTTCTTCCAGGATACTGCTTTCAAGCTACATCGCCGCGATCCTGGCGCCGTCGAGATCGGGCGTCAGCTCCATGAACTCCCAGCCAGGAAGCGCCAGCTCCAGCGCCGTCTCCATGCGCGCGGGGAAGTCGGGATGCTCCGCAACGCAGAGGATCGTCGGACCGGCGCCGGAAATGCAGATGCCGGCCGCGCCGCATTCCTGCGCTTCGATGCGCGCCGTCTTGAAGCCGTCGATCAGCCTGGCGCGGTAGCTCTGGTGGATGCGGTCGTCCATCGCGAAGGAAAGCAGCTCCGCATCGCCGTCGCCCAAGGCGCGCAGCAGCAGCGCGCCGCGCGAGATATTGAAGATCGCGTCCTCGCGCGGCAGCTCTGCGGGCAGTACACTGCGCGCGAGCGCGGTGGACAGCTCAAAGGGCGGGACGAGGGCCGCGAAGCGCAGACTGTCGCTCAGCGGGAAGCGCCGTGTGATCGCACGGCCGCCGTCCATGGCGGATACGCCCAGGCCGCCGTAGATCGCGGGCGCGACGTTGTCGGGATGGCCCTCCACCTCCGTGGCGAGCAGCAGCAGCTCTTCCCGTGAGAGCCCCAGCTCATACAGGGCGTTGGCCGCGGTCACGCCCGCGGCGATCAGCGCCGCCGAGGAGCCGAGCCCGCGCGAGACGGGGATCGCGCAGCGCAGAAAGCGGATCGCGACGCCCGTGAAGGTCACGCCGCAGCGCTCCAGCACGCGGCGGAAGCCGCGGCAGGCGAGGTTGTCCTCATTCTGATATTCCTCCGCACAGCCGGAGATCTCGACGCCGTCCTCTTTGATCTGAAAGTCGATCTCATTATAGAGCTGCCAGGCGATGCCGAAGCTGTCAAAGCCGGGGCCGAGATTGGCGGAGCTGGCCGGTACACGTACGATCATTTATCTGTCCTCCGATAACTTGTGTTGTATATATGGGATGATCTCCCCGACGCCGATCACGTCGCCGTGGCGCTCGGCCTTTCCGCGCAGCGCGCTCAGGCTGCGCGGGACCGGCACGCCGGTCAGGGAGGCGAGCGCGTCCGTCTCGGCGAACTCGTCGCCTTCCGCGCTGCCGCCGAGCGCGGCGAGCACGGCTGCGGGGAACTTGTAGGGCGAGGCGGTCGAGAGGATCACGAGCGGCGCGTCGGTGCCGCTTTCTTCTCTGTATTGCCGCGCCGCGCGCGCGGCCACGGCCGTGTGCGGGTCGCAGAGATAGCCTTCCTCTCGCCAGAGACGGCCGATCTCCTCCGCACCCTCGGCGTCCGTGCAACAGTACGCGGAAAACTCCGCGCGCAGCCGTTCCATCAGCTCGTCGGGGAAGCGGTAGAAGCCCTCCTGCGCCAGCGCCTCCATACAGCGGCGCACCAGCGCGCAGTCTCCGCCGGAGACGTAGAAGAGCAGCCTCTCGAGGTTGGACGAGACGAGGATGTCCATCGAGGGCGAATCGGTGCGGTAAAAGTCCCGCCGCCGGTCGTAGACCCCGCTGCGGAAGAAGTCGGTCAGCACGCGGTTGGCGTTCGACGCGCAGACCAGCTTCCCGACCGGCAGACCGAGGCGCTTGGCCATCCAGCCCGCCAGGATGTCGCCGAAATTGCCCGTCGGCACCACGTAGTCGACCGGATCGCCGACGCAGAGGCGCCCGCTTTCGGCCAGGCGGGCGTAGGCGAGGAAGTAATACACCAGCTGCGGGGCCAGCCGCCCAATGTTGATCGAGTTGGCCGAGGTCAGCTCCTGCCCCCGGGCCCGGATCGCCTCGTCCCCGGCGAGGGCGGCGAAGGCGCGCTTGACGCCCGTCTGACAGTCGTCAAAATTGCCGCGCACCGCGCAGACCGTGACGTTTGCACCCTCCTGCGTGACCATCTGCGCACGCTGGATCGCCGAGACGCCGCCGTGCGGGAAGAACACGAAGATCCGCGTCCCCGCCACGTCGCGGAAGCCCTCGAGCGCGGCCTTGCCCGTGTCGCCGGAGGTCGCCGTCAGCACGACGGTCTGCCCCGTCTCTCCGCGTTTTTCCTTCGCCGCGGCGACGAGCTGCGGCAGCATCGACAGCGCCACGTCCTTGAAGGCGGCGGTCGGCCCGCGGAAGAGCTCCAGCACGTAATCCCCGCCTGCCTTGACGAGCGGCGTCAGGTCCTCGGTCTCAAACTTGCCGGCATAGGCCCGCCGCACCAGCGCGTCCATGTCCGGGATGCCCGGCAGCAGATGCGAGAGGATCATGCTCTGCATCTCCGTCGCCGACAGCGTCAGGCAGCGGCGCCAGTCAAAGGGCCGTTCGCCGAGCGAGGGGTCGACGAAGAGCCCGCCGTCCGCGGCGATGCCGCGCAGGATCGCCTCCGCCTCGTCGGCGAAGATCGCCCCTCTTGTGCTTTGATAGTTCATCGGCCCGTCACATCCTTTCCGCCGCGTCTTGCACATTGAATATAGAATAAAACAAAACTCTCCCGATTTCCAGTCATTTCGATGAAAAGAAACAGAAAGACTTGTTTTTTCGATGCTCCCATGATACACTGTCTGCGTGAAAAATACAAGTGTCTTTTTCTCGCGGATTTCAGGACAATACAGAGGAGAGAAACATGAAAGTATCGGTTTTGGGATATGGAACGGTCGGCTTCGGCGTATGCTCGATGCTCGAGAAGGCCCCGGGGCTGGAGCTCGTCTCCGTGCTCGTGCGGCCCGGCAAAGCGGACAAGCCCTTCAAGGTCACCTCGATCGACGAGATCGTGAACGACCCCGAGGTCGAGGCTGTCGTGGAGGTGATGGGCGGCGTCGAACCGGCGTACAGCTACGTCTCCGCCGCGCTCGCGGCGGGCAAGCACGCGGTCACCTCGAACAAGGCGCTCGTCGCGGCCCACGGGCCGGAGCTGGCGAAGCTTGCAAAAGAAAAGGGCGTGGGTTTCCTCTTCAGCGCGGCCTGCGGCGGGGCGGTGCCCTTTCTGCACAACCTTGCCCTCGCCGTGGAGAGCGACAGGATCCTCTCGCTCGGCGGCATCCTGAACGGCACGACGAACTTCATGCTCGATTCGATGCAGCGCTCCGGCATGGATTACGCCGACGCGCTCAAGGAGGCCCAGGCCCTCGGCTATGCCGAAGCGGACCCGACGGCCGACGTATCGGGCCTTGACGCGCTCAGAAAGATCATGCTGGCCTGCGCCGTCGCTTATGACAAGCTGCCCTGCGAGGGTTTCTCGCTCGAGGGCATCGAGTCGGTCACGGCCGCTGACGTGGCGCATTTTCAGAGCAAGGGCCTCGTGCTGCGCCTCGTCGTGCGCGGCGGCGAGAGCGAGGACGGAAAGCTTTACGCCTTCGTCCAGCCCGTGCTGCTTTCCGCCTCCTCGCCGGAGGCGTCGGTGCTGAAGAATTTCAACATGGCCAAGTACCGCGGCGAGAACGCGGGAGACATCGTCCTCATCGGCCAGGGCGCGGGCCGCTATCCGACGGCCTCCGCCGTCGTGCGCGACCTTTCCGACATCGTCCACGGCCGCCGCGAAATGATGAAGCCGGACTGCGTGCGCGTCGCCGCGGACAACAGCGTCTGCGAGTGCCGCTACTATGTGCGCCTGCCGGCCGATCTCGCGGATGCGCTGCCCTTCGCCGAAAAGGAGCTCGACGGCGCCCTCTGCCGCGGCGTGACGGAGGCTCTCGCGGTCACGGACATGCACGCGCGCGTCAAGGCGCTGCGCGCGGGCGGCGCGGCGGTCTTCTTCGCCGCGATGGAGGAGTGAGAGCATGCTGAAGGTTGCCAAATTCGGCGGCTCCTCCGTCGCAGGAGCGGAACAATTCAAAAAGGTCAAAAGTATAATAGAAGCGGATCCCTCGCGCCGCGTCGTGGTCGTGTCCGCGGCCGGCAAGCGCAGCGCCGACGACCACAAGCTGACGGACCTGCTGTATCTCTGCCACGCGCATCTGAGCTACGGCGTATCCTGCGACGACATCCTCCAGACGATCGAAAGCCGCTTCGCCGGGATCCGCTCGGAGCTGGGCCTGCGCTTTGACGCCTCGGCCGAGATGAAAAAGCTCGCCGCCGGTCTGAGCCGCGACACGAGCGTGGATGAGCTGGTCTCCCGCGGCGAGTATTTCACCGCGCGGCTGATGGCCGAGTATCTCGGCTACGCCTTTGTCGACGCGGCGGACTGCGTGTTCTTCGGCTACGACGGCCAGCTCGACCGCGAGAGGACCGACCGCGCGATCGCCGAGGCGCTCGCCGCCCACGGAAGGATCCTGATCCCCGGCTTTTACGGCCGTCTGCCCACCGGCAAGATCAAGGTCATGAGCCGCGGCGGCAGCGACATCACCGGCGCCCTGGCCGCGGCGGCCGTGGATGCGGACGTCTATGAGAACTGGACGGACGTCTCCGGCATCCTGATGGCGGACCCGCGCATCGTCCCCGACCCGCGCCCGATCGCCAAGGTCACCTACGCCGAGCTGCGCGAGCTGGCCTTCATGGGCGCCTCGGTCATGCACGAGGACTCGATCCAGCCGGTCAAGGACAAGGGCATCGCGCTGAACATCCGCAACACCAACCGCCCGGAGGATCCCGGCACGATGATCGTCGGCGAGGCGGACGACCGCGACGGAGGCGAACGCTTCATCACCGGCATCGCGGGACGGCGCAACTTCACGATCATCACGGTCCTCAAGCGCGGCATGAACGCCAACGCGACGCTCTGCCAGGCGCTGGAGATCATGGACCGTTACCACGCCCCGGTCGAGCATATCACCCTGGGTCTGGACAGCTTCGCGCTGGTCTCCGGATCGGCCGCGATGGGCGACGCCATTTACGACGTGCTGGCCGACATCCGCAAGACCTGCCGCCCGGACGATGTGCGCGTACAGGACGAGATCGCCCTTGTCGCCGCCGTCGGCCGCAAGATGAGCTCGCGCCCCGGCATTTCGGGCAGACTCTTCAAGGCGCTCGGCGATGCGGGCGTGAACATCCGCACGATCGCACAGGGCGCAGACGAGCTGGCCATCACGGTCGGCGTGGAGAACAGGGACTTTGAGACGGCCATCCGCGTGCTTTACGACGGATTTGCCGGTTGATGAAAGGAGAACTAACCATGAAAGAACTCAAGATCGGCGTCCTGGGCGCGACCGGCGCCGTCGGGCAGGAAATGCTCAAGATCCTCGCCGAATACGACATCCCGATCAGCGAGCTGCGGCCGCTGGCCAGCGCGCGCAGCGCGGGCACGCTGATCAAGTTCAAGGGAGAGGACGTCGCCATCCGGGCCGCCTCGGACGAGAGCTTCGAGGGTCTCGACTTCGTGCTCGGCGCGGTCGAGGGCGACATGTCCCGCCGCTTCGCTCCCGCGATCAAAAAGAGCGGCGCGGTCTACATCGACAACAGCTCCGCCTTCCGGCTCGAGCCGGACGTGCCCCTCGTCGTGCCGGAGATCAACGGCGCGGACGCCTTTGAGAACCACGGCCTGATCGCGAACCCGAACTGCTGCACGATCATCGCGCTCATGGCCGTCGCGGGTATCGCGAAGCTCTCTGAGATCGAGAACATGGTCGTGTGCACCTACCAGGCCGTCTCCGGCGCGGGGCAGGCCGGCATCGCCGAGCTCGACGCGCAGATGGCAGCGCTGGCCAGGGGCGAGAAGCCCGTCGTCAAGACCTTCGCGGCGCAGATCGCGATGAACGTCATCCCCTTCATCGACGCACCCTACGGCAACGACTACACCAAGGAAGAGATGAAGATGCAGAACGAGGGCCGCCGCATCATGCACTGCCCCGACCTGAAGGTCAACTGCACCTGCGTGCGCGTGCCGGTCATGCGTTCGCACTCCATCGCCGTGACGCTGCGCACGAAGGAGAAGGTCAGCGTCGAGGCCGCGAAGGCCGCCGTCGCCGCCTTCCCGGGCGTGCGTCTGATCGAGGATTACGAGGGCCGCTGCTACCCGACGCCTCTCGACACGACGGACCAGGATCTCGTCTGGGTCGGCCGCATCCGCGAGGATCTCACGGACGACAAGGGCCTGACGCTCTGGTGCTGCGGCGACCAGATCCGCAAGGGCGCCGCGTCGAACGCCGTGCAGATCCTGAAGCTCCTCGCAGAGGGCAAATAAAACAAAAAAAACAACAAGCCCGCCTCTCGTTCGAGAGGCGGGCTCGTTGTCTGTTGATCATCCCACCGGGTGGCGGATACCGACGTCCATCCCGACGTAGCCGGGATACTGCATGAGTTCGATATACATCGGGGCGCCCTCCGCGTCGCCGTCGAAGTAGACCGCGAGGGAGCAGCGGCCGCTCATGTCCCAGGGGACGTCGAGCATGCGCGTCGAGCCGTCGACCGAGGCGAAGCAGGCCGCGTAGTCCTCGGTATAGACAGGGTCGCGCTTGTCTGCCAGACGGTAGCCGCTATAACCCCAGTACTCGGCCAGCGCCGAGCAGAAGCCGTCCACCGTCTGATCGGCGGGAAGGAGATCGCCGTAGTTTTCGTAATAATAGAAGGTTTTCTTCTCCCCGTCCGGTCCGACGGTCAGCTCGATCTCGCCCGTCGGCACGGCGTCCTCGTCCGCTTCGGCAAAGAGATCGATATACATGATCTTGCCGCCGAGCGTGTCGATATTCAGATTGCAGCCGTATTTCCGCTCTCCGAAGTACCAGCGCACGTCGAAGCTGTGCGGGAACAGCCGCCCGTACCAGGCCGAGCCGCCCTGCTCCTCCTCGATCTCGACGATCGTATCCGCCTCGCCCTCAAAGTCCACCTCCGGGTTCAGCAGCCCGAGCTCCCGCCACTGCGCGATCTGCTCGCGCGCGACCTTTTCTGCGGCTTCCGGCGTAGAGATCGCGTTGTAGGTTGCAAAGGCCGCGATGCCCAGCGAGAGCATCAGAACCGCGGCGGCCGCGAAGGCGATGAGCCGTTTTGTCCGCATCGGTACGATTTTTTTGTCGTTGTTGAAATATTGCTTTCCAGCCATGATGACATCCTCCTCGTGAATGCCGTTCATAGCGCGCAGAAGTGTCAGCGAGTTCATGCCAGCCCCTCCTTTTCCAAGGCCGTCCGCAGTTTTCTGCGGCTGCGGAACAGCATGCTTTTGACCTTTCCCGAGCTGAAACGCAGCTTCTCGGCGATCTCGTCGACCGACGCTAGATAGAAATAGCGCAGTACGAAGACCGTTTTCTCGGTTTTCGGCAGCGCGGCGACGAAGCGTCCGATCGCCTCCTCCAGTTCTTTTTCCTCCAGGGCGCGCTCCGGGCTCGTCCCGCCGGGAATGCAGTCTTCCAGCTCGCCCAGCGCCAGCGTCAGCTGTCCTCCTCCGCGCTTGACGGTGTTTCTCGCCTTGACGCGGTCAAGGGCGAGGTTTCGGGTGATACGGCCGAGAAAGGCTCCCAACGCCGAGGGGCGCTCGGTGGGCATGCTGTTCCACGCGCGCCAATACGTGTCGTTCACGCACTCCTCCGCGTCCTCGTCCGCCCCGCAGATGCGGCAGGCGATCGAGTGGCAGTATCGGCCGTATTTTTTATCGGTTTCCGACAGGGCCCTGTCGGAACGCTGCCAGTACAGATCGATGATCGCGGCGTCTTCCATACGGCACCTCCTTTGTACTGTAAGAGCTCTCACCCTTAAACACGAGAAAAAGCAGGAAGGGTTTCACTTCTTTTCCACTATATCACAAAGAACAAGGGCTGTCTTTTCAGACAGCCCCTGCCGCGGTTTGGCTTTCTCAGCCAACGCCGCCGTCCATAAAGGTGTAGTGGTTCTCAAAATCGCCGTAGCTCAGGACCTTGCCGGTCTCGCGTATCTCCAGATTCTTCGCGACCTTCACCAGCTCGTCCATCCCGATCTCGCCGCAGATGCGGACGACCCAGCCTGCGTCGGGATTGGACATAAGGATGATGTCCTCCTCGAGCGTGTATTCAGGGATGCCGAAATCGGGCACAGCGTCACGATGCTGGGTGCAGTGGAAGCGCATCACGTCGACGTTTTGCTCGTCCCAATGCTCCTCGATTATTTCTCCGGGAGTGTAATAGAGAAGCAGCAGCGCGCCGCCGTCGTTGAACATGGACATGGAGTAGCTCTCGATCAGCAGCGGCTGGCCCATGTTCTGATAGGCGGATACGGCATACGGTCCGTCAGAAAAGGCAAGCGCCTCTGAAGTCAAACGCTTGAACCAGGTATCCTTGCCGATGCCGGAGCAGGGAATACTTCCGGCGAGTTCCTGCGGGAGCTCATACGGCAGCCAGCCGGGGCGGAATTCGATCTCCCTGCTCTCGGCCGTATCGGGGAAGGTCACGGCCAGCTTCGCGTCCGTCCATTCGATGTAGCCGCTGGGATTTTCCTCCCAGTTGATGCGGAAGGTCTCTTCCGGCTCGGGCACGCGCGTGGTATAGGTGGAAAACACGGCGTAGGCCGCGACGCCCAGCGCCAGGATCAGCGCCGCCGCGAGCGCAAACGATATGATTCTTTTCTTTTTCAAGTGTATGATCCTTTCCGAGGAGCCGGATGCAGCCTCGGGGGAGTAGCGCAGCGCCTCGGCGACGTATTTTTCGTCGACGTCGGCGAGCGAGTCAAAGATTTTTTCCCGATTCATACAAGCAGGCCCTCCTTTACCAAAGTCTTCCGCAATTTCTCGCGGAGGCGGAAAAGACGCACGGAAAGCCGGTTTTCCTTCTGTCCCATCGCCGCGGCGATGGCCTTTACGCTGTCCGCGTAGAAATAGCGCCGGACAAAAAGAAAACGGTCATCGTAATCAAGCGCCGCGAGAAAGCGGTCGACAGCGCGCGCAAGCTCCTTTCCCTCGATCTCGGCCTCGACGTCCGCGCCGGAGGGGATACATTCCTCCAGCTCGTCGAGCACAAGCTCGAAGCCGCCGCTGCGTTTTGCCGCCGCTTCGGCGCGCAGGCGCGACACGGCCCGGTTGCGGGCGATGCGGCAAACATAGCCGCCCAGAGAGTCGGGACGCTGAGGCGGAATACTGCTCCAGACTCCCAGGTACGCGTCGTTCACGCATTCCTCCGCATCCTGCCGCTCGCGCAGGATGTTCTGCGCGACGGTTTTCACGGCCTTGCCGTATTTTTTGTCCAGTTCCCGTATGGCCTGTTCCGAGCGCTCAAAGAACAGGTCGATGATCTCTCGGTCCTCCAAATGCGTCACTTCCTTTCCGCCTCACCCTCCCTGTCGCGATCGAGGGGCGGATCTTACACTTTTTCGGTTTGCGCTCTTCGTTTTGAAAAAAAGAAGTCCGCGGACGGGCGGCCTGCAAAGAGGAAGAAGGAAGGGGCTTTTCAAGCCTCTTCCTTCTTTTGCCTCCTTCGGCAGACCCGCCGGACGGCCAGCGCGAGCAGCGCGACGAGCCAGACGAGGATCCAGACGTCCTCCGGATCGACGGTCCCGCCGCCGAGGAACACGGACACGATGATCAGCAGCGAGGTGAGCAGGACGCAGGCAACCGTGATATGGATCCAGCGCGGGAGACGCTTTGTTTCCTTCGGACGCATGTACCGGGCCAGCACATGGAACATCAGCGCGCCGAGGTTGCACTGCCCCTCCGCGCCGCCGGCCTCGGCGGCCTTCCGGTACAGCTCGATGGCCTTGCCCATGTCTTCTTCGACGCCGCGCCCGCACTCATAGCACACCCCCAGATGCGCCGTCGAGCGCAGCTCGCCGCTCTCCGCGCCGTGCGCCCACCAGGCGGCGGCCTGCGCCTGGTCCTCCGGCGTCCCGCGGCCGCAGGCGCAGCACAGTCCGGCCTGGAACATCGCGTCCGGGAAGCCGTTTTCGGCCGCCATGGCGTAATAGCGATAGGCCTCTTCCGGATCCTCGGCCGTGCCCTCGCCGTCGTCGAGACAGCGCGCGGTGAAAAACTGCGCGCGGGCAAAGCCGCGGTCCGCCGCCCGACGGAAGAGGGAGAAGGCCTTTTCGCGGTCCTGCTCCGTCCCGATCCCGTGATAATACAAAACGCCCTTGGCGCAGACGGCCTCGTCGTAGTCCTGCTCCGAGGCTGCGTCATACAGCGCCATGGCCTTGCGCGGGTCGCGGGGGACTCCCTGCCCGCTCTCATAGCACAGCCCCAGCAGGAACTGCGCGCGCGGAAGCTCCTGCTCGGCGGCCCGGGCGAAGAGCGCGGCGGCCTTTTCACGGTCCTGTTCCACGCCGACGCCGTGCATGAGGAGCACGCCGAGGTTGCACATGCCCATCGGGTAATCCAGGTCCGCCGCGGCGCGGTACAGCTCGGCGGCCCGGGAGGCGTCCTGCCCGACGCCGTGACCGCTTTCGTAGCACAGGCCCAGGGCGCAGAGCGCGGGCGCGTAGCCGGCCTCGGCGGATTCGTTCAGCATCGCGACGGCGCGCGCGACGTCGGCTGCGGTGCCGACGCCGCGGTCATAGCAGTAGGAAAGATAATAGAGCCCGGCCGGGTCGTCCTCCGGCAGACGGGAGAAGCAGGCAAAGGCCTCCTCGGCGTTGCGCGGCGTCCCGCCCAGCTCGCCGAGGTCGTAGATCCCCAGCTCCAGCAGCGCGACGTGCTCGCCGCGCTCGGCCGCGGCGCGCAGCGCGCCCAGCCGTTCCTGCCGCTGCTGCCGCTGCTGCGCCCGCTGCAGCAGCTCCGGCGCGAAGAAAACGATCTGCTGCGGCTCCGCGTTCCTCTCCGGGCGCTCCTCGCGGATCTCGTCCATGGCGGTCCCTCCCTGCAAAAGACAGTTTCGTTGTCTGTAAGCATAGCACGTTTGAAAGCGGATGGCAACAAAGAGCGTTGCGGCCGGGGGCGGACTGTGCTATGATTGGAAAAAGAAAGAAAAGCGCGAAAGAGCGCTCTTTCCGATTTTCCCGATGACGGAGGCCGCCGTGGTTTTTTCGAGTATGACATTCCTGCTGCTCTTCCTGCCGATCGTACTGCTTCTGTACTTTTCGGCGGGTTCTCTGCGCTGGAAGAACGCGGTGCTGCTGCTCGCCTCGCTGCTGTTTTACGCGTGGGGCGAGCCGGTGTGCGTGCTCGCGATGCTCTTTACCACGGCGGTGAACTATTGCTGCGCCGCCGCGATCGTCAAAACGGAGGAGCCGCGCCGGAGGAAGGCCGCGCTCGTCCTGGGCGTGGGCGTGTCGCTGGCGCTGCTGTTCTATTTCAAATACTTTTCTTTTGCGCTGGGGAATATCGCCGCGCTCTTTTCCCTCAAGCTCGCGGTGCCGCAGATCCGCCTGCCGATCGGCATTTCCTTCTACACCTTCCAGGTGCTCACCTACACAGTGGACGTCTACCGCGGCAAGACCCCCGCGCAGAAGAGCTTTCCGAAGCTTTTGCTGTACGTCAGCTGCTTCCCGCAGCTGATCGCAGGCCCTATCGTGCAGTACGCCGACGTCGCCGCGCAGCTCGACGCACGCTCCGTCTCCGTCAGGGATTTCAGCGAGGGCTTCGAGCGCTTCGTCGTCGGCCTGGCGAAAAAGGTGCTGCTGGCCAATCTCTGCGGCGCGGCGGTCGAGGCGCTGCCCCACGGCGGGGCGGCAAGCCTCGGCGGCGCATGGTATCACGCCTTTCTCTACACGCTGCAGATCTATTTCGACTTCTCGGCCTACTCCGACATGGCCATCGGTCTGGGGCGCGTGCTGGGCTTCCGCTATAAGGAGAACTTCAACTACCCCTACGTCTCCCTCTCGGCGACGGAGTTCTGGCGGCGTTGGCACATCTCGCTGGGCAGCTTCTTCCGCGACTACGTCTACATCCCCCTCGGCGGGAACCGCCGCGGCGCGGCGCGCACCGCGCTCAATCTGCTGATCGTCTGGGGCCTGACCGGCCTGTGGCACGGCGCAGCCTGGAACTTCCTGCTCTGGGGCCTGTACTTCGGCGTGCTGCTGATCCTCGAGCGCTTCGTGCTCGGGCGCGTGATCGAAAAAACGCCCAAAGCGATCCGCTGGGCGCTGACCTTCGTGATCGCCGTCGTCGGCTGGGCGATCTTCTACGAGACCGATCTGCACGTCCTTGCCGATACGCTGCGGGCGCTGCTGGGCTATGGGTGCGACGGCGCGGGCGTCCGCACCGCGCTGCCGCTGCTGGACGAGGGCGCGCGCAAGGTCATCGCGCAGTATTCCGTCTTCCCGCTGCTGGCCTTTGTCTGCTCGCTGCCCGTCGTCCCGGCGGCGAAGAATGCCCTGCTGAAAAGACACGGCGGCAAAAAGGCCGTTTTCCTTGTGCGCGCCGTCTGCACGGCGCTGCTCTTCGCCCTGTCGATCGTTTTTCTCGTCGGGCAGAGCTATAACCCCTTTATCTATTTCCGCTTCTGATAGGATGGACGGTATGAAGAAATACCTGCGTTTTGCCGAAAACTACATCCTGCTGCTCGCCTCGCTGACGCTGGGGCTGTATCTGCTTTTCTTCGCGCCGAAGGACGGCGGCGTGTCCGACACGGAGATGCGCATGCTCCAGTCCTTCCCGCAGATCAGCCTCTCCTCCCTCGCCTCCGGGACCTTCATGGACGAGTTCGAGAGCTTCCTCTCCGATGCCTTCCCGGCCCGCGAGGAGATGATCGCGCTCTCCGACGCGCTCCGCGGCGTGTTCGGGCGCGCCGACGCAGGGGAGGAGGCAAAGAGGCTTTTCGACGAGGAGGAGGGCCTTGTCGGAGACGAGGCGCCGCAGGCGAGCGCCGACGCGCCCGAGCCGGCGGCTCCGGCGGCCGAGGAGCGGGAAGAGACTGCCCCCGCCGCGGCGGCGCGCGGCGCCTCGCTCTGGCGCGAGCGTGCCGACGGGAAACGCGACGAGATCGAGACCTACAGCCCCGAGCGCGTGGCCTATCTCGCGTCGGTGCTGGACAAATACCGCGCCGCGCTGCCTGAGGACGGGAACATCTTCTTCATCAACGTCCCGGCCTCGGACGTGCTCAACCCGGTCTATGACGATCATCGCTTCGCCTCCTGGGGCGACGATCTCGCCGAGGCCGTGCAGCCCCTCGTCGCGTCCGGCGTGCACATCTACGACCCGGCGGAGGTCCTCAGGCCCTATGAAAACGATGGGCCGCTGTTCTCCAACGGCGATTATCACTGGTACGTCAAAACGGCCTGGCGCACCTCCAACGCCTTTCTCGCCGACCTCGGCTACGCGCCGAGCGGCTTCTACGATTATCGCTACTATCTGCGCTACAGTCTCAAAAACGGGCCCTATACGCCCGAGCAGCTGCAGAGCATGACCCTCGAGCGCGAAAACCTGATGGTGCCGCTCATCCTCTCGCCGGTGAAGACCTCGCTCATCGAGAATCTGACGGAGCGGACGCCCTCGGACGTCTATGATTTCCGCCACACCGGCTATACGATGTATCTCGGCGGGGCGAAGGGGCCCTACCGCCTGTTCGAGACCGGCTTCCACACCGGGCGCAGCGCGCTGGTGATCTCCGACAGCTACGCCTTTTCGATGATGTACTATCTCTTCCCGTATTACGATCAGATCCTGGCGACGGATCTGCGCGGCGCGAACTACGGCAAGGGCAATATCGGCGCGAGCATCCGCGAGTACATGGCCGAGTACGAGGTCGACGACGTCTATCTCGTCAGCTGCCACTGGACCTCGATCAACGGCACCGTCTTCGGATGGCGGCTTGAGCACTTCCTCGACGCCGCGCCCCCGGGAAACGGAGGGGACCGCGATGAGTGAGAAAAGAAAGCTCCGCCGCGTGATCCTTGCCGCCACGCTCGTTTTCGCGCTGACGCTCGCGCTCATCCTCGGCCTTGCCGCGGCGGCGGAAAAGGGGCGCGGCGCGCGGATCGAGGCCGCGCTCGAAAAGGGCGACACGCAGCGGGCGGAAAAGCTGATCGCGCGCCTGGACGAGGGCGAGGAAAAGACGGCTTACGAAAACCGCTGCCGCTTCCTGGAGGCCGAATCGCTGCTCGAGAGCGGGGAATACCGCCGCGCAGCCTCGCTCTTTGCCGCGCTCGGCGGCTATGAGGGCGCGGAGGAGGGCGGCCGCGAGGCGCTCTATCGTCTGGCCGCGCAGGAGCTCGCCGCGGGCGAGTTCGACACGGCGCAGCGGCGCTTTGAGGCGCTGGGCCTCTACCGCGACGCCGCGGCGATGGCCCGCCGCGCGCAGCTGGAAAAGGCGAAAGCGCTCGTCGCGGAGGGGCAGATCTACGACGCCTTCCTGCTGCTGTACAGGCTGGGCGAGGCCGACGGCGCCCTCGCGCTCGCCGAGCAGATCTGCGGCCGGCGCGATCTCGACGCCGCGTTCGCCGTGGCGCAGAACCTCTCGAGTGAGGAGCTGGCCCGCCGCGCGGAGCTGAAAGAGCGGCGCGAGGCGCTGCCGCGCGGGATCGTCGACGTGGGCTTTTTCCACACCGTGGCCCTGAAGAGCGACGGCACGGTCCTCGCCTGCGGGGACGACAGCTATGGCCAGTGCAGAGTGGAAAAATGGCGGGGCGTCAAGGCGGTCTGCGCGGGGGCGTATCACACGGTCGCCCTCTTTGCCGACGGCACGGTCGCCGCGGTCGGGCGCTCCGACGAGGGCCAGTGCGACACGCAGGAATGGCGCGACGTCGTCGCGATCACGGCGGCGGATTACGCCACCTTCGGCCTCAGGTCCGACGGCAGCATCGTCTGCTGTGGCTACAACGACTATTACATGCTGGAGGACTGGCCGAAGGTCACGATGATCTCCGGCGGCTCTTACGCGCTCGCGGCGCTGCGGACGGACGGCGAGGCGCTCATCACGCACGAGAGCGCGCGCTCGGACGAGCTGAGCGGCCTCGTCGCGGTCGCGGTGAATACCGGCTACGCCGTCGGCCTGCGCGAGGACGGCAGCGTCGTCTGCGCGGCGGCGGAGCTCTCCGCCTGGCGGGACATCGTCGCCGTCTCGGCCTCGTCCAATCTGATCCTCGGCCTGGACGCGCGGGGCTCCGTTCACGCGCATTTCTTCCGCGCCGGGGCGGGGGCGGACTTCACGGCGCCGGACGACGTCGCGGCGATGGCCGCCGGCGGGACGCACTGCGTCTTCGTCCGCTCCGACGGGACGCTCGCGGCCTGGGGCGAGAACAGCCGCGGCGAGTGCGGCGTTGCCGGCTGGGACCTGTTTTGAAAAAGAAAACGCGGATGGGTTTTTCCCTTCCGCGTTCCTGGTTTATTTTCAGATCCCCTGGGTGAAATCCGCCCAGCTGCGGTGCATGTAGGTCGTCAGCGGGATCGGCGTGCCTATGAAGCGCTGATCCAGCCCCTCGTCGCGCAGGAATTCGTCCAGGTATTCCGGCAGACCCGTCGTATGCACGACCGGGATGCCGCTCATCTCGCTCGCGGCCCTGACGACCGGATAGCCGTCGCGCAGATCCTGCGCGCTGGCCCAGGTCTGCAGGTTGGAGTTGTGGACGAAGCCCGTGACCGTCTGGCGGGCGAAGCCCTCCATGTCCGCCTTGAGCTTCAGGATCTTCTCCGGCGTCTCGGACATCGGCCGGCGCACGTTGATGATGTCGTAGACCTCCAGCTGCCCCGGCTCGAGCGCGGCGAAATCGCTGTGATAGCGCGCCAGCGACATCGCGCCCGCGGGGTCGCCGCCGACGTCAAAGACGACCAGATCCCAGTCCTGCGCAAAGGCCGAGCCGACGGCGGCGCTCATGTTGGTCTGGGTCAGGCCCGCGCCGGCGAAGGTGGGGGAGACGAGGTTGATCTGCTTCTCGTCCAGCAGCTTGACGTGGTCGGACATGCGGAAGTAGTCGTTGATCTTGTCCAGGTCGATGACCTGGGTGCGCTTGCCCTCGGCGGCCGCGCGCACGGCCATGTTCAGCGCGATCTCCGTCTTGCCGGAGCCGTAGTTCCCGATGAGGATGATGATCTTTTTCATGTCGCTCGCCTCCGGGTACTACTATATGTTTTTTTCGCGCGCGTGTAAAGGGAAAAGCGCGGAGGTGTTGAGAAATGCGCGCCGCTGTGATATAATCCCCACAGGCACATAGCCCTTGAAGAAGGAGACTGCAAACATGAAGCTTGGGATCGTAGGTCTGCCGAACGTCGGCAAGACGACGCTTTTCAACGCGCTCACCGGCTCGAAGGCCGAGACGGGCGCCTATACCGTGGCCGGGGCGAAGCCGAACGTCGGCGTGGCGAAGGTGCCCGACGAGCGCCTCGACTGGCTGGCGGAGTACTATCATCCGAAAAAATACAGCCCCGCGACGATCGAATTCGTCGACATCCCGGGCGTGGCCTCGGGCGGCAAGGGGCGCGAGGCCTTCCAGGCCATCCGCCAGGTCGACGCGCTGGTCGAGGTCGTTAGGTGCTTCGACGACGACACGATCTTCCTTGAGAGCGCCGACGCCGTGCGCGACGCCTCAAACTTCGAGCTCGAGCTGATCCTCGCCGATATCGAGATCGTCGAGCGCCGTCTCGACCGCGCGCGGAAGAACGCCAAGAGCGGCGACAAGAAATACAAGCGCGAGTGCGAGATGTGCGAGGCGCTGCTCGCTCACCTCGAGGAGGAAAAGCCCGCGCGCGACTTCGACTTCACCGAGGAGGATCAGGATATCCTGACCGACGGCGGCCTGCTGACCGTCAAGCCCGTGATCTACGCCGCGAACATGGATGAGAACGGCATGGCGGACTATGCCGGCAACGCCGGCTTCAAGGCGCTCGAAGCCCACGCGCGGAAGCAGGGCGCGGCGGTGCTGCCCGTGGCCGCGAAGTTCGAGGAGGACATCGCGGAGCTCGATCCCGAGGAGGCCGAGATGTTCATGGCCGACCTCGGCCTGACCGAGACGGGGCTCGACCGTCTGATCAGGACCTCCTACGACCTGCTGGGTTACATCTCCTTCCTCACGGCCGGAGAGGACGACGTCCACGCCTGGACGATCGTGAAGGGCACCAAGGCCCCGAAGGCCGCCGGCAAGATCCACACCGACATTGAGCGCGGCTTCATCCGCGCCGAGATAGTCGCCTTCGAGGACCTGAAAAAATGCGGCAGCATGGCCGCGGCGAAGGAAAAGGGCTTGTTCCGTCTCGAGGGCAAGGACTACGTCATGGCCGACGGCGACGTGACGATGTTCCGCTTCAATATCTGAGTATATGATAGCCTCCCCCCTCCGGGGGAGGTGGCTGCGCAGCGGCCGGAAGGGGCCTTTTGTCCCGCTTTCGGGGCGGCGCGTATCATCAAGCTTCCCCCTTTTTAGGGAAAGCCGGAAAATGCAAGGAGGAAACGGCATGCTCCCCGACGACCCGATGATCCTGCTGAGCTATGTCAACACCAAACTGCGCGACGAATACGATTCCCTCGCCGCGCTCTGCGCCGACCTGGAGCTCGACGAGGACGCGCTGAAGGAAAAGCTCAGCTCCGTCGGCTTCGCTTATGACGCGGAACGGAGCCGCTTTGCCTGATTTTCCCTGCTTTTTTGTATGGTTCTGCCTTGACAGGGCAGAATAAGGGTGATAATATCAGTACTCGTCAAAGGCTTTGACGGAGAAGACAGTTTTCAAAGGCGTCCGCCACAGAGAGAGCCGCCATGGGGCTGAGAGCGGCTTACGGATCGGAGAATTGCCACCACTCCCGAGCCGGAGGGAGAAAATGCCCTCCCGCGCGGCGCGCGTTACGCGCACGAATGAGTGAAAGTTCAAGGTGGGACCGTGCTTTTTTAACAGCAAACGCCGATCAATGTGCCTGCGGCGCCTCCCGGCAAATTTGCGCCCCGATTTCGTCGCTTTTTCTTGAAATACACAAAGTATTCCTGCGAAAAAGCGCCTTTATCAGAACACAAATTTCCTCGGGATTCGCTCTTGCCCCATCCATCGTCGCTTGCCTGAGCACCCTTGGCGCATCTTTACGGGAAGCGCCATGGGTGCTTTCGTTTTTTGGAGGAGAAAGACTATGAAGATCATCTACAAGGACGGCCATGTGGGCGAGTGCCCGCAGGAGGAAGAGCTGCACGTCATCCGCCATACGGCGGCGCACGTGATGGCCCAGGCCATCAAGCGCCTGTACCCGCAGGCGGACTTCGCCTTCGGCCCGGCGACCCAGAACGGCTTCTACTACGACGTCGACCTCGGCGATCAGAAGCTCGGGCCCGAGGATCTCGAGGCCATCGAGAAGGAAATGAAAAAGATCGTCAAGGAGAACCTGCCGATCAAGGCCTTCGTGCTCAACCGCGAGGACTCCAAGAAGCTCATGGCCGAGCGCGGCGAGAACTACAAGCTCGAGCATATGGACGATCTTGCCGACGAGAGCGAGTTCAGCTTCTTCCAGCAGGGCGAGTACGTCGACATGTGCCTGGGGCCGCACCTGACCTACACCAAGGCGCTCAAGGCCTTCAAGGTCACGCAGCAGTCTGGCGCCTACTGGAAGGACGACAGCAGCAACAAGATGCTCACGCGCATCAACGGCGTGGCCTTCCGCACGCAGCAGGAGCTGGACGAGTACCTCGTCAAGCTCGAGGAAGCCAAGAAGCGCGACCACCGCAAGCTGGGCCGCGAGCTGGGTCTCTTCGCCTTCCGCGACGAGGCGCCCGGCTTCCCCTTCTACCTGCCCAAGGGCATGGTGCTTCGCAACACGCTGATCGACTACTGGCGCGAGGTGCACAAGAAGTGGGACTACGTCGAGATCTCGACCCCGCAGATCATGCGCCGCACGCTGTGGGAGACCTCCGGCCACTGGGATCACTATAAGGACAACATGTACACGACTGTCATCGACGGCGAGGACTTTGCGATCAAGCCCATGAACTGCCCCGGCAGCATCCTGGTCTACGATCTCGAGCCGCACTCCTACCGCGACCTGCCCCTCCGCTACGGCGAGCTGGGCCTCGTGCACCGGCACGAGCTCTCCGGCGCCCTGCACGGCATGTTCCGCGTCCGCTGCTTCACGCAGGACGACGCGCACATCCTCCTCGCTCCCGAGCAGATCAAGGACGAGGTCATCCGCATCGCCAGCCTTTTTGACGAGGTCTACTCCCTCTTCGGCCTGCCCTACACGATCGAGCTGTCCACCATGCCGGAGGACCACATCGGCTCGGTCGAGGACTGGGACGTCGCCACGGCCGCGCTGGCCGACGCGATCACCAGCATCGGCAAGGAGTATATCATCAACCCGGGCGACGGCGCCTTCTACGGCCCGAAGCTGGACTTCCATATCCAGGACTCGCTGGGGCGCACCTGGCAGTGCGGCACGATCCAGCTCGACTACCAGCTGCCCGGCCGCTTCGATCTCGAGTACGTCGGCGCCGACGGCGCGAAGCATTGCCCCGTCATGATCCACCGCGTGGTCTTCGGCTCGATCGAGCGCTTCATCGGCGTCATCACCGAGCATTTTGCCGGCGCCTTCCCGGTGTGGCTCTCTCCCGTCCAGGCGACGGTCCTGCCCATCACCGACCGCAGCGCCGAGTGGGCGAAGGAGGTCCTCGCGAAGCTCGAGGCGAACGGCGTGCGCGCGGAGATCGACCTTCGCAACGAGAAGATCGGCTACAAGATCCGCGAGGCGCAGATGCAGAAGATCCCCTACATGCTCGTCGTCGGCGACAAGGAGGCCGAGAGCGGCTCCGTCGCCGTCCGTACCCGCACGGGCGAGGACCTCGGCGCGATGCCGCTGGACGAGTTCCTCGCGAAAGTCGGCAAAGAGATCCGCGAGCGCGTCGGCTGAGACGCCGCCCGCCTCCCGAAAGCAAAGCAAGTATATTTTTGCGGAGATCCTCACAGACTTGTCTGTGAGGATCTTTTTATGTTGAGGTGATCGAATTTGAGTGCAAAAAGAAAAAAGCTGCTGCTCGCTCTGGCGGTGATCTTCGCAGCGAACATGCTGGCCATCGCGCTGGTCTCCGCCGTCCACGCCGATCTCTACAAGCGGGGCGCCTCCGGCGCGACTGTGACCGAGATCCAGCGGCGGCTGAAGGCCTGGGGCTATTATGACGGCGCGGTCGACGGCGTCTTCGGCAGCCGGACCGAGTCCGCGGTGCGCTATTTTCAGCGCAGGAACGGTCTTGCGGTCGACGGCCAGGTCGGCAATCAGACCCTTGCCGCGCTCGGCATCCCCTCCTCCGGCGGCAGCGGCGGCGGGAGCTACGGCGGCGATCTGCAGCTGCTTGCGCGCATCATCTCGGCCGAGGCGCGCGGCGAGCCCTACCAGGGCCAGGTCGCGGTCGGCGCGGTCGTGCTCAACCGCGTGCGGCACCCCTCCTTCCCGGACACGCTCGCGGGCGTGATCTACCAGCGTGACGCCTTTACCGCCGTCAGCGACGGCCAGTTCGACCAGCCCATCGCCGAGAGCGCCTGGCGCGCCGCGCAGGACGCCCTCAACGGCAGCGACCCCAGCGGCGGCGCGCTGTACTATTTCAACCCCGCCACCGCCACCAGCGCCTGGATCTGGTCCCGCCCGACGATCGTCACGATCGGCAACCACCGCTTCTGCGCTTAGAGCGGTCATGGTTTGTCGTTTTCTTCACAATTCTTTATTGAAAAGAGAAATATTATAAGGTATAATCTCTCCGAAGTATTCTTTGGAGGACGAGGGGCATGTCATACTGCAAAAAATGCGGCGCTTATATCCCCGACGGGCAGGACACCTGCCTGGCCTGCGGTTTCGACGAGGCGGCCGAGCAGAAAAAGCAGGACGGTGCCGCCGCCTATGCCTACGCGCCCAAGAGCGAGGATCAGCGGCAGAAAGAGATGGAGGCGCGCAAGCGCGCCGAGCAGCGCCGCCGCGAGCAGCAGGAGATGAACCGCAAATGGGCCGAAAGCGAGCAGCTCCGCCGCCGCCAGCAGGAAGAATTCCGCCGCCAGCAGGAGGAGGCCGCCCGCCGCAGCGCCGAATGGGAGAGCCAGCGCAAGACGAATGAGGACGGCTATTACCGTCTCCGCCGCAACGCGGACGCCGCCGTCGAGAGCATCAGCCGCAGCGCGTCGGAAAAACGGGTCTTCTCCTATCTGTCGTATGTCAGCTTCCTCTGCTTCCTGCCTTCGATCCTTGACATCAAGGATCCCTTTACCCTCTTCCATGCCAAGCAGGGGCGCAAGCTCTTTTTCTGCGGCCTCATCGGCAAGTTTCTGGGCAGTATCCTGGGATTCGGGGTCGGCGGCGCGGTCATCCAGGTCCTGCAGATCGTGCTCATGATCAAGGGCATGCGCAACGTCTCCAACGGCGTCATGCAGGAGCTGCCGGTCATCGGCGGACTTTTTGAATCGCAGGGGCCGCAGCAGCCTCAGCCGCCGCAGCAGAAATAAAAAGTTTTTCCACCGCCGGCCCGGAGCGGGAGAGCCGCTCCGGGCCGCTTTTTATGCCGCCGCGGCCGATCTTATGTCAATCAGCCCCCTTCGTTTTGTTACTTTTGACGGAAGCCCTTGCGTATTTTGTGTTGAAACGGCAGGGAAAACCACAATATTTTGGTGCAGGGATTTTTTCTCAAAAAAGCATCAAAAAAGCGTTGACAAGTTCCAAAGCAGGTGCTATATTACGACTTACCCGAGCAAAACTCGGGCGGATCGACCATGTCGGAAAAGCTTTTTTCATCCTTCAAAAAAGATAAAAAAAGCTTGACATGGCAATCCCGCTGTGCTATATTAATCAAGCTGCCCCCTGAAAAGGGTGGTAGGGATGTACCTTGAAAATTGAACAATGCAAGAACAGCTTATGCAAAAATAAGCACCAAAGAAAAGGGTTTTTGAACGGTGCAGAGATGCACCGAGACAATTTCTTTTGAGAGCTGGAAAGCGAATCAAGAGATCAGATTTTAAGACTTCCGAGAGGAAGTTTTAAGATACGATTTATTGAGAGTTTGATCCTGGCTCAGGAT
>JAFSNA010000029.1 GCA_017447645.1 Oscillospiraceae bacterium
CCATCGCGCGCGCCCTCGTCAACGATCCCGATATTTTACTGGCCGACGAGCCGACCGGTGCGCTGGATTCGGAGACCTCGGTTCAGATCATGGAGATCCTCAAGGAGATCTCGGCCAACAAGCTGATCATCATGGTCACGCACAACCCCGAGCTTGCCGACACCTATGCAAGCAGGATCATCCGGATCAAGGACGGACTCATCATCGGAGACAGCTCGCCCGCAGAAGAAGCAGAAGGGGAGACCGCCGTTCCCGGAGCGAAACAGAAACGCACCTCCATGAGCTTTCTGACGGCTCTGAGCCTGTCGCTGAACAATCTGATGACAAAAAAGACGCGCACGGTGCTGACGGCTTTTGCTGGGAGCATCGGCATCATCGGCATCGCGCTGATCATGTCGCTGTCAAACGGCATCCAGAATTACATCGACAAGGTGCAGGCCGACACGCTGTCAAGCTATCCGATCACGATCCAGGCCGAAAGCGTGGATATGACCAACCTGATGACCTCGTTCATGGGCATGCGCGCGGAATCGGGGAGCGGGATGCACGATCGCGACGCGGTCTATTCGAGCACCGTCATGTACGACATGATGAACTCGATGATCTCCGCGGACAAGCAGACAAATAACCTCAAACCCTTCAAGGCCTATATTGAGGATGAAAACAGCGATATCTCACAGTATCTGAGCTCCGTACAGTATTCCTACGACCTCGATATGAACCTGTATGCCGAGGACAAAGAGGGGAATATAGCCAAGACAGACGTTGTGCAGCTTTTGCAGACGGCGATGAGCAGCATGTACGGCGGCGATTACAGCTCGTTTTTCAACACCTACGGATCGTATTACTCGGTCGTCAACATCTGGCAGGAGATGCTGCCCGGCGAGAACGGCGAAGCTATCAGTCCGCTTTTGAAGAGCCAGTATGACGTTCTCTACGGCAAGTGGCCGGAACGCTATGACGAGGCAGTGCTGATCGTCAATGAGAACAACGAGATCTCCGACCTGGTGCTTTATGCGCTCGGACTGAAATCAACGAGCACGATCGCCGAGGATATGCAGTCCTTTGTCTCGCAGGAGACGGTCGAGAGCAAGGTCGAGAGCTGGAGCTATGAGGAGATCTGTCAAACGAGCTTCCGCTATATCTTCCCGGCCGACATGTACCGCTATGACGAGACAGAGGAGAAATATATCGACCTGACGGCGGAGGAGCTGGGGCTTCGCACGCTGTTCAACAACGGGCTTGAACTGAAGATCGTCGGCATCATTCGCCAGAACGAGGATGCGGCTTCGGGCATGATGACCGGAGCCATCGGCTATACGCATGATTTTATCGAGCATATCGCAGCCGAGGCCGAGCGGAAGGAGCTGGTCGAAAAACAGCTGGCCGACCAGGAATACAATGTCCTCAACGGCCTGAAATTCCTGGATACCGACGACGAGGCGCTGACGAACGAGCGCAAGCAGCAGGCGGCGAGAGACTATGTCGCCGAGGCGGATAACGCGACGCGCGCCGATCTTTACATCCAGTACATGTGCCATCCGAGCGACGAATATGTGCGTGAGATGGTGGATGAGCAGCTGAAGGACACGACGCGCCAGGATATTGAAAAACAGATCCTCGATCTCTATCCCGAGTATGAATCCATGCTCGATCAGATGGACGACGACATGCTCTTCGACTATATCCGCAAGATGGCGGGGGATCAGGTCCGGGATCAGTATGCCGCCGAGATGGAAAAGCTCTACCGCGAGCTGAGCGAGGAGGAGCTTCTCGAGGACTTTGACATGCTGGTGCTGGAGGACGAGGATTATCTCTGGATCTACAACAACGCCATGCCGCCCGTGTATTCGGAGATGAATTACAAGGAGACGCTCAAAAAGCTCGGCTATGTGGATCTGGAGACGCCCAGCGTCATCAATCTGTACGCCTCCTCCTTCGAGGACAAGGACAATATCGCGACGGCGATCCAGAACTACAACGACCGCGTTTCCAAGGACGACGAGATCACCTATACGGATCTGGTCGCGCTGCTGATGAGCTCGATCACGACGATCATCAACGTGATCAGCTATGTGCTGATCGCCTTCGTGGCGATCTCGCTGGTCGTCTCGTCGATCATGATCGGTATCATCACCTATATCAGCGTGCTGGAGCGCACGAAAGAGATCGGCATCCTGCGTGCCATCGGCGCGTCGAACCGCGACGTTTCGCATGTGTTCAACGCCGAGACGGTCATCATCGGCTTCACCGCAGGCGCCATCGGCATCCTGCTGACCGTGCTGCTCAACATCCCGATCAATATGATCGTACACGATCTGACGGGGATCATGTCGCTCAACTCCGCGCTGCCGCCGCTCGGCGGGGCCGCGCTGGTTCTGATCAGCGTGATATTGACCTTTATCGCCGGACTGATCCCCTCGGGCATCGCAGCCCGGAAGGATCCGGTCGAAGCCTTGAGGACCGAATAAAAAAAGAGAAGAAAAGGGCAAGCCCGTTGGGCTTGCCCTTTTATGAGTGAAGTCAGACCCATGAGGAAATTCAACCATAAGCAAGGGGAGAGCGAAGAGAGGGGGCGGCGAGCCCCCTTTCTTCGTTCCATCACAGCAAAACGGGAACTTTATAAGGTGTTCCCGTTTTGCCCTTTCAAGTTGTCGACACTTTGTCGAAAACTTGAAAGGGCAAGCCCGTTGGGCTTGCCCTTTTTTGTTACATGGCTTCGATCTCTTTTATGTTGTATTCGTTGCCTGTGAGAAGATAGGTATGTTCGCTGCCACAGTAGGGACAGATCTTTTTGTATTTGAGCGTCGGATAGGTTTTCTGACAGTCCTCGCAGTAGGTGACGGCTTCCAGATTTTCGATCTTCAGCTCGGCGGTCTTCATGAACTCGCTTTTCGCTCTGGCCCAGTTCCAGCAGTCGACGATGTATTCGGGAATGATGCCGCTGACCTCTCCGATCTCCAGCGTGACGCTGCCGACGACGGTCAGATCGTTTTCCCTGCAGATCTTCTCGACCTGCTCGATCACATAAAAGACGGTTCCGAGTTCGTGCATTCCTTATCCTTTTTTCTTGATGATGCGGATCTGCTTGGCGGCGTACTTGAGCATCGGGCCGACCTTGTCCTCGCAGCGGACCATCGTGGAGGCTTCGGGCACGTCGCGGAAGAGGTGGATCGCGTCGAACATGCAGCGGGTGGTGCACAGGCCGCAGCCGATGCAGCGGTTGGGATCGACGACGCTGACGCCGCAGCCCAGGCAGCGGCTGGCCTCGGTCTTGACCTGCTCCTCGGTGAAGGTCAGACGGTCATGCTCGAAGGAGCGGGCCTTGGCGGGATCGTGCAGGATCGGCTGGCGGGCGGGACGGTCGAAGCAGTCGACATCGATGAGGAGGTTGTCCTTATCCAGTTCATAGAACTCGCGCAGGTTGCGGCCGATCGTGAGGCTCTGGCCATCGTTGACGAAGCGGTGCAGAGACTCGGCGCCTTCGCGGCCGGCGGCGATCGCGTCGATCGCGAACTTCGGGCCGGTGTAGACGTCGCCGCCGACAAAGATGTCGTCCTGCTCGGTCTGGTAGGTGACGGGATCGGCGATCGCATTGCCCTTCTTGCCGGTCTTGAGAGCGCCGATGTCGAGCGTGCCCCAGTCAATGGACTGGCCGACGGCAGCCAGGACGGAATCGACCTCGATGGTCTCGAACTTACCGGTGCCGACAGGCGATCTGCGGCCCTTCTCGTCGGGCTCGCCAAGCTCCATGATCTCGACCTTGAGGGCCTTGACCTTGCCGTCCTCGCCGAGGATCTCAACGGGCGCGTTGAGGAAGCAGAACTTGACGCCTTCCTCTCTGGCCTCGGCGACCTCTTCCTTGTCGGCGGGCATCTCGTCTTCGCTGCGGCGGTAGATCACATAGGTCTCCGCGCCGAGACGGACGGCGGTGCGGCACACGTCCATCGCGACGTTGCCGCCGCCGATGACCGCGCATTTTTTGCCGACTTCGGGTTTGTTGCCGAGATTGACCTCGCGCAGGAAATCGACGCCGCCGTAAACGCCCTGCAGCTCCTCGCCGGGGATGCGGAGCTTGGAGCTCTTCTGCGCGCCGATGGCAACGTAGAAGCCCTTGTAGCCCTGCTCGCGCAGCTGCTGGATCGTGACGTCCTTGCCGACCTCGATGTTCATCTGGAACTTCACGCCCATCTTTTCAAGGACCTCGATCTCGCCCTTGAGAGCGCTGCGGTCAAGACGGTAGCTGGGGATGCCCATGACGAGCATGCCGCCGGGAGCCGGGTTGCGGTCGAAGACCGTGACATTGACGTAGCCCATGCGGGCAAGATAGTACGCGCAGCTCAAACCGGCGGGGCCGGCGCCGATGACGGCGATCTTCTGCTCGTAGGGAATGTCGACGGGACGACGGTAGAGACGCTCGGGGATATAGCGCTCCTCGCTCTTGAGATCCTGCTCGGCAATGAACTTTTTGATCTCGTCGATGGCGAGTGCCTTGTCGATGGAGCCGCGGGTGCAGGCGGCCTCGCAGCGGCGGTTGCAGACGTAGCCGCAGACGGAGGGGAAGGGGTTGTCCTGCTTGATGAGCTTGAGAGCGTCAAGATAACGGCCTTCCTTGGCCAGCTTGATGTAGCCCTGGATCGCGATGTGCGCGGGGCAGGCGGTCTTGCAGGGAGCGGTGCCGGATTCGTGGCAGTTCTTGCGGTTGTCGAACACATAGTTCGGGTTCCACTTGTCCTTGCCCCATTTCAGGCCGGAGGGCAGCTCCTGCTGCGGATACTTGACCTCGCCGCTCTTGGTGCAGAGCTTCTGGCCGAGCTTGACGGCGCCGGCCGGGCAGACCTCGACGCACTTGCCGCAGGCGACGCAGTTGTCCTTGTCGACGTGAGCGCGGTAGGCGGAGGCGGAAAGGTTGGGCGTGTTGAAATACTGGCTGGTGCGCAGAGCAAAGCAGACGCCGACGTCGCAGTTGCACAGGCCGAAGATTTTGTCGGATCCGTCGATATTGGTGGTCTGATGGACATAGCCGTTTTCCTCGGCGCGCTTGCAGATCTGCAGAGCCTCTTCCTTGGTGATCGGGCGGCCCTTGCCGGTCTCGACCAGATAATCGGCAAAGTCGCCGAGGCCGATGCAGCAGTCGTCCTGGATCTCGCCGGAGCCCTGGTTATACAGGCGGCGGGCGTTGCGGCACGAGCAGTAGCCGACGGAAAGGTGTCCGTCGTATTTATCGAGCCAGTGGGAGACATGCTCGATATCCAGAGATTCGTTCTTGGCAGGGATGGCTTTTTCCACAGGCAGGACATGCATGCCGATGCCGTCGCCGCCGGGAGGGATCAGATGGGTCTTGCCTTCGAGCGGCAGGAAGGTCATCTTGTCGAAGGCGTCAGCCAGCTCGGGGTACTTCTCGACCTGCCAGCGGACCATATTGGTCATTTCCGCGATGCCGGGAACGAAGAGCTGGACATACCACTGCTTCTCGTGCTTCTCGTTCTCCCAGTTGTACTCGACAATGCCGTGCTCGGCCGCGTCGGTCAGGAGTTCTACGATCTTTTCCTCGGTCTTGCCGGTGAGCTTGGCGATCTCCGCCGTGGTCTTGGGCTTGCGCAGGCCCATCTTGAGCATGACCTCGGCGATCTCGTCGCTGGTGCAGGCGCGGTCCAGGATCGTGTACTCGGGATCGTTCTCCGTGATCTTCTTCAATCCGAGCTTTTGGGGGATGCGGTCCGTGATCATTTTGCCGAGATCAAACAGAATCTCTCTTGCCATGTTTTATCTCCTCTCCGATTATGAAAATACCCTCAATTAAGAAACGATCAGGTCATTTCTTTTCCATTTTATCTTAGCATAGGAATATGAAAAAGTCACGAAAAATAATTGTGCAGCACCGCATAATTTCGCGGTGCTGCACAAAACAGGGAGCTTTGTTCAGACATTTTCCTCTGGGAGTTTGCATACGTCGATCCACTCGCGCGCGTGCGAGTAGCGGTACAGCTCGTCGAGATTCAGCTCGATGGCGCTGCTGGCACTGCCGACGGCGGGGAAGACGGTTTGAAAACGCTGCATGCTCACGTCGAGGTAGACGGGGATGTTCTCATCGATGCCGAAGGGGCAGACGCCGCCGACGGGATGACCGACCAGGTCCAGAACTTCCTCGGGAGTGAGCATCTTGGCCTTCATATGGAACTTGTCCTTGAACTTGTGGTTGTCGATGCGCGCGTCGCCCGCGGCAAGGATCAGCATACAGCCCTCTGGCGTTTTGAAGGAGAGGGTCTTGGCGATGCGCGCGCCTTCGACGCCCAGCGCCTGGGCGGCTAGCTCGACCGTAGCGGAGGAAACGGTGAATTCGATGACGCGGTCTTCCATCCCGAAAGAACGGAAATAGGCGCGTCCTTTTTCTATGGACATGGGCTACCTCTTAGAAACTGAGATCAAATAAATCGACAAAAACGGAAGCGGGGAAACGCTGCGTACTGCGAAGGAATTTCGTTATCGCACGGATATCGTCGTCAACATCGTCCGAGCCGCGGAAGTTTCCCAACGAATACTGATCGTACGCCGAGATCAGGGCGCGGTAATCGCCGGCCGAGGCCGCGGCATGCGCGGTGGTTTTCAGTTCGGCGAGCCCGTTCTCGTCCGCAAACTCCACGATCTCGTCATACAGACGGCCGCCGAGCCTGTCATACTTGTTCTCCATCTTGACCTTGGCGTTCAGGCAGGTCGAGCCAAGGATCAGAAGCAGGCAAAGAACGACGGCAAAGACGGGGTTCTTGAACAGCTTCATTTGCTATCAGCCCTTCATTTCAAGCAGCTTCTGCTTGAGCTGGCCCTCGATGCGGCCGAGCTCTTCCTCAGCCTGCTTGCGCTGGGCGCGTCCGTCGTCCTGGATCTTGCGCACCTCGTCGAGGGTGGCGATCAGCTCGAGATTGGTCTTCTTGAGCGTCTCGATGTCGACGATGCCGCGCTCGGACTCCTTGGCGACGCTCACGCTGCCCTGATGGAGCTTTTTGGCGTTGCTTTCGAGAAGCTGGTTGGTCACATCAGTCACCTCACGCTGGGCCTTCATGGCCTCTTCGGAATGATACATCGACAGGCCGAGGACCATCTGGCTCTTCCACAGGGGGATCGTGTTCACGATGGAGGAGCGGATCTTCTCGGACATGAGGGTGTCATTGTTCTGGATCAGACGGATCTGCGGGGACATCTGCAGGGAGATCGTACGCGTCAGTTCGAGATCGTGGATCTTCTTCTCAAAGCGGCCGATCATGTTGGCAAAGTCGTTCGCAGCCTGAGCGTCCTCGGGAAGGCCGCTCTCCTGCGCCTTCTTCTGCAGCTCGGGCAGATCGACGCTGCGGAGCTCTTCGATCCGAAGCTTGCCGGCGATGATATACATCGTCAGCTCTTTCATGTATTCCTGGTTCTTCTCATACATGCGGTCCATCAGGCTGATGTCCTTGAGAAGGATGACCTCGTGGCGCTCCAACTGCTCGACGATCTTGTCGACGTTGACCTCGGCCTTGTCGTACTGCGCCTTGAAGGAGGCGAGGTCCTGCTTGGCCTTGTTGAACAGGCCGCGCAGGCCCTTTCTCTGCTCGGGGTCAAAGTTGAGGCCCTTGAGCTCGACGACCAGGTCGCTGAGCATATCGCCCACTTCGCCGAGATCCTTGGTGCGGACGGCGCTGAGCGCGGAATCGGAAAACTCGGAGATGTTCTTCTGCGCGTTGCTGCCGTAATTGAGGACCTGCTCGGTGTTGAGGATGTCGATCTTCTTGGAGAACTCCGTGACGGCGGCCTGCTCGGCAGGGGAGAGCTTGCTGAGCTCAAGACGCTCGATGGGGATATTTTCGACCTTTTCTTCCTCCTGCTTCAGCTCTTCGGCAACGGCGGCGACGGCCTGGGCATTCGGCTCAAGCGTCAGGCTGGGGATGTAGCTTTTTTCTTCGCTCATGATTTCCGTTCCTTTCTGTTATTGCGGCATTTGCATGAGCTGTCCCTGCTCGCGCTCCTGCTGCTCACGTTGTTTTTTCTTTGCCTGGGCGGAGAGATCGAACTCATCGTCTCCGACAAGTCCCTCCCGTGCAAGCATAGTGTTCATGACTTCAATGTCCGTCTCGATGTCGAGCGCCTGGTTTTCAAACAGCGAATCAAGACGTTTCTTGTAGGCCTCGATCGCCGCGTCGAGCATATCGTTGATACTCTTCATGCTGCGGTCCAGGTTTTCGCCCTCAATGCCGAGCGAGCTCATCCGATCGTAGGAATTGAGCAGCTTGAGCGTCGTCGGCAGATAGTAGTTCATGAATTTCCGGATCTGCGGGATGTCCTTCGGGTCGTGGATCGCGTCCTGCGTGATCTTGTCGGTGATGCGCATGATCTCGTTGATCTTGGCGCGGACCTCGGGGTCCTTGATGGACATATACAGCCGGCCCATCTCGCTCAGCGCGCGGTTGCCTTCCTCCAGGATGGGATCGACCTCCGGACCGTAGCTCTTCTTTTTCGGATGCTTTTTCGCTTCCTCAGCGGCTTTTGCCGCGGCGGCGGCCTGCGCTTCCTTTTCCTTCTTCAGCGCCCGCTTGGCCGAGGCTTTTCCGGCGATAAAGGCGCCGAGCGTGCAGAGCCCGAGCGTCAGCAGGATGCCCCACAGCTCGTACAAGGGGAAGGTAACGGCGGAAAACAGCCACAGGATCGCGAAAACATACAGCGGCGCAAGGAAGCCTCCGCCCTTTCTGCGATTGCCCAATTTCAAAGCCCTCCGTGATTTTTCTTTCAATACATTTTAGTACTAAAACCCCTCTGCGTCAAGAGAAAAGGGATCGCCCGGCGTGAACGGAACGTGAAACGAACATGAACAGAACATGAATTATTCTCAAACGACCCCGCACAAGGCTCTCAGGCGGCTTTTTTCGGGCATTTTCACTATTGCCCGAACTGCGAAGTGGTGATAAAATAATCATTTGTAATGAGGCTTCGGTCCGGCGTAACGCGGGATCAAAAAGGAGGACCGTATGGTAAAAGTCGCACCTTCGATCTTGTCCGCAGATTTCGCAAAGCTCGGCGCAGAGGTGGAGGATATCCGTCTCGGCGGCGCCGATTACGTCCATTTTGACGTAATGGACGGACGCTTCGTTCCCAACATTTCCATCGGCATCCCCGTTCTGAGATCTCTTCGCAGGGCGACGGACCTTTTCATCGACGCGCACTTGATGATCCTGGAGCCCATCCGCTACGCCGAGGCCTTCTGCAAGGCCGGAGCTGACCTGGTGAACGTCCACGTCGAGGCCGACAGCGAGGAGAATATCCTTGCCGCGCTTGACGCGGTCAGGGCGCTCGGGAAAAAATGCGGTATCACGCTCAAGCCCGGCACGCCGGCGGAGGCGGTCCTGCCCTATATCGAAAAGGCCGATCTGATCCTTGTCATGACGGTCGAGCCCGGATTCGGCGGACAGAGCTTCATGCACGACATGCTGCCCAAGATCGCGGCTGTCCGCGGCTATATCGACAGGTATCACCCCGGCTGCGAGCTTGAAGTGGACGGCGGGATCGACGCAGAGACTTCCGCGCTGGTCAAAGAGGCGGGAGCCAACGTGCTCGTCGCAGGCAGCGCCGTTTTCAAAGCGGCGGACAGGGCCGCCGCGATTCGAGACATCCGAAACGCTTAATATGGGAGATACTCTATTATGTCCTTTTTTCCTTCTTCGCTCGAAAAACTGATCGACGCGTTCGCCTCGCTCCCCGGCATCGGGAAGAAAAGCGCGCAGCGCCTGGCTTTTTATTTGCTTGCGCGGCCTGACGAGGAGGCGAAAGCCTTCGCCGACGCGATCGTCGAGGCAAAGAACAGCGTGCATTGCTGCAGGATCTGCCAAAACCTCACCGACGGCGACGTCTGCGCGATCTGCCGCAGCGACAGGCGTGACAAAGGTCTGATCTGCGTCGTGTCCGAGCCGCGCGATGTCGCGAGCATCGAGCGCGGACGCGAATACAACGGGACCTATCATGTCCTGCACGGGGCGCTCTCTCCGATGAATCACGTCGGGCCGGACGACATCCGCATCAAGGAACTGCTCGTCCGCGTCGCCGACAGCGAGGTGGAGGAGGTCATCATGGCGACGAACCCCGATACGGAGGGGGAGGCCACGGCCATGTATATCTCCCGCCTTCTCAAGCCCTTCAACGTCAAGGTCACCCGTCTGGCCTACGGCATCCCGGTCGGCTCCAATCTGGAGTTTGCCGACGACGCGACGCTCAACCGCGCCATCGAGGGCAGGACGGAAATGTGAAAGCCCGTATAGAACGGGCGTATCTTCGGGAACAATCATATACGGGATACATATTTTCCGTATATGTATATTACGGAATACATTTTGAATGGAGGATCTATGATCTCAAAACTGAAAATCATCCCTCTTGGCGGCCTCGGCGAGGTCGGCAAGAATATGACCGTATTCGAATTCGGAAGCGATATGATCATCGTCGACTGCGGCATGGGATTTCCGGACGAGGACATGTACGGCGTCGATATTGTCCTCCCTGATTTCGCATACCTCAAAGCAAACGCAAACCGGATCAAGGGCCTGATCCTTACGCACGGCCATGAGGACCATATCGGCGCCGTGCCGTATCTGGTCCGGGAACTGGACGTTCCCATCTACACGCTGCCGCTGACGGCGGCGCTCGTCGAACTGAAACTGGAAGAACACGACCTGCTTTACAACACGCAGATCTTTATTCGGAAAACCGGCTCGCCGTTTCGTCTCGGCAGCTTCACGATAGAATTCATCCACGTCAATCACAGCATCCCCGATTCCGTGGCGCTCGCCATCGGAACGCCGCTCGGCACGGTGATTCACACGGGCGATTTCAAGATCGACCTCACGCCGATCTCCGGCGGCATGATCGACCTCACGCGCTTCGGCCAGCTCGGCAAGGAGGGTGTGCTCGCCCTGCTGAGCGATTCCACAAACGCGGAGAATCCCGGACATTCGGCCTCGGAGCGCAAGGTGGGCGAGAGCTTTGACAAGCTCTTTACCGGCTGCGACAAGCGCATCATCATCACCACCTTCGCCTCAAACGTCCATCGGCTGCAGCAGATCATTTCCGTTGCGGCCAAGCACGGCCGCAAGGTGGCGATCACGGGCCGCAGCATGGAAAACATCATCCGCGTCTCGATGATCCTGGGCTATATGGACATCCCGGAGAATGTGATGACGGACATCGAGCAGATCAGCAAGCTGCCGAAGGACCAGGTCGTCATCATCTCCACCGGCAGCCAGGGCGAGAGCATGTCCGCGCTCTACCGCATGGCCTTTTCCGAACACAAGAAGGTCACGATCGAGCCGGGCGATCGCGTCATCATCTCCGCTTCGGCCATTCCGGGCAACGAGACGACGATCAGCCGCGTGATCGACGCGCTCTTCCACAAGGGCGCCGAGGTCATTTATGACCGTCATACGGACCTGCACGTCTCCGGCCACGCCTGTCAGGAGGAGCACAAAATGATGCTCGCTCTGACGAAGCCGAAGTATTTCATCCCCGTACACGGCGAATACCGGATGCTCGTCAAGCACGCCGAGCTCGGCAGACTCATGGGCGTCGCGCCCCAGAACATCGTTCTGGCCGAGAACGGCGACGTGATCGAGATCGGCAAAAAGGGCATCAGCAAAGAAAGCTCTGTCCAGGCCGGCGCGGTGCTGCTCGACGCGAGCGGTACGGGCGAGGTAGGCAGCGTCGTGATGCGTGACCGCCATAAGCTGGCGGAGGACGGCATGATCGTGATCGTGCTGCCCTACTCCTCGTACGACCACCGGATCCTCGGCGATCCGGAGATCGTCACGCGCGGCTTCATCTACGTCAAGGAGGCCGAAGAGCTGATGGAAGAGCTCAAGCGCGTCACGATGGATGCCGTGCAGAGCTGCGAGGAGGCGCGGATCGCCGACTGGAGCACGATCAAGAGCAAGGTCAAGAGCAGCGTTTCCGGTTATCTCTTCAGGACCGTGAACCGCAGCCCGATGATCCTGCCTGTGATCTCGGAGGTATAAGGCATGAACATCCAGATCTTCGGCAAATCGAAATGCTTCGACACAAAAAAGGCCGAGCGTTACTTTAAGGAACGCCGGATCCGGTATCAGTATATCGACCTGCTGCGCTTCGGCATGAGCAGGGGAGAGCTCAATTCGGTCAAAAACGCCGTGGGGCTCGAGGCCATGATCGACAAGAACGATGAGGATTACCCGCTCGTGCGCTATCTCGCCTCCGATGAGGCCAGGCTCGATAAGCTTTTCGAGGATCCCTATCTGATCAAAACGCCGATCGTGCGAAACGGCAGACAGGCCACCGTCGGCTACTGCCCGGAGGTCTGGAAGGGCTGGGAATAAACTTCGCCAAGCATGAAAAAAAGCTCTCATTCCGTTTGGAATGAGAGCTTTGCTTCTTTTTCGGTCAGATGATGTTCAGAACGAAGGTCAGCACGACGAAGATCAGCGCGAAAACAGGCGTGAGCTTGGCGAGCTTGGCGTCCCAGGTCTTGGCTTTGCCCTTCGACAGGAAGTTATCGGCGCCGCCGGAGATCGCACCGGAAAGGCCGGCGCTTTTACCGCTCTGCATAAGTACGATGACTGTCACGGCAAGGCCGGAAAGGAGCTGGAAGATAGCGAGGATGATCTGAAGAGTCGACATGTATTTCAATCCTTTCGAGTATTACTTTTTTACAGCATGAGAGAGTATATCATAGGGAAGTACACAATTCAAGTGTTTTTTCGCGCGCCTGCACAGTTTTCGGCTCACTGCTCCCGATCCTCCGTCTCCCAGGTGCGTTCGCTGATGATATAGCGCGGGCGGCGCTTGGTTTCGAGATAGATCTTGCCGATATATTCTCCGATCACGCCGATGCTCAGCAGCTGCACGCCGCCGAGGAAGAGGATGATGCAGATCGTGGATGCCCAGCCGGTGATCGTGTTGCCGAGCAGCACCTCGACGATCGCCCAGATGATGCCGACAAAGCCGAGCAGGCAGGTGATGAGACCCAGCACGACGATCATGGTCAGCGGCTTGACCGAAAGACTGGTGATGCCCTCCACGGCAAAGGAGATCATCTTGCCGAGCGGATAGTGGCTTTTGCCGGCCAGACGCTCATGCCGCTCGTAATACACGGAGCCGCTTTTGAAGCCCACCAGCGGGAACATGCCGCGCAAAAAGATGTTGACCTCCTGAAAGTCCGCAAAATGCCGCAGGACCTTTGCGCTGACGAGCCGATAGTCCGCGTGGTCGTAGACCATCTCAACGCCCATTTTGTTCATCATGCGATAAAAGCTCTGCGCCGTCGTGCGCTTGAACCAGCTGTCGCTCCTGCGGCTGCTGCGGACGCCATAGACGACGTCGCAGCCTTTTCGGTATTCCTCGACCATCGCGTCCATGGCGTTCAGATCGTCCTGGCCGTCACAGTCGATCGAGATCGTGATGTCGCAGCGGCCCTTCGCCTCCATCAATCCGGCGAGCAGGGCGTTCTGGTGGCCGCGGTTGCGGCTCTGTGCAATACCGAGGAAGTGTTCGTCGCCGCGCGCAAGCTCGCTGATGATCTCCCAGGTCCTGTCCCGGGAACCGTCGTTGACAAAAAGGACGCGGCTTTCCGGGGAGATTTTACCGGCGGAGATCAGGCCGTTCAGCTTCTGCAGGAAAAGCGGCGCCGTGATCGGCAACACATCCTCCTCGTTGTAGCAGGGGACGATGATCCAAAGTATCGGTTCGCTCATGGGTTTTCCAACTTTCTTGTTTCTTTTTTTATGTATTTTACCACGAGCGCGGACGAAATACAAATTCTTTTCTGATACGCCGCGCTGCGAAAAAAAGAGCTATGCGCGCAGGCCTAAAGATGGTAAAATGGAAAAAAACAAAAGGAGCAGGGGATATGAACGAGAAAAAGAACGAGATCCGATCCAGACTCCGCGCCGGGAATGAAGGCTATCGAAAGCTTGACAGTGCACGCCGGGCAGACACCGCACGCAACGGCCAGCATCCCTGGGCCATCGTTGTGTGCTGCTCGGATTCGCGCGTTATCCCTGAAAAGATCTTTTCGGCGGACATCGGCGATCTGTTCGTCATCCGTATCGCCGGTAACGTGCTGGACAATCATCAGATCGGCAGCATCGAATATGCGGCGGCACATCTGCACTGCAGCCATATCCTGATCCTCGGCCACACAGGCTGCGGAGCCGTGTCCGCGGCGCTCGGCGGCGGGGGAGAGGGCTTCATTCAATACATCACCGACGATATTCTCGAAGCGATAGCGGAAGAGCGGGATCCGGCAAATGCCTGCCGCCTCAACGCGCTGCATGCCGCCGAGAGACTGCGCCGGGAATTCAGCGAGCACCCGGAGATCGGAGAGGCTGTGATCGAAGCCGCCGTTTATGACCTGGAGAGCGGTACGGTCGAATGGCTGCCGTGAAGGAACAACGCGCCCGGCATGGATCCATGCCGGGCGTTTTTCATATTCAAGCGGCCTTTAAAGAGATGCGATGACGTCTGCGATCCGCTCGCTTGCGCGGCCGTCACCGTAGGGATTAACCGCACGGCTCATCCCGGCGTATTCCTCCGGATCGGTCAGCAGCCTCATCGCTTCCCGATAGATCTTTTCTTCATCGGTCCCGACGAGCTTCAGCGTCCCGGCACGGATCCCCTCGGGCCGTTCGGTCGTGTCGCGCAGGACCAGAACGGGTTTCCCGAGAGAGGGGGCTTCCTCCTGAACGCCTCCGCTGTCTGTCAGGATCAGATCGGCGCGGGCCATGAAGTTGTGAAAATCCAGCACGTTCAGCGGCTCGATGAGCCGCACGCGCTCGCATCCGGCGAGGACCTCCTCCGCGGCGGAACGGACGAGTGGATTGAGGTGGACCGGATAGATCACCCGGAGCGAGGGCAGGTCCTCCGCAAGGCGTTTGACCGCGCGGAAGATGCGCCGCAGCGGCTCGCCGAGGTTTTCGCGGCGGTGCGCGGTGAGCAGGATCAGGCGTTCTCCGGACCCGATACGCTCCAGCTCCGGGTGTGAATACGCTTTCCTCACGGTCGTCGACAGCGCGTCGATCACCGTGTTGCCGGTGACGAAGATCTTTTCTGCCGCTATGCCTTCGGCCAGGAGATTGCTTCTGCTTGTTTCCGTCGGCGCAAAGAGGAGATCGGAGAGCCTGTCGACCAGCTGTCGGTTCATTTCTTCGGGAAAGGGACTGTATTTGTCTCTCGTCCGAAGGCCGGCCTCCACATGCCCGAGAGGGACCTGCCGGTAAAAGGCCGCGAGCGCAGCGGCAAGGGCCGTGCTCGTGTCCCCGTGCACCAGCACGAGATCGGGCCGCGCTTTTTCGATCACGGCGCCGACGCCGCGCAGCGCAGCCGTCGTGACGTCGATAAGCGTCTGCGCCTGCTTCATGATGTTCAGGTCATAATCCGGCGTGACGGCGAAGCAATCCAGCACCTGATCGAGCATCTGCCTGTGCTGAGCGGTCACGCAGATCTCTGCCTTGATTTCCGGCCTTTTTTCAAGCGCCAGCCGGACCGGCGCCATTTTGACCGCCTCCGGCCGCGTCCCGATGATGAGCAAAACCTTTTTCATAGCCTCGTCCTTCAAATCCCTGTCTGCAGGAACAATATATCCCGAAAGCATACGCTTTTATTCGCTGTACGGGAGACGTCGTTTGCAGAGCTTGAAGGGCGGAGCTGGATTTCAAAAAGAGCGGGTGCAGTTTTCTGCACCCGCTCCGTACGATCTCATGCATCGATATTACGAAAGCTCCTTTTCCCACCACAGATTCTCTTCCTCGCGGAGAAAACGGAAACCGCATCTTTTCAGCACGTTCTGCGACCGGATATTGTCCGGCAGCGTATCGGCAAGGACTTTTTTGATCCCAAGCGATCTGCCCAGGTCCAGAAAAGCCCTCAAAGCCTCGCTCATATATCCGCGGCCCTCAAAATTGGGGTTGAGCCCGTAGCCGATCTCCGTCACGCCGTCGCGCGGGACGTATTTGAAGTCGATCGAGCCGATGATCTGATCGCTTTCCTTCAGAACGATCAGAAACTCGGTAAAAAACAGATAGTGCTCGGGATCCTCCGCGATCTCGTCCTCCAGCTTTTTCAGATAGGCGGTCAGCAGATGATCCAGCTCCTCTCCGCGGTATTTCACGTCGTATTCCCTCTCGAACGCGGCGAGATCGGCATTGAAAAGAGCAAGGTTTTCCCTTGTATAGGGGAAGAGGACCAGGCGCTCCGTCTCGATCGAGTCGACCATTTTTTCTCTGTTCATACGCTGCACCCGTTTTGTGACATCCTATGTAAATTGGAAGTTGTCTTACAGCAGACAAATGGAGAGCTATCGGCTTGTCCAGCGGTCTCAAGCCTGTATTTCAACCGTTGTTCTCACCCAGTTTTTTATAGAGAATTATCTCCAGCGGTTCGTTGGGCAACACCAACGCACCCCTGTCGGTATAGCCGAGCTTTCTGTAGAAAAACTGACCCTCTTCGTTCGATTGGGTCGAGGTCAATACGAAGCTATAGCCTTGATCCGCCATTTCATGCTCCCAGAACTCCACCATTTTTTTGCCATATCCTTTTCTCCTTTGTTCTTCGGAAAGGTACAGCAAATTCATAAACGGGATGTTGTCCCAGAAAAGATTGAATCTAATCCAGCCCTCGAATTCACCGTCGACGAACAGGAGGATGATCCTTTTCATCGCGATCGCGTTACTGAGCACTTCCTCCGAGACGTCCTCGTCGTATTCGGAAATCAATTCAAGGTCGCCGGGTTCTGCATATCTGATCTCCATATTTTGTCTCCTTTTACGAATGTGTTTCTGTTCTCGGACATTCTTTAACAAACCGTCCGTTTTTCTTTTAGGTCATTCCGACAAACGGGATTTTGTCAAACTGCTCCATTGAGGCTAATCGCTCCTCAAGCTTTTTCGCATTCAATCATTTTGTCGATAAATGCTGCCATCGGATCAAAGACCACGCCGTTGACCCGATTGGATCCGTTGAACATCACAGCAGCACAAAGGTCCTCCGTCAGCGAAAGTGTCCAATAGGCGATGAAGCCCTCATTGCCTCCGGTGTGGCAGACCTGATCGGGGATGTGGTCGTCCCGGCTGATGCACAGGCCGTAATCATTCAGGACCGGCGTCACCATGCGCCGGGCGGTATCTTTCCTCAACAAGCCGCCCTCACGGTAGCTTCTGGACAATGCGAGCCCCAGCTTTGTCAGCTCTGTCGGTGTTGTCCACATACCCGCCGCGGCATGCTCCGGGTAATAGTGATAGCCGTGCGCGGGATCTTCCCTGTATGCGTACCTGCCGGCAAAGGCGGCGTTTGCTACCAGATCCTCATCCAGTGGCTGGAAATAGCCGGTCCGTGTCAGCCTCAAAGGCTCCGCGACCTCCTGTTGAAAGGCGTCTCGAAGGGTCGTTCCCGTGATGCGTATAAAGGCCAGCTCCGCCAGCGTGATGCCTCCTCCGGAATACATATACTGCTTTCCGTAGGGCTTGATCCTGCGGATC
>JAFSNA010000030.1 GCA_017447645.1 Oscillospiraceae bacterium
CACCAACACCGTGATGGACAAGGAAAAGCGGGACCTTCTGATCCAGTCCACGACCTCCCGCCGGAACGAGGCGGCCAGGACCTTCCTCGGAAAGCTGCGCGATCTGTTCGAGGAGGCGATGGCCACCTACCCGGACGTTAGCGAAAATGATATTCCGGACGAGGTTTACAAGGATCTGCTGGTCCACCCGGAGACGAGCCCCGAATGGGACGAGTATGAAAAGTCGGTTCTGCGGAGCGTGGCGGACGGGGTTAAGATCGCCATTCGGAGCGGAAAAGTCGATATGACTGTAAGCAAGAGCTTCGGCTGATCGAAAGGAGAAAAACATGACCATCACGAAAAAGCAAAACGGAACGACCCTGTGCCTCGCGCTGGAGGGGCATCTGGATACCCTGACCGCCCCCCATCTGGAGGCGGAGCTGGAGAACTCCATGAAAGACGCGGACTGCCTGGTCCTGGATCTGGAAAACCTGGACTATGTCTCCTCCGCGGGCCTTCGCGTACTGCTCTCCGCGCACAAGCGCATGAGCGGCAAGGGCGGCTTGAAGATCAAAAACGTCAACGAGGTCGTGCAGGAAGTGTTTGAAGTGACCGGCTTCTGCGATATCCTGGACATCGAGTGACGCATACATGACAAAAAAAGAGGACGCCGGGGGCGTCCTCTTTTTTGTTTTCCGGTTTATTCTTCGGCTTCCTCTCCGTCGGCTTCCTCGTCCTCGTCCTCGAGGTCCTGCGGCAGCACGGTCATGAGATCGTCCTTCGTCGGCTCTCCCTCCATCAGGGCGATACGGTTGGCGTGGCGCACGACCATGTCCTCGAAGAGATTGCGGACGTAGCGGCCGTTGCCGAAGTTTTCGCCGCGCTCGGCATAGAGCTCGTCGAAGAGCTTCCTCGCCGCGGCGTCGGCCTCCTCGCTGAGTACATAGCCGTTCTTTTTGCACTGCAGCAGGAAGATGCCCATGAGCTCCGGCCCGGTATAGTCCTGGAAGAAGAAAAATTTGTTGAAGCGCGACTCGAGTCCGGGATTGGAGTCGAGGAATTCGCGCATCGGCTGGGTATAGCCCGCCACGATCACGACGAGATTGTCGCGGTGGTCCTCCATGGCCTTGAGCAGCGTCTCGATGGCCTCGCGGCCGAAGTCGTTCTCGCCGCCTCCGGAGAGGGAATAGGCCTCGTCGATGAAGAGCACGCCGCCGAGCGCGGACTTGATGACCTCCTGCGTCTTGAGGGCGGTCTGCCCGACGTAGCCCGCCACGAGACCGGAGCGGTCGACCTCGACAAGCTGGCCCTTTTCCAGCGCGCCGATCGCGGCGTAGAGCCCGCCGACGAGCCGCGCCACCGTGGTCTTGCCCGTGCCGGGGTTGCCCATGAAGACCATGTGCATCGACATCGGAGCGACGGGCAGCTCGTTCTGCTCGCGCAGCTTGCGCACCTTGATCAGGTTCATCAGGCTCTTGATGTCCTTTTTGATGTTCTCCAGCCCAATGAGCCCGTCAAGCTCGGAGAGCAGTTCGTCGAGATCGGGCTTCTTCTCCGGCGCCTCTGTTTTCGCGTTCGTTTCCGGCTTGCCGCCGGAGGTCTGCGTCTGGGGCGGATGCTTGTCGGTAAAGCTCGGCTCGCCGCTGGTGACAAAGTCGAGGGGGTTGAGCGCTTCCTTGGACTTGCGCACGCCGCTCGTGTCGCAGATGGCGGTCAGCTTGTCGGTGCACTCGGTGATATATTCGGCCTCGGCATAGGTCACGTCGTCGTCGACGGCCGCAAGATAGAGCAGGATGTTCGTCAGCATCCGGATGAAGGTGCGGGAGGTCTCGCTGCCGCGCTTGGCGTCGCTCTCGGCCAGGTTCCAGAAGAAGACCGGCGGGAGAAAGACCTCGCTGTCGCATACCGAGCTCGTCAGCGTCCAGAGCATCCAGGTCGGGCGCGGGCGGCTGCGGGAATAGATCTGGTTGGCCATGTCGACGTGACGCTGTGTGATGCTGCCGGCCTTGCTCCACAGTCCGAGCGCGCAGGAGGTCATGAACTTGTCGAGCTCCTCGGCCAGAGCGATGCTGCCGACACGGTAAAAGGCGTCGGTGTTGGCGACGTAGATTTTGTGGAATTCCTCGGGGGTACGGTTCCAGGCAGTAGGCATGACAGGCGCCCTCCCTTTACTTATGATACAGTTTCTTGGCCTGATACTTCGGCTCGAAGGTAATGTTCACGCCGAGCTTCTTGAACAGGTCGGAGTCCACGTGCGAGAGGATGACGGAGGAGTGCGCCTCGCAGCCTCGCAGCTTGCCCAGCTGGTCAATGGCGAGCTCCGCCATCGGATTCGTCACCGCGCAGATCGAAAGCGCGATCAGCAGCTCGTCGGTATGCAGGCGCGGATTGTGGTTGCCCAAATGCTCCACCTTCAGGTGCTGGATCGGCTGGATCACGCCCGCCGCGATCAAAGGCAGCTTTTTGTCAATGCCTGCGAGAGCCTTGAGCGCGTTCATCAGACAGGCCGAGGAGGCGCCGAGCAGCGAGCTGGTCTTTCCGGTGACGATCCGCCCGTCCGCCAGCTCGATCGCGACGGCGGGGGCTCCGGTCTCGGGGGGG
>JAFSNA010000031.1 GCA_017447645.1 Oscillospiraceae bacterium
ATGAAATACTTTGGCGGCTGCGACGTTGGCTCGACCTTCACGAAAGCAGTCATTCTCGACGAGAACGGCAAGATGATCGCGGACACGACGATCCGGAGCAAGATCAATTCGGAGCTGAGCGCGATCGCGGCGATGGAAGACGTGTGCAAGCAGGCGGGACTGAAGGACTCGAAGGAGCTTGAGTACCTGATCGGCACGGGCTACGGGCGCAACAAGGTCCCGTTTGCGGACGAGAACATTTCGGAGATCAGCTGCCACGCGATGGGCGTGCACATCACGGACCCGAGCGTGAAGGCGATCATCGACATCGGCGGCCAGGACGTAAAGGGCATCTCGATCGACACGGACGGCACGGTAAAGAACTTTGCGATGAACGACAAGTGCTCTGCGGGCACGGGACGTTTCTTTGAGGCGATGGCGCGCAGCTTTGAGATGAGCCTGCCGGAGTTCTCGAAGCTGAGCCTGACGGCGAAGAACGTGATTCCGATCACGGCGCAGTGCACGGTGTTTGCGGAGTCCGAGGTCATCACGCTGGTGGGCGAGGGCAAGCCGATGGACGAGATCGCGGCCGGCATCGAGATGGCGGTAGCGAAGCGCTGCTTCGTCATGGCGAAGAAGGCGGGCGCGACGGACAGCATCACGCTGACGGGCGGCTGCGCGAAGAACGACGGTCTGAAAGAGGCCATCGAGCACGTGCTGAAGCTGAAGGTCGTGAACCTGAAGACCGACCCGCAGCTGATGGGCGCTCTCGGCGCTGCCGAGTATGCCCGTCAGAAGGGCCTTGCCAAGAAGTAAGCGAACTCTTCATTCCATCAATTGAAAGGAGCGCCATACATGGCTAAACTGGTAAAGCTTCTGCTGAAGGTGATCAAGCTTCTTTGCATCGTTGTCGGCGTGCTTTTTGTGGTCTATTTCTGGAACCTCGATCAGAAGGTGCTCGGCTGGGCCTACAAGCAGGTCAATCTGATGTTCGACAGAAAGAAAGTTGATCTCGTCTTCTAGCTTATACTATGGAACTGTACAATTCTCTCATCAAGGAAACGCGGGAACTGCTGGATAAGGGCCGGCCGCAGGTCTGGCCCTACCGCCCCGGCGACGTGTGGAAGGACATCGGCACGAGCGAGCTGGTGCTGCAGAAGGACGCCGCCTTTGAGCTCGGCGCCTCCGGCAAGGGCTCGGCAAACTATGTGCTCTTCACCTCCTCGTCCGAGCTGGTCAATGAAGACCGCGTCCTGCTCTACGGCCCGGATCTGAAGGACATCCGCGGCGACTGCGATTTCGCCCGCATCGTGCTGCTGCGCGTCGGCGTGCTCGAGGGCGACGACGAGAAGGTCTACCGCACGCTCAAGGACATCGAGTTTGCCAAATACCACGTCAATCTCGAGGGCTATATGATCCGCATGTCGCCGGAGACCTACCGCGAGCAGGTCCGCGTCAGCAAGCAGGCTCTCCGCAGGGGCATCAATTTCCGTCAGGTCGGCAGCAGCTATATCAAGGCCTATAAGCAGGACGAAAACGTCCTGAACGCGACCGTCATTTTCGTGACCGCGCCCGGCTTTGATTACAAGACCATGAAGGAGACCGCCAAAAAGGCGAACGATGTCACCGGCACGCTCACGCACATCCTCGAGGGTCTGCCGACCGACTGCTCGGTCTGCGCGCTCAAGGGCATCTGCGATGAAGTCGAGGGCATGAAAGAGCTGCACTTCGGCGTCGGCTCCAAGGGCACCGACAAGCACTGAACACCGCATCATACAGACAAAAACCCGACGGGTCCCCGTCGGGTTTTCTTATCTGCGCGCTTGACAGCGTCCGGACGAACGGCTATGCTGAAAGAAAGAAAGGGGGCGGGCGGCGATGCACTTTGTTCAGGCAAAAGGGATCCTCTCCGCACAGAACGGCATGAACCTGTACCGCGGCTGCTCCCACGGCTGCATCTACTGCGACTCGAGAAGCAAGTGCTATCACATGGACCACGCGTTCGAGGACGTCGAGGTCAAAGAGAACGCGCTTTCGCTGCTCGAGGATGCGCTGCGCCGCAAGCGGGAAAGATGCATGCTCTCGACCGGCTCGATGACCGATCCCTACATCCCGCTCGAGAGCGAACTGGGCTATGTCCGCGGGGCGCTCGCGCTTGCCGACCGCTTCGGCTTCGGCTTCACGCTGATCACCAAATCGGCGCGCGTGCTGCGCGATCTCGATCTGCTCCGGTCGATCAACGAGAAAACGAAGTGCGTCGTGCAGATGACTGTCACGACCTGCGACGAGGAGCTGTGCCGGAAAATAGAGCCGAACGTCAGCACGACGGCGGAGCGCGTCGAAGCGCTGCATCGTCTGCACGAGGCCGGCATCCCGACCGTCGTCTGGCTCAGTCCGATCCTGCCGTATCTCAACGACACGGAGGAGAACGTCCGCGGCGTCCTCGAGCGCTGCGCCGCGGCGAAGGTGCGCGGCGTGGTCTGCTTCGGCATGGGGCTGACGCTGCGCGAGGGAAACCGGGAATACTTCTATGCTCAGCTCGACCGTCTTTTCCCGGGATTGAAGGAGCGCTATATCCGCGAGTATGGAACGCAGTACGTCGTCTCCAGCCCGCACAACGACGAGCTGATGCGCCTGTTCCACGGCTTCTGCGCGGAGAAGGACATGATGCACGACAACGATCAGATCTTCGCCTGGCTCCGCCGCTTTGAGGAAAAGCCGGAAGCGCGGCAGCTGAGCCTGTTCGACTGAAATAGAAAAAGCAAGGCACACGGTTTTGCTTCCGTGTGCCTTGCTTTTGTTTCTTCTCAGCGCGGGACCGCCGCGATCAGCAGGATCAGCGTCAGCGCGCAGAGCGCGACGTAAGGCAGGGGCCCGGTCTTTTCTTCTCCGTCCTCGGCGAACCCGTCGGAAAAGATCAGTGCCAGCAGCGCGAAGAAAAGTGGCGTGGTGAAGGGCTGCGCAAGGTTCACCGCGGCCTGCACGGCGTAAGCGAAGCAGCCCAGCGCCGCGGCCGTCCGGCCGCGCGAGGGCTCGCGCAGCGCCTTGCGCAGCGCGCAGACGAGCAGCGCGAGATAGCTTCCCAGGCCGATCACGCCGCCGGTGATCAGATAATGCAGATATTCGTTGTGCGCGCTGTCGGTGATCGCGTCGGAGAAAAGCGGATGCGCCCGGTCCCAGGCGGCCAGCGAGCCTGCCCCGCTGCCGATCAGCTTCCGCAGGAGAGGCGCCTCGCGGAACATCCGAAAGAAGTAAGCCCATTCCGCCCCGCGATCGGTGCCCCAGGAGGGGGAGAAGACCGCGACGGAAGCGATCGGGTCGGGCAGCGAATCCCGCCAGAGCGTGTTGGCCAGGATCAGGAAAAGCACGGCGGCGGCCGCGGCGGCCCAGAACAGGATGCCATAGACCTTTCTGACGCGAAGAACAGTCAGGTCCATCCTCTTGCGCAGCAGCACGAAGGCCGCGGCGGCGAGCGCGGCGAGGGCGAGCATCGGGACGGGGGCGCAGAGCAGCCGTGTCAGCTCGCTCGGCCGGTAGCGCGCCCAGCGCTCCATCGCCAGCGAAAAGCCGAACGCGGCGAGCGCGGCGAGCGCCCACAGCAGCGGGATGCGGCGCAGCGCGGTCACGTGACGGCTGAACAGGGGAAGCGCGGCAAAGAAGGCCAGCGCGCCCAGAACGAAGCCCTCGGTCCGCGCGGCCATGCCGCCGCAGAGGGCGAGCATCGCGCAAAGCGCATAGGGCAGCGCGGCGCGCAGATCCTTTGCGCTCAGGGCATACCAGGCCGCGATCGGCAGGATCAGCACACACAGCGCGCCGAAGAAAGAGACGTTCCCAACCGTCGAGAGAAAGCGCGGCTGTTCGACGGCGGGCGTGACGGCGCGCAGACCGAGCGGGTCCGCCCCGAAGATCTCCGCCGCGCCGATCAGCGCCGCGGCCGCGCCGCCGAGCAGAAGCGCGAAGCGCACGGGCGCGCCGAAGCGGCCGCCGCGCCGCAGGATCAGGAAAACAGGCCCATACAGCGCAAAGCACAAAAGACCCTGAAAGCGGTTGTCGGGGGCGAAGAAGGCCTCGGAAAAGGGGCGGAAGAACAGCGTGGAAAGCAGATGGCAGAGCACGAAAAGGGAGAAGAGCAGATCGCTCAAAGCGAAGGAAGCGGCCTTGCCGCCCTTTCTCCCGAGCAGCAGCCACAGCGCCCAGCCGAGCAGCAGCGCGCCGGACAGCGCCCAGCCGACGATCGCCTTGGTCCGCGTGATGTCGAAATAGGCGTCGTGCATCGCAAGCGGCAGCGCCGTGCCGAGCAGGCAGAACCAGACGGCGCAGATCCGCTCAAGCGGGCTAATCCTGTTTTTCAGCTTTGTTTTCATATCGGACCTCACCTACCGTCATTATAGCGCAGCTCCCGCGCGCTTTCCACTAAAAAAATATAAAACGGGAGAGTGGGTACTCTCCCGTTTTTGCGTCCGGCCTTTCTCTCAGCCGGCGACGATGTCGCGGGTATCGCGCGCGATGACCAGCTCCTCGTTCGTGGGGATGACGAAGACCTTGACCTTGGAATCGGGCGTGGAGATCATCACGTCCTCGCCGCGCTTGGAGTTGGCGGCCTCGTCCAGCTTGACGCCGAGGTAGCCGAAGTACTCGCAGATGCCCTTGCGGGTCTCTTTGCTGTTCTCGCCGACGCCGGCGGTGAACACGATCGCGTCCACACCGTTCATCGCGGCGGCATAGGAGCCGGCGACCTTGGCGACCCAGTAGTTGAACATATCGAGCGCGAGCTTGGCCTTGTCGATGCCCTCGCCGGCGGCCTTGTCGAGATCACGGAAATCGGAGGACACGCCGGAAACGCCCAGCACGCCGGACTTCTTGTTGAGGATGCTCAGCATCTCGTCGATCGAAT
>JAFSNA010000032.1 GCA_017447645.1 Oscillospiraceae bacterium
GATGATCGTCGAGCCGAAGAGGATCAGCACGATCGGGAACAGCCACAGCACGAACATCGGATAGTTCGGATCGGCCATCGTGCGCTGGAACCACATCATGTGATTGGTGCTGTAGTAGGTGATGTACTGGATCCAGGGCAGGACCAGCGCGGGCGCCGCGGCGAAGAGGCCGCAGATGATGCCGTTGGCCTTGCCGCCGATGGTGTTGTAGTTGAAGCTGTTGGTCGCAACAGAGATCGCGATGTAGTAAGTGAAGAACAGCAGCACATAGGGCAGGTAGCGCAGGATCGGCGCCTCGAAGGCCTTGATGGCCAGCGTCCAGAGACGGAAGTCCGCGAAGAAGAAGTAATCCTCCACGAAGACGATGGCGTAGGCGACCGTGACGACGATGAGGGCCAGCAGCACGCTCAGCCCCAGCTTCTTGCCGGACAGCTTCACGCCGCGGTCGGCGAGGTCGAGACCGTTTTTCTTGCCGTAGGCCTTGTAGTAGACGACCATGCTCAGGATCGTGAAGAGGCCGCAGCAGGTGGACCACAGACCTAGGCCCATGGCCTCGCCCTGAGCGACGGGCATCGAGTTGCCGATGTTGAGCAGCGTCAGATAGATCACGCTGCCGAACACCGCGCCGGCCAGCAGGGACAGCCAGAACCACAGCTTGCCCTTCTTATCGGTGAGCTTCATGGGCTCGACGGGCGCTTCCGCGCGCAGCGGGGCGAAGGTCGGGGTGAAGACCATCAGCGTCGTGAAGGAGCAGAGGAAGATCGCAAGGCCGATCACGCCGATGAAGTTGAAGGCCTCCTTCCACTGCCAGACCTGATTGGTGGGCGCGATGGGATTGGGGGCGTTCAGGGTCTTGGAGAAGAAGTCGCAGATATAGGACTCGGAACGGGCGGAGAAGTGAGACCAGGGGTGGATGATCGGCGGACGGTAGATGATGCGCAGGGTGTCCTTGCCGTCGACGTCCTCACGGTACTCGGTGTACTCCTTGCGGACCTCCCACTCGGCCTTGTCCTTGCCGAAATTCAGAAAGGCCTGGGCCGTGTCGGTCTGCATGAAATAGGGAGAGCTCAGCGGCTGGCCGTCGGCGCTGACGGAGGTGCCGAAGAACTCGTCATACACGGCGGAGATCACGGCCACGTCGCGGCTGCCGTAGGGATTGGCGAAGTTGCCGTCGTTGTCCTGATAGAGCGGGTCATTGCAGTGGATCAGGGCCGCCGCGATCAGCGGGGTCTCGTTGAGGTTGTCGGCGTTGATCGCCGCGTTGACGGACCAGCTGCCCATCGAGTGGCCGGTCACGCCGATGCGGGAGGCATCGACGAAGGGCATGCGGCTGAGCGCGAGAACGCCCTGATACACGCCGTCGGGCGCCAGGATGAAGAAGTCGGGCGTGATCTCGGAATCGCCGTGGTCGGGCTGGTCGATCGACAAAACGACGAAGCCGCGGCGCGCGAGCTCGACGTAGTTGGCGTCGGCCATCTCTTTGTTGTTCAGATAGCCGTGGCTGGTGACGATGGCCGGGGCGGGGTTATCCTTCGTGGCGGTCTTGGGGATGAGCAGGTAGGCGGACATCGTATAGCCGCTGTCCGTTTCGATGTTCAGTTCCTTCATCACGACCTTGCCGCCCGAGGTCTGGACGGCGCTGACGACGATGCCGCACAGCAGCATCAGCACCAGGGAAATGCAGAGGAACAGTTTTGCGGTTTTCTTGACTTTTTCCATAATGGCTCTCCTCTCTTAAAATAAAAACCGATTGGGGGACTATTTCAAGTATAGAATAAATACTTTCCGACGGCAAGTATTTAACTTCCACAAAAAAGCATCCGGCTTTCTGTTGAACTTGACGGGACAGAAGGAATTGCGCCGCGCGGAGGGCTGTGTTATACTTGAAAAAAAAGGAAGGAACGGGAGCTTTTATGCCCGGGAAAGGATCGGCAGGAACGATGAAGCTGGAATGGATGGGCCCCTATCGGGAGATCATCGGAGATTTTTACCGCTCGGCAAACGGCTATTCCCAGATCTGCAAGACCGAGATGTTCGGCGAGCCCGTGCCCTTCTCCCCCTATGAGGTGCAGATCATGGAGCACATCCTCGAGCACGCCGACCAGCACCGGAACATGAAGTGGTACGCCAGCCGCCTCGGGCTGAGCCAGGCCACCTACTCGAAATACGTGCGGAAGCTGGTGGACAAGGGCCTGGTCGAGAAATACCACACGGCCGGGAACAGAAAGGACATCATCCTGCAGGTCTCGCCGCTCGGGCTGAAGGAATACGAAGCCTACGCCGAGCAGGCCAGGGAACGCTGGTTCCACGAGCTGTTCGAGCTGCTGGACCATGTCGGGGAGAAGGAGCTGGAGGCGGTGAAGAAGGCCTTCGCCATCTTCGGCAGCTGGCACGGAGAAAAGACCGCCCCCGGCGACGGGGAGAGCGAGCTGATCCGCGTCGAATAAGAAGGAAACGAGAGCGTGCGCGCTCTCGTTTTTTCATTGCCGCGGTGCGGCGGGCGGGGCGCCGCCGTTGACAGCGGAGCGGAGAATCGGCATAATAAAAGAAAGAAAAAAACAGGGGGCTGTCGTCATGGGATCTGAACAGGCTGAACGGGCCGCGGCGCTGCGCGCCGACGCCGAGACGATCATGCGCGAGGCCATCCGCGCCGTGCTGCCGGACGAGGCCGTGCGCCGCGCGCTCGGCGGCTTCCGGCCCGGGCGGGGACGGACGCTGCTCGTCGCGGTCGGAAAGGCCGCGTGGCAGATGGCCGCCGCGGCGCTGGAGGAGCTGGGCGGGGTCGACGACGGCGTCGTCATCACCAAATACGGCCATGTACGCGCCCCGCTGCCCGGCCTGCGCTGCTTTGAGGCGGGACATCCCGTGCCGGACGGGAACGGCTTCGCCGCGACCGCCGAGGCGCTTGCGCTGGTGAGCGGGCTGAAAGAAGAGGACACCGTGCTCTTCCTGCTCTCCGGCGGCGGCAGCGCGCTCTTCGAGAAGCCGCTGATCCCCGCGGAGGAGCTGCAGAACGTCACCGCGCAGCTGCTTGCCTCCGGCGCGGACATCGTTGAGATCAACTGTATCCGCAAGCGGCTCTCTGCGGTCAAGGGCGGGCGCTTCGCCCTCGCCTGCGCGCCGGCGAAGGTGTACGGCGTCGCGCTCAGCGACGTGCTCGGCGACGCGCCGGACAGCATCGCCAGCGGCCCGGCCTGCCCCGACGGGAGCAGCTGCGCCCAGGCGCTCGCCGTGGCGGAGAAATACGGCCTGCGCCTGTCGGAGGAGGCGCGCGCTCTGCTGCGGCAAGAGACGCCCAAAAAGCTGGACAACGCGGAAATGCGGCTGTGCGGCTCGGTCCGCGGGCTCTGCGCCGCCGCGGCAAAGGCCGCCGAGGCGCTCGGCTATGAGCCGCTGATCCTCACCGACCATCTCTGCTGCGAGGCGAGGGACGCCGGCCGACGGCTCGCGGGAGAGCTCAGAGCCCGTGCGGAGGAAAAGCGCAGCCTCGCCCTGATCGCCGGCGGCGAGACCGTTGTGCGCGTGACGGGAAAGGGGCTCGGAGGACGGAATCAGGAGCTGGCCCTCGCCGCCTGCGAGGGGATCGCGGGGATGGAGGGCGCGGCGGTCTTCTCCTTCGGCAGCGACGGGACCGACGGGCCGACCGACGCGGCCGGGGGCTACGCGGACGGCGGCACGCTCTCCGCGCTCGCGGCGGCGGGACTGTCTCCCGGCGGGGCGCTTGCGGACAACGACTCCTATCACGCGCTGCGCGCCGTCGGAGGGCTGCTGATCACCGGCCCGACCGGGACGAACGTCAACGACGCGGCCGTCGCGCTGCTGCGCCGCTGAAAACAAAAAAACGCTCCGTATCCCAGGGGGGTACGGAGCGCTTTTTATTTGATGGGGAAGGCCCCTCAGGCGATATACTCGTCGCGGCGCGAGAGCTGCCGGATCAGCACGAAGGCCAGCACGAAGACCACGATCACAAAGACGATGAAGCTCGTCGAGACCTCCTCGGTCACGGTGACGGCGATGTAGTCGTACATGCCGTGGATCAGCGTGGGGATCAGCACCGCGAGGACGCGGAAGAAGACGCTCAGTCCGTGCCGGCCGAGGTTCTCGCTGCGCCGGGCCATGCCGTAGTACGCGCCCATGAACACGCCGAAGCTGGCGTGGCCGGGCACGGCCGTGATCGCGCGCATCAGCGCCGCGCCGAGCCCGTACATCAGCACATAGCCGATGTTCTCGAACAGCGCGAAGCCCAGCGACACGAACACCGCGTACACCACGCCGTCGAAGCGGCAGTTGAACTCCGGCGAGCGCCAGGTGCGCAGACGCAGGGCGAGATACTTGAAGCCCTCCTCCGAGAGCGCGACGACGATGAAGTACATCCACACGCCGTAGGCGGGATCGCTCTCGCCGCCGGGGAGGAAGAAGGCCAGGACCGACGCGCCGACGCTCTCGGAGATCACGGCGAGCACGGTCGCCGCGACGCCGCAGAGCAGCAGCGACAGCAGCAGGCCGCGCGGCTCGGGCTCGACGCGGTCGCGGCGGTAGACGTAGAGCATCAGCACGAAGGCCGGCAGAACGGCCGCCAGGATCAGCAGCCCCTTCGGCGCGAGATAGAGAAAGGAATAGATCAGAGAAATCAGCATGGTTTTATCCCTCGACCGGGAGCGTCCAGTAGTGCTGCTGGTACAGGTCGGTGAAGCGGTAGGTCGTCAGCACGCGGGTGCCGGCCTTGAAGTAGGCGTCGTAGACCCGCAGCTCGCCGTCCACGACCAGCGGATCGCCGAGCTTGTAGCTGTCCTGATAGCTGCCGTCCGTGCCGTAGTAGTCGCAGAGGAAGTCGATGACGTCGCCGTCGCGGAGCGCGCAGACGTTCTGCTCCTCCGCGGCCTCGGTCTCGACGGGATGCTTGAAGTCGACGCTCTCGCCCGGCTGGGTCATGCTCTTGGCGACGGTGTCGGTCTCTCCGTCGTCATAGATCCGGCGCACGCCGACGACGGAGCCGTAGTCCTCGCTGTCGAAGGAGATCAGCAGCTCGGCGCGATCGCCGTTGAGGAAGATCGGGCTGTAGCCGGTGTCGACGCGATCGGCGCCGCTGCCGGTGGAGTATTCGCGGTAATAGGCGATGAACCGGCCGTTGACCGTCACCCAGGACAGCTCCTGCGGGGCGAGCAGGTTGCCGTCCTTGTCCCAGGCCTCGATGTCGATGCTGTCGCGGCCGAGGTCGATATAGCCGTCGCCGTCCCGGACGAACATGTTCAGATCCAGCTCGCGCACCAGCGCCCACTGCTCCTCGCTCAGCGCGATCACGCGCTCGCCCTCCGCGTTCTCGGTCCAGACGAGGGCCGAGGGATCGAAGAGGTTGTCGGCGATATAGGCCGCGGCGTCCTCCTGCGGCATCGAACGGCCGTAGAGGTAGTTCGTGCTGCCGGAGAGGCTGCCCATCGAGCCCATGTCCCCGCCGAGGAAGGCGCTGATCAGCGAATTGATCAGATCCGCGTTGGAGGAGGAATAGGAACTGCCGGACGACGAGCCGTAGCTGCTCGACGAGCCGGAGGAAGAGCCGTAGCTGCCGAAGTTATAGCCGTAGCTGCTCGACGAGCCGGACAGGCCGTACTGGCTCAGGTCCCCGAAGAGCGAGGCGTAGGGGTTGGTGTAGCCGCCGGTCGAGGCCTGGCCCGAGGTCTCCAGCGAGGCAAATTCGCGGATGCACTGCGAATAGCTGTCGTCCAGGCCGATGTCGCTGTAAGTCTGCACGGCCTTGTCGACGTTCGAGAGCCTGCGGTAGGGGAAGTAGATCGACAGGCCGTAGGCGTTGTTCATGTTCGAGGAGGTGCGGTTGTATTTCACCGCGCCCAGCAGCGCGTTGGTGAGCTCCTTCGACTGGGCGTTGCCGATGTTGCTCGCGAAATGCACCAGGTCGATCTGGTCGACGGCGGAGCTGCGGGCGAACTCGCGCGTGTTGCTGCGGGCCGTGGAGACCTGGCTGTACTCCTTGTCGGCGATCATGTCGCAGATCGATTCGGAGAAGGCCTTGAAGGCGGGCGGCACGGTGTGCGACAGCTCCGCCAGGTCGACGACCGAGAGCGTGGCGGCCTGGCCGGGCGCGCCCGAAGCGCAGGCGCGGACGAAATCGTCGACGATCTGCCTGCCGATCTCCACCGTCGGGGTGGAGGAATTCTTCGAGAGCGTGTTCAGCCAGTCGGTGTAATACCAGCCGGTGCCGGGCTCGGTCTCCTCGGAGGCGATGAGATAATCCGCATGGTCGGCGAGCATCAGGCCGTTTTCGAGCGTACCCATCAGGCAGGCGTCAAAGCCGATGAAGTCGAATTTCACGCCGCCCTTTTCCAGCGCCCGCTTGATCCCCGAAAGACTCATCGAGGCGCGGGTGCCGGAGCGCTGGTCATAGCCGAAGCCGCTGACCGAGCCGGCGCCGTGGTCCCAGAGGATCAGCTGATAGCGGTCGGCCGGGAACTTGTTCGCACAGTAAGAGATGAAGCCCGCCAGCGTGTCCGGATCGGTCATCGAGCCGGTGCCCGCGTTGGTCTCGAGCGGCTTGAGACTGCCGCTGACGACCTGGTAGATCTGGTTCGTGCGGTTGGAGACGACGTTGTTGTTCCAGCGCGCGCAGCCGCCCGTGAAGACGATCACGCGCACCTTGTCGCTGATGGTCGCGCGCGTCATTTCCAGCAGGTCCTTCGTGGCCATGCCGCCCTGGGATTCCAGGTCCGTGCCGCACATGTAGACCATGAGCGTCACCTCGTCCCGGCCGCGGCCGCGGATGCTGGTGTATTTTGCGCGCGCGCCGGAGGCGACGCTCTGATCGAGCGCCGCGGAGGTGTTGGCCGGCTCCGCCCAGCTCGACTGGGTGGAGGAGCCGTAAAGACTCTGCAGCAGCTGGCTGCTGATCCCCGAACTCGACGCCGCGACCGAGGGCTTGGGCGTGGGTCTGGGCGTGGGCTTCACCACCGGGGCGGGCGTGGTCTGCACGACCTGCACGTCCGTGCCGCCGAGCAGGGAGGAGAGAGCGCCGCCGTCCCCGCCGAGCAGGGAGGAGAGAGCGCCCTTTCCGCCGAAGACCAGCAGAAGCAGGAGGACGATGATCAGCAGCGGGCTTCTTCCGCCGCCGCCGCTCCTGCGGCCGTTATAGTTCCCGCCGCTGTTGTTTTCGGTAAAAACGGGCCTCTGCTGCGGGCGGTTCGATTGGCCCTGGCTCGGCTTGAAGCCCTCGCCGGAGCCGACCGGGCCGGTGTTCAGCCCCTAGCCGCGGCGATGGACATCGGAGCCCTCGCCCTCGATCCGTCTTTTCCGGCCTTCCGGACGATTGTCTGCCATATTGCTGCGCCTCACTTTCAACAGGTGTGTGCTTCAATAATAAAACAGTATAACAGCTTTTCACGCAAAACGCCAGTCCTCCGCCGCGCTTTTTTATTGATAAGCGCGGCGTTTTCTGCTATACTCTTTGCAGAAGAAAAGCGGAAAGCGGGTGAGCCCATGGCGCTGGGAAGAGAATATCTCGAGCTGCTCGGACTGGAGATTGCCAAGAAAAAATACTATAACGCCGCCAGGGTCGAGAGCGTGATCGAGGACTTCAGCCGCCGCGCCGCCTCGCTGGAGCGCGAGAACATCACGCTGCGCGAGCAGGCGCAGAAGCTCTCGAGCGGCAGAGAGGAGATCGGCGAGGCCATCCTCTCGGCCAAGGTCATCGCCCAGCAGCTCATCGCCGAGGCGAAGGCGCAGGCCGAGACCATCCTGGCCGAAGCGCGGGAAGAGGCCGCACGCATCGTGGCCGAAGCGGAGGAGCAGACCGTCCGCCTGTCCGCGGAGGCCGAGGAAAAGACCCGTTCGCTGGCCGCGGCGCGCGAGGAGCGCGAGCAGCGGACCGTACAGGCCGCGGAGGAGAGCTATCTGCATCTGCGCGAGAAGGCTCAGGAGGCCCTGGGGCTCCTCGACGGCGAATGGCAGCGCTTTCTGTGCAGCATCGGCGACACGCCGCCGGAAAAGGAAGAGCTGCCCGCGGACCTGGCCGACAGGCTGGGCGAGATCGCACAGAGCCTGGACGAGATCGGCGCCGACGAAGAAAAGCAGGGGGTGTAAAACACCTCCTGCTTTTTTCTTTTTGGGATCGGCCTTCGCGGGACGGGAGAGACGAAAAAGAGGAGAACGGCATCCTGCCGTTCTCCTCTTTGCTTAAAAATGGAATTCTTACGCCAGCACGCCGGCCTCGCGCATGGTCTCGCGCACGAGCTTGGCGTAGGAGGCGAGGGGGCTCTCCTCGTCCGGGAGGATCAGACGGCAGCGCCGCGCGCGGTATCCCGGCTCGGTCAGCACGTCCCAGAGCGCGTCGAGGTTGCTGCCGCAGTAATCCGGCAGCGCCAGGCCCTCGCGCAGCACGGCGTAGAGCTCCGCGCGGTCGCGGCAGGCGGAGAGATCCAGCGTGACGGAGCCGAGGGCGTCGAGCATCGCGCGGCAGCCCAGCTCGATCTCGCGCATGGCCCGCTCAAAGTCACGGGTGTACCAGGGGTCGTCGATCTCCTCGCCCGGGCGGCCGGCGTAGTCGAGCAGGTTCCGCACCTTGCCCTCCGGATCGCCGCCGAAGAAGCGGCGCGTGCGGCCGATCGTGGCCTCGTCCATGCAGACCAGCAGGTCGAAGGCCTCGTAATCGGCGCGGCGCAGCATCCGGGCCGCGTGGCCCGCGCAGTCGAGCCCGCGCGCTTCCAGCACGCGGCGCATCGGCGGATAGACGCCGTTGCCCTCCTCCTCGTCGCTGACGCCGGCGGAGGCGGTGATAAAGTCGTTTTCCTGTCCCGCGCGCCGTGCCAGCTCGTCGAAAACGAGGGCCGCGGCGGGGCTGCGGCAGATATTGCCCCAGCAGATGAAAAGGATCCTGGTCATTCGTCCTTCTCCTTCGGCGTGTAAAGCGGCTCAAAGCCTCCCGTCTCCGCCGCGTCGGCATAGGGGTCGGCCTTTCTGCGCCGGAGGTTGGAGATCTGGACCCAGTTATAGAGCATCAGCATCCCGGCCGCGGCGAGCAGCATCAGCTGCATGCCCATATAGCGCCCGTCCGCCAGGCACACGATCGCAAGGAAGGCCGCGAACATGCAGAAGAACAGGCTGTGCCAGGGATCGGCCGTGGAATAGGCGAAGCCGGCCACGCGGAAGAAGGCCAGCAGCAAAAAGCAGCAGGACACGATCTCGACGCCGTAGACCCAGACGACGCCGTTGATAGAGTTGACCTTATAACAGGTGACGAGCCAGAAGGCGAAGAGCAGCATCGGCGCGGCCTGCAGCGCGCACACGAGTCGGAGCCTCGGCTCCTCCTCGTTGGCCTCGCGCATGACGAAGGGGAAGGCCGCGCCGGAGATCAGCCCGAGCACGGCGAGAACACGGTAGAAGCCGACGTTGCGGTCCGCCTCGCATTTGGCGAAGAGCGCGACCGCGCCCAGGCACATCAGCGCGCCGAGGAACCAGCGCAGCGCGCCGTAGAGCAGCCCATCGTTGCGCAGCGCCTTGTTGAAGGCGGAGGGCAGATAATAGCGGTGCTCGCGCCAGCGCCTGACGAAGGAAAAGAAGACCGCGCCCGCGGCCAGGATCGAGAGCGGCACGAGAACGTTGAACACGCTCGGATCCGGCAGGCCCTCGTCGTTGAAGGCCACCTGCGTCTGCAGCCAGCGGAGGAACACGCCGAAGGCGCCCGCGCCGCCGACGTAGCAGGTTTTTTCCAAAGCATCTTTCTGCATAATTTCAGACCCGCTTTAATAGAATGATAACAGAATAATTTTACCCCCATTTGCCCACGCCGTCAAGTCGTACTCATACCCGGGCGCGGGACGGGCTTTTTACAGGAGACAAGGCATGAAGAGAACGATCCTCTGCGCCTACATCGCGCTGCTCGTCGCGGTGGGGCTCCCCTTTCTGGCAAACCGGATCACGGCGCGCGCGTCCGGCGGGGGCGGGGAGGCAAATCCGACGCCGTCGGCCGCGGTGAACGAGGCGCCTTCCCCCTCTCCGTCCCCTCCGCCGCCGGAGAGCGCGGCGCCGGGCGCGCCGCAGACGATCGCCGTGCTGAAAAAGGACGGCGCGATCGACGAAATGGACATGCAGGACTATCTGCGGGGCGTCGTCTCCGCCGAGATGCCCGCGTCCTTCCATCCCGAGGCGCTCAAGGCCCAGGCCGTGGCGGCGCGCAGCTACGCGATGTACTGCGCGTCCTTCGCCAAGCACGGCGAGGCGCAGGTCTGTACCGACTACGCCTGCTGTCAGGCCTGGCAGAGCGAGGATGAACGCAAAGCGAAATGGGGAGAACGATATGACGAAAACGAACAGATCATACACGCGGCCGTCGAGAGCACGCGCGGGGAATATCTTGCCGCCGGAGGCGCTCCGGTCTTTGCCGCTTTTCATTCGTCCTCCGCCTCGCGGACCGAGAACAGCGCCGACGTGTGGAGCGCGGTGCCGTATCTCGTGAGCGTCGAGAGCCCCGAAACGGCCGAGGACGTCCCGAACTATGTCAGCGTCGTGCGCTGCAGCCCGATCGACTTTCGCGATACGGTGCTCTCCGCGCATCCGGAGGCGGATTTCTCCGGACCGGAGGAGAGCTGGACGGGGGAGACGCGGCTCGACGCGAGCGGCCGGGTGGCCTCGGTGGAGC
>JAFSNA010000033.1 GCA_017447645.1 Oscillospiraceae bacterium
ATTGTTCAAGCCCATCTGCTCAAATACGTCTTTGAGCTGGCTGACGCCCAGATCCAGATAGGAATCCTCTTTGATGATGATGCCGTTGATGGCGCCCAGGTCTTCGAGCATGATGTTCACGTTGTTGAGGCCGCTCAGGATGTCGACCGCATAGAGATCGCAAAGCGAGCCGCTCTCACGCAGCAGGTCGGCCAGGTCCTCGTTGCTGAAGCTGTCCGCTACGATGCCCATCACCTGCGCGGTCTCCTCGTCGCTGAGGATCACCCAGCCGGAGGGGAACTCCGCCCGGATGCCCAGAGCCCGGTTGGTATAGGTGTTTTCCCCCGACTTTTTGCCAAGCATGTCCTCGGCCTCCGGCTCCGCTTCCGTCGCCGGCTCTTCCGCGGGGGCTTCCTCCGCGGGGGGCTCCTCGGCGGGAGGCTCTTCCGCGGGGGGCTCCTCGGCGGGAGGCTCTTCCGCGGGAGCTTCCTCGGCGGGAGCTTCCTCGGCGGGAGCTTCTTCCGTGGGGGCTTTCTCGGCCGAGGGCGCTTTCGTCTCCGGCTGCTTTGCCAGTCCCTCTTCCACAGCCTGCGCCGCGGCGTTCGTCTTTGCCGTCTGTGCGCCGCAGGCCGCCAGAGCCAGCAGCATCGAGGCGAGCAGGAGGATGCTGAGAATCTTTTTCATGTTCGACTCCTTTCTTTTCTCGCGAAAAACATTAAATCAAGCGTCTGCGCTGACTGTAAACGCGTATTTTTTCAGTCTCTCCATGGCCTCGCGAAGTCTTGAGAGCGGCAGCGCAAGGTTCATGCGGATCGTCTCCGGCCAGACGAAGTGCTCGCCGTTCTGCCAGATCACGCCCGCGCGCACGCCGCGGCGCTGCAGCTCGCCGATGGAAACGCCGTGCGCGGCGCAGAAATCGTGACAGTCGAGGAAGAGCATATAGGTGCCCTGCGGCCGCATGACGCGTACGCCGGGGAAGTTTTCCGCGATGAAGCCGCAGGCGTAGTCGAAGTTGCCCTCGATCGCCCGGATCATCTGATCGGCCCAGTCCTCGCCCTCCGGGGAGTAAGCACCGATAAGGGCGTGCATCGACAGCACGCTGCAGGAATTGTAATGGCTCTGCTCGCTCTGGCGCTCAAGTCTCTCGCGGAGATACTTGTTGAAGACGACATGGTACGAGCCGACGAGGCCGGCGAGCGAAAAGGTCTTGCTCGGCGCATAGAAGGCCAGCGTCCGCTCGCGCGCGTCGGCGTTCACGGACTGGGTCGGGATGTGCCGGTATCCCGGCATGATGATATCCGACCAGATCTCGTCGGAGATCACAAGACAGCCGTTGTCGCGGAACACCGCCATCGCGCGCTCGATCTCCTCTCGTTCCCACACGCGGCCGGAGGGATTGTGCGGCGAGCAGAAGATGGCGAGGTGGATGCCATGCTCCCTGATCTTTGCGTCCATGTCGGCGTAGTCCATGCGCCAGACGCCCTTTTCATCCCGCACGAGCGGCGAGTGGACAAGCACGCGGCCCAGCGTCCCAATCGTGTGCGTGAAGCCGATGTAGGTGGGGCTGTGGACAAGGATCTTCTCGCCCGGCGCGGTAAAGGCCTGTACGGCCGAGGCCACGCCGCCGAGCACGCCGTTCTCATAGCCGATATGCTCCCGCTCGAGTCCTTCGACGCCGTTGCGGCGGCGCTGCCAGGAGAGGATGCTGTCGAAGTATTCGTCCGAGAGGCTGTAATAACCAAGCGTCGGCAGGTCGAGACGGCGCCGTATCGCGTCCAGCACCGGCGGTGCGACGGGGTAGGCCATGTCCGCGATCCACATCGGGATGGGATCGAAGCCCTCCTCCGGCTGCTCGTTCCAGGGGATGATGTCCGCGGCGACGGAATTCGTTCCGCTGCGGTCCAAAACAGTCTCGAAATCGTATTGCATGGCGCAAACCCTCTCTTTTTCGAATGTCAAGGCCATTATAGCATGGTTTTCCCGTTGAAAACAGTCCCCTGTGATGATAGAATGTTTTTATTCTTTTTTCGGACGGGGGGACGCTTCATGGACGACAGACGCATCGGAACCGGCATCGAGGGTCTGGACCGCGCGATCGACGGGCTGCGCAGCGGAGATACCGTGCTGTGGCAGATCGCGCATATCCGCGACTATATCTTCGCCGCGACGCAATTCGTGGCTCATACCGCGCGCGACGGCCAGCGCATCGTCTATCTGCGCTTCGGCGATCACGACGAGGTCATCGACGCCCAGGCGCTCGCCGAGCGCGGCGCAAACGTGAAAAAATACAGGCTCGATCCGACGGTCGGCTTCGAGACCTTCGCCGTACAGGTGCATCGCATCATCGCCGCAGAGAACGAGGGCGCCTTTTATATCTTCGACTGTCTTTCCGAGCTGCAGAAATACTGGTTCTCGGACATGATGGTCTGCAACTTCTTCTGCCTGACCTGTCCTTTCCTGCGCGAGAAGAAGTCCATCGCTTACGTGCCGATCATGTACGAAAAGCACATCTATGAGACCGTCTCCCGCATCCGCCACGCAACGCCCGTACTGATGAACATCCGCACGATGAACGCCGCGACCTATATCCACGCGGTCAAGGTCGAGGGGCGGAGCACCGAGTACATGTACTTCCCCATCCGGATCGACGGGGCGAACTGCACGCTCGTCACCTCCAGCGCGGAGAGCTACGGCATTTTCGACATCTTCACGCAGACCGGCGAGCGGCGCGACTGTTGGGACAGCATGTTCGACTTCGCCGCCGCGAAGGGCGACGAGCCCGAAGACGCCGCGGCCGCGGCGCGCAAGGACAATATCATCCGCTGCCTGCTCGGCACGGAGCCGCAGCGTTTTGCTCTCTGCCGGAAATATTTCACGACCGCCGACCTCATGGCGATCAAAAAGCGCGAGATCGGCACGGGCTGCATCGGCGGCAA
>JAFSNA010000034.1 GCA_017447645.1 Oscillospiraceae bacterium
CATGTGCGGCACGGACCTTGAGTCCCGCGGCGGCATGGCCACGAAGGACCTGCTGGAGATGACGCGCGCCAATCTCAGCGACAAGGTCAACCTGATCGTCTACACGGGCGGCTGCACACGCTGGAACAACAACGTGGTCAGTACCCGCTCCAACCAGATCTACCAGATCGTCAACGGCAGTCTCAAGGCGCTGAAAAACAATGCCGGCACCTCCTCGATGACCGACCCGGAAACGCTGGCGGACTTTATCGCATACTGCGCGAAGGGCTTCCCGGCCGACCGCTATCAGCTGATCTTCTGGGATCACGGCGGCGGCTCGGTCAGCGGCTTCGGCTATGACCAGCGATACGGCTCCAACAGCTCGATGACGCTGGCCGGGATCAAGCAGGCGCTCGAAAAGGGCGGGGTGAAGTTCGACCTCGTCGGCTTCGACGCCTGTCTGATGGGCACGCTCGAAAACGGCCTGATGCTTGCGAACTACGCGGACTACCTCGTCGCCTCCGAGGAGACCGAGCCCGGCACCGGCTGGTACTATACCAACTGGCTGACCAAGCTCTCGGCCAACAGCTCCACCCCGACGACAGAGGTCGGCCGCATGATCGTCGACGACTTCGTCGCCGCCTGTGCGCAGAGCGCGTCCGGCCAATCCGCCACGCTCTCGGTCGTCGACCTTGCGGAGCTGGCCTCCGCCGTGCCGCCCGCTTTCAAAGCCTTCTCCGAGTCGATCAGCGGCATGATCGCCGACAAGGAATACAGCCAGGTCTCCGCGGCGCGCAGCAACACCCGCGAGTTCGCCCGCAGCACCGCCATCGACCAGATCGACCTGGTGCATTTTGCGAGCAACATCGGCAACGCCGAAGGGCAGAAGCTCGCGCAGGCGGTGCTGGGCGCGGTGAAGTACAACCGCACCTCCTCGAACATGAACAACGCCTACGGCGTGTCCATCTACTTCCCCTACCGCAAGCTCTCCAACGTCGACAAGGCCGTGAAGACCTACGACGCCATCGGCCTGGACGAGAGCTATTCGCAGTGCATCCGCGAGTTCGCATCGCTGGAGACCTCGGGTCAGGTTTCGACCGGCGGCTATACCAGCCCCTACTCCTCGCTCTTCGGCGATCTCAGCCAGTACGGTCTCTCCGGCTCGGCCGGCAGCTATGGATACGGCTATCCGAGCGGTTACGGCAGCTCTTCCGGTTCCGGCAGCTACGGCGGCTCTTCCGGCGGCTCTTATTCCTCTTCTTCGAACGCAGATCTGATCAGCGAGCTGATCAACGCCTTCCTCGGCGGCGACATGGGTTCGATGTCCGGTCTCTCCGGCAGCACGGATTACCTCTTCGGCCGCTCGCTGCCGCAGGAGGACGCCGCAGCTTACATCGCGGACAACCTCTTTGATCCCTCCGCCCTGGTCTGGACCGAGACCGCCGCGGGCGAGCGCGTGATCGTGCTGAGTGAAGATCAGTGGTCTCTCGTGCGCGAGCTTGCGCTGAACATGTTCGTCTATGACGGCGAGGGCTTCATCGACCTCGGCCGCGACTATATCTGCGAGTGGACCGACGAGGGCGACCTGATGGCGCCGCAGGAGATGACCTGGCTGACGATCAACGGCCGCTTCATCGCCTATTACCACGAATACACCACCGGCAGCGGCGCCGACCGCGTCGATACCGGTTATGTCCCGGTGCTTCTCAACGGCGAGCGCGCCGAGCTTTTGATCTCCTTTGACAGCGAGGGCCGCGGTTCCGTCGTCGGCGTGCGCAGCGTCTACGCGGGCGAGACCGATACCGTCGCCAAGAGTCTGACCCAGGCAGGCGAGAGCGTCGATTTCAGGCATCCCTCCGACGCCGGGGAAGAAACCGTCGCGTGCACGCTCAAGGACGGCGACCGGCTCGACTTCCTCTGCGACTACTACGGCACGGACGGCAGCTATCGGGACAGCTATATGCTGGGCGATCCGCTGGTCGTGGACGGCGAGCTGAAGGTCTACGACGCCTATTTCCCGGCGGGCACGCAGGCGCTGATGACCTACCGCTTCACCGACCTGTTTCAGCAGCACTACTGGACGCTGCCGATCGAGGGATGAACCATGCTGATTTCTCTGATCTATTCCTTTCTCTATCTCGCGCCTAAGGCGCTGCTGATCGGCGCGGCGATCCTGCCCGCGGCGGTCCTGCTCGTCTACGTCTACCGGCATGACCGCATCGAGAAGGAGCCGGGCAGGCTGCTGCTCTCGCTGGTGCTCTGGGGCGTCGTGGCGACCTTCCTCGCCGTGGCGACCGAGACTGTAGGCTCGATCGCTCTGGCCTACTTCCTCCCCGGCGGCGAGAACAATCCCGCCTACCCGATCTGGATGTTTTTCGTCGTCGTCGCGCTCTCGGAGGAGGGCTTCAAGTATCTCCTTCTGAGATGGCGTACCTGGAACTCTCCCGCCTTCAACTGCCGCTTCGACGCGGTGGTGTACGCGGTGTTCGTCTCGCTGGGCTTCGCGCTGTGGGAAAACATCGGCTATGTGCTGGCCTACGGTCTCGGCGCGGCGCTGATGCGCGCGATCACGGCCGTGCCCGGCCACGCCTGCTTCGGCGTGTTCATGGGCGCGTATTACGGTCTGGCAAAGCGCAGCGCCAATCAGGGCGAAGCGGGACTGAGCCGCTTCTGGCGCTTCCTCGCGCTCCTCGTCCCCACGGTGATCCATGGTCTGTACGACTATATTGCCGTCAACGAGGCCGAAAGCGTCTCCACGACCTTTATCGTCTTCGTGCTCATAGTCTTCGTCCTGGCCTTCGTGCTGGTCAAGCAGCTCTCGAAGCGGGACGAGTACATCGGCTGAAAAGAAACCTACGAAAACAGGGAGCCTGCGGCAGCTTGCCGCAGGCTCCCTGTTTGTTTACGGGCTCATTCCACACGGATCAGTTCGGCGTTCTCGTCGTCGGAGGCCGCCTTTTCGCCGTGCCAGTGACCGAAGATGGCAAAGACCTTTTTTACGGTCTCCAGCTCCTCCGGGCTGGCGCTGTCAAGAAGCTCGAACAGCTCCTGGAACCAGCGCTCTCTGGCAAGCGCGGCGTATTCGCCGTATTCTTTCAGCCCGAGCGGAGAGACCTTTAAAATGATGTTCTTTCTGTTCCCCGCCTCGTGATACTTTTCGAGCAAGCCCTTGTCGACCAGCTTCCGTACGTATTTCGAGTAGGTCGCCTGGCTCAGCCCGAGCCGGTTGGCGTACCACTTCATATTTTTGTGCTCGTCGACATATTCCAGAATATGCTCCATGATCTGCACCTCATAGGGAGAGAAGGGCACGGGCTCGCCGAACATTTCAACCTTGCAGATCTGCGAATAGCCGTTCGCCGAGCGGTAAAAATCTCCTATGATCCCGCGGTAGGGGCCCATCCATTCCAGCTTCATGCTGCATCCCGATCCTTTCCTGTGCGGAAAAAGCGCTCTTTTTCCCTTTTTTGACAGTATATCATAGCCCTCGGGCCGGCGCAATTCCTTTCGTCTCGGTCAAGTTCCACAGAAAAGCGGATACATTTTTGTGGAACATAAATACTTGCCGCCGGAAACTATTTATTCTATACTGGAAGCAGTCCCCATACGGTTTCAATAAAAAGAGAGGAGAGCATATCATGGAAAAAGTCAAAAAGACCGCCAAGCTGTTCCTGTGCGTGTCGCTGGCGCTGATGCTGCTGTGCGGCATCGTTGTCAGCGCCGTTCAGACCTCGGGCGGCAAGGTCGTCATGAAGGAGCTGAACATCGAAACGGACAGCGGCTACACGATGTCCGCCTACCTGCTCATTCCCAAGACGGCGACGAAGGATAACCCCGCGCCCGCGATCGTCACGAGCCACGGTTATCTGAACAACAAGGAGATGGCGGACGCCAACTACGTCGAGCTCGCGCGCCGCGGCTTCGTCGTCCTGTCCATCGACCAGCCCGACCACGGCGATTCCGAGATCACGCCGGACTTCTTCATCCTCGCGCCGGACGGCGTGTATCAGGGCGTTCTCGCGCTCAGCCACATGCCCTTCGTCGACGCCTCCCGCATCGGCGTGACCGGCCACTCGATGGGCAGCTGGTCCGTCAACGCGGCGATCCAGACGGACAACCTCAACGAGACCCCGCTGATCGCGGCGGCTCTGATCCACTGCAACGACCCGCTGTACCAGGACAACGACGGCAACTTTGCCAACCCCTACGGCAGCCGCGACGTAGCCGTGATCTCCGCCGTGTATGACGAGTTCTTCGGCACCTCCGTCAGCGCCGACGGCCAGCCGCTGAGCTCCCCCTATTTCATGCAGACCGACACGGCCCAGGCCTTCCTGAACTTCGGCAAGGACAAGGCTGAGTGGGAGGTCCGCAAGGAGTACACCGAGTACCGCGAGGACGTGGACGGCAAGGACACGCTTCGCATCATCTACCGTCCGCCGATCATCCACCCCTGGTCCCACTTCTCCGCCCGCTCCGAGTCCTATATCTGCGACTTCTTCTCCAAGACGCTGAACGCGCCCAATCCCATTGAGCCCACCAATCAGGTCTGGCAGTGGAAGGAAGCCTTCAACTTCATCGGCGTGATCGGCTTCGCGATCTTCCTCTGCTCCTTCACGACGCTGATGGTCTTCACCCCGACCTTCGCCCCGCTGCGCGCGGAAGCGCCCGTCGAGCCCATGAAGGTCGCCGATAAGAAGGGCAAGCTGTGGTTCTGGCTGTCCCTGCTGGCCGGCGCCGTGTTCGGCAGCGTGATCTATCTGACGCTGCTCAATATCGGCAACTCGATGCCCGTTGCGCAGGGCGAGGCCATGGGTCTGGGTCTGTGGTCCACCTGCTGCGGCCTGTTCACGATCCTGAGCATGATCGTCTATTACAACGCCTATGGCAAGAAGCACGGCATCGATCTCGCCGACCGCGGCGTGAAGCTCTCCGGCAAGAAGCTGGGGCTGAGCGTGCTGCTCGCGCTGATCGTCGTGACGGTCGCCTATGCCATCGTCTTTGTCGAGGATTACTTCTTCTTCGCCGACTTCCGTCTCTGGACGCTGGCCATCAAGGCCTTTGAGGCGCCGATCCTGCGCTATCTGCCCTATGTGCTGCTGTTCTTCACCTACTACATCGCGATCTCTGTTGCGACCAACAGCTTCAACTACAACACCCTCGGCGGCAAGGCCAACGGCATCATCTGCGGCCTCTTCGCCGCGGCGCCCGCGCTGGTTCTGCCCTGGATCCAGTACATCACCTACTACAGCACCAATCACATGATGTGGTTCCAGCGCACGATGGCCGATCCGAACTATCCGATGTTCGTGCTGTGGCTGTTCCCGATCGTGCTGATCCTCTTCGGCTCGACGATCATC
>JAFSNA010000035.1 GCA_017447645.1 Oscillospiraceae bacterium
AACCGACGCCGGAGCCCACGCCCGAGCCTACGCCCGAGCCTCCCGAGCCCAGCGTCACGCCGACGCGGCCCTCCGGCCGGAACAGCAGCCAGTTCCTGCTGATCCTCATGGGCGTTCTGATCCTCGCGCTGATCGCCGCCGCCGTCACGCTGGTCATCGTTTCCCGCCGGGAGAGAGCGCTGGAGGCGGAGGAAGAGGCGGAGGAGGAGAACCGGCGCCGTGCCTCGGAGGAGGCCGCGCGCGTGTTCAGATCCAAGCCCGCCGCCGTGGCCGCCGCGCCTGCCGCGGTGGAACGGAAGCCCGCGCCCTCTCCCGCTCCCGCGCCGGCTCCCGTGATCCCGGCAGACGTGCCGGAGGAGGAAACCGAGCCGACCGTGCCCGACCATCCGGTCGAGAGCGACGAGCCGGCCGCCGGCGACAACGACCCAGAGACCTTCGTTCTGGACGGCTGGTACTGCGCGAAGTGCGGCAGCTTCAACCGCGGTCATAACTGCACGGCCTGCGGCGAAGAAAAGCCGAAGGACGCGGTCCAGTTCGTCTGCGACAAGTGCGGCTGGACAAACCCCGACCCGGAGCATCCGCCCCGCTTCTGCCCCGACTGCGGCGCACCCTTCGCCGCGGCGGATAACGACTGATCCATACCCGTGCGTTCACCGGGACAGGCTTTGCTTGTCCCGGTTTTGTATTGACTTTAACCGACGCAGGATATAAAATAACAAAGTACGGCCGAAAGCCGCGTATCGCGTCCATTTTAAGGAGAACAGCATGAAAAAGTACCTGATCACAAGCATCGTTCTGATGTGTGTTTTGCTTATGCTTTCCGCCTGCGGAAAAGCGTCCGAGACTCCGCCCGCATCCGATCCCACGCCCCCTCCGGTGAGTGAGCCCACGCCCGAAGCGCCCCCTGCCCCGGCCGAGAGCGCCGCTCCGAGCGCCGAGCCGGAGCCCACGCCCGAGGCCTCCGCCCTTGACGAGGAAAAGTACAACGCCGCGCTCGCGCTGATCGACGAGGACGTTGCGCTGCTCTACGATGCCATCGGACAGCCGCTGGAGGCCTATTACGCTCCCAGCTGTCTGAACGAGGAAGGCGGCACCGCCGAGGACGGCGAGCTCATCTACCCGGGCTTCTGGGTGTGGACCTACCGTGACGGCGGCGAAGAGATCGTTAAGGAAGTGAACCTGGATGTCGGTTAAGGCGGAGAAAACAGAAAAAGCCGAAAAGAAGCACGTCGAACGCCATCGGAAGAGCGGCGTCCTCAGCTTTTTGCGCGTCATGATCGGCATCTTGCTCGTCACGGCGATCGCGCTGGGCTGTGTTCTCTACCTGGCAGAGGCCGGTCTGATCTTCCCGCGCGAGGGACCGGACGCCGACGTGATCACCCCCTTCTGGGTCGAGCCGACGCCCGAGCCGGTCTTCTATTCCGTGAAGTGCGTCACGCCGCTCGGCGAGGAGCTGAGCTTTTCGTCCCAGGAGGGCGAGACCGTCACCCTGCCCGAAGCTCCGGAGATCGAGGGCTATACCTTCCTCGGTTGGAAGGATGACAAGGGCGAGAGCGTGACGCAGACCGAATTTGTTCTCGACTCCGACCTCTCGTTTACCGCTGCCTACGCTCCCGCGTTCCGGGACGATTCCGCGGAGACGAGCCACACGGCCTTTCTCTCCGTCGATGAGGACGGCTTTTTCCACCCGGACGAGCCCCTGACCCGCGGCGAGGGAGCCGTGATCCTGTATTCCATGCTCGACCCCGTTCTGACCGACGGCGACAGCGGCGCCGAGCTCTCGCCGGAGGATCGTTTCAACGAGGCCGCGGCCATACTGAAAGATCTCGGCGTACCCGACGCCTTCTATCTCAGCTCTGACGAGCCGATCAGCTTCGAAGAGCTCTTTGGGATCCTCTCCGCCTTCTTCCCGAAGGCCGCGGAGGAATACGCCTTCGACAACGTCCAGCCGACGGACCCCGCCTATGGCGCTTTCTGTCTCGCCATGGAAAAGGGCTGGATCGACGACGCCGCCCTGTCCCCCGGGCAGAGCGTGGCGCGCAGGGACGCCGCGCGCATCTTCAGCCGTCTCGTCGGACGCACGGGCGACGTCGAGCAGGACTATGCCAGAGTCGGCACGATCCTGGACGTCTCTTTCCGCGACGCGGACTTCCCGTACATCGCCGAAGCCTCGATCCCGCATGAGACTGCGCTGCAGGAGGACGGCGAGCACTGGGTCTCGAGCGAGGCCCTGCCGCTGCGCGAGGAAGGCATGTTCTTCATCGGGACGAGGCTGCACTGCATCGACGCGCAGGGCAGCGCCGTGGTCAACGAGTCTTACGGCAATTTCGATTTCGGCCCCGACGGCGTGATCACGACCGGAATGCGCGAGCTGGACGAACTCGTCCAGGCAAAGCTGGACGAGCTGGTCGACCCCGAGAAGCTGGAAGACCCGGAAGAGCGTCTGAAGATGCTGAGGGTCGTGTACAACAACATCACCTATCACAATTCCTATCTGCCGGCGCGCAAGAGCGACATCTACGAGGTCGGCGATACGAGCTTCGTCAACGAGGCCGCCTATAAGATCTTAACGACCAAAAAAGGCTGCTGCTATAACTTCAACTCTGCATTCTACGTGCTGGCCAAGGCTCTCGGCTACGACGCCGTGATCTACAGCGGTCTGGTCAATCCGCCCCCCATCCAGCGTCCGCACGCCTGGGTCGAGATCGAATTCGACGGCGTGCCCTATGTGTTCGACCCCGAGAACGAATACACGCAGGTCATCAAGGGCAATACCGGCACGGCCTTCTTCAAGCTCCCCTACGAGAGGGTCAAGGGCTGGCATTACTACCGCGGCGAAGAAGAGACCGCCGATCCGGCCGAAGGATGACTTCCCGCCGATCCTGCAACCCATCATAAAAAGGAGGAAACGCCCCATGCCGACATTTGATAACTTCTATTTCATCTCCAGCACCGGCGTCAACCGCATCCGTGTCAAGACCTGCACGCCCGACGGCGAGGTACGCGGCGTCGTTCAGATCGCCCACGGCGTTGCCGAGCATGCCGACCGCTATGCCGATTTCATGAGCTTTCTGGCCGAAAACGGCTTTGCCGTCGCTGCGGACGACCACCTCGGTCACGGACAGTCCATCGAGCGCGAAGAGGACAAGGGCTTCTTTGCCGAGAAGGACGGCTGGTGGCGCATCGTGGACGACCTCAAGACTCTCCACGACACGATGAAGGAAAAATACCCCAACGTGCCCTATATCCTCTTCGGCCACAGCATGGGCAGCTTTCTCGCGCGCACCTATCTGATCCGCTACCCCGACGACTGCGACGCCGCCATTATCAGCGGCACCGGCCAGCAGAGCCCGCTGATGGTCACGGCCGGCCTTTGGATGGCGAACTCCATGGTGAAGAAAAGCGGGCCGCGCGGCGACGGGAAAAAGCTCAACGACATCGCCTTCGGCTCATACAACAAAAAGATCAAGTTCCGCTATACGGATTTCGACTGGCTCTCCCGCGATCAGGAGAACGTGAAGAAATATATCGACGATCCGCTCTGCGGCTTCGTCGGCAAATGCAGCCTTTACCGCGACATGATGGAGGGCATCAAGTTCATCTCGAACAAGGACAACGCCGCGAAGATGAACAAGGCCACTCCCGTCTACTTCATGTCCGGCGACGCGGACCCCGTCGGCGAATACGGCAAGGGCGTGAACCGCGCGTACAGGATGTTCTGCGACGTCGGGATGAAGGACGTCACGATCCGCCTCTACCCCGAGGGACGGCACGAAATGCTCAACGAAACCAACTACCGCGACGTTTATCGCGACATTCTCAGCTGGATCAGCGAAAAGATCTGATAGGCGGCAAAAAAAGCCCCGATCCTGACGGATCGGGGCTTTTTTATGTTGTGTGAGGGATCAGGCCTCGTCTCCGGCATCGTCGGCCGGAGCCTCGCCGGTGGCCTCGCCGTCGGCGGAGAGGTCATAGACCATGGCGTCCTCGCCGCTCTCCTCTTCCGCGCTCTGCTCCTCAACGGGGGCGGCGGGAGCGGGGGCGGACAGCGCACGGATGGACAGAGAGACCTTGTGCTTCTCCTCGTCGATCGCGGTGATCTTCGCCTCGACGACGTCGCCGACGGTCAGTACGTCGCCCGGCTTGTCAATGCGGCGGTTGGCGATCTGGGAGATGTGGATCAGGCCGTCCACACCGGGGACGACAGTCGCGAAAGCGCCGAACTCCATCAGCTTGACGACCGTGACGGAAGCCACGTCGCCGACGGAATAGCGCCTGGTGAACACGGTCCATGGGTTGGCGTCGGGATCCTTGTAGCCGAGGGAGATCTTGCGCTTCTCCTTGTCGAAGGAGATGACGTAAACGTCGATCTCGTCGCCGACGGAGACGACCTCGGAGGGCTGGTGGATGCGGTTCCAGCTCAGCTCGGAGACATGGACCATGCCGTCGATGCCGCCGATGTCGACAAACGCGCCGTAGCTGGTCAGGGACTTGACGGTGCCGTGATACTTCTTGCCGACCTCGATCTCGTTCCAAATCGCCTCGGTGGCGGCGCGGCGCTCGGCCTGGGCGACGCGGCGGATAGAACCGACGACGCGCTTGCGGGCCTTGTTGACCTCGGTGAGCTTGAGACGCACGGTCTTCTTGACGAGCTCGCTCAGATCGGCCTCACGGGGCAGATCGGTCTGGGAGGCGGGGACGAACACGCGCACGCCCTTATAGTTGACGACAACGCCGCCCTTGTTGGTCTCGGTGACGACGCCCTCGATGATCTCGCCGCTCTCGACAGCCTGCTCGACGGTATCCCAGATCTTAACGGCGTCCAGACGCTTCTTGGAAAGCTGCGCGGTGCCCTCGACGTCGTTGACGCGAACGACGATCGCTTCGATCGTATCGCCGACCTTGACGACGTCCTCGACCTTGGAGCCATCCTCGATGAACTCGGTCGTGGGGATAAAGCCGGAATACTTCGTCCCGAGGTCGATGCTGACCTCGGTGGCCGTGATGGCAACGACGACGCCGCTGACCTTATCTCCGTTATTTATAGGTTTGAGAGTCTCCTCCAGCATTTCGTCGAAGGACTGCTCCTTCTCGACTGCCTCGACTGCCTCGATAGTGGACTCTTCCATTTTGATCTCATCACTCATTTTGTTTCTTACCTCCTTAATGATCCAGGCGGGGGTGGATGCGCCGGCCGTGATCCCGACGATGTCGATATCCCGCAGTGTTCCCGGATCCAGCTCGTCGCTTCTTTCGATGAACCGGACCACCGGGCAGGCCACCGAGCAGATCTCGGCGAGATGCAGGCTGTTCGCACTGTGCTTACCGCCGATCACTACCATGGCTCCGCACTGCAAGGAAAGGGCCTTTGCCTCCTCCTGCCGCGTGGACGTAGCAAGGCATATTGTATCAGATATTTTCAGGTTTGTACATCTTTTTTTTAGTACATCGCAACATTCGGTAAAATTACCGCTTGTTTGGGTCGTCTGGACCACAATAGTGATCATTTTGTCAAATAAATGCGGGTTTTCTTCCAGCCAATGGGAGCAATCGGAAGGATTTTCCAGCACAGCGTGCTCGCCGCACCAGCCGCAGATCGCCTCGACCTCGGGGTGCGCGCGCATGCCGATGACGATGACGTAGCGCCCCTCCTCCGCGGCCTCGCGGACGATGCGGTGGATCATCTTCACCTTCGGGCAGGTGGCGTCCGTGACAAGGGCGCCGCGTTTTTCCAGCTCCTCATAGACGGAGGGCGCGGCCCCGTGGGCGCGGATCATGACATGCTCGCCCGGCCGGATCTCCTCCGGCGAGGCGATCACGCGCAGGCCGCGGCGGCGCAGCTCGCTCACCACGTCCTCGTTGTGGATGATCGGGCCGAGGCTGCAGGCGCCGCCGTATTCCTCCAGCAGCTTTTCGGCCATGTCCACGCTGCGGCTGACGCCGAAGCAGAAGCCGGCGCTTTTGGCCACTCTGATCTCTTTCATCCCGTCAGTTCCCGATGCCCAGCTTCTCGCGGATCGTGCGGAAAAGACGCTCGCAGCTCTCCTCCAGGCCGATATGGCTGGTGTCGAGCAGCACGGCGTCCTCCGCCTGACGCAGCGGCGCGGTCTCGCGGTGCGTGTCCTGATAGTCGCGATACTCGATGTCGCGCAGCACTTCCTCGAAGCTCGTCTCCACGCCCTTGGCAAGCAGTTCCTTGAGCCGGCGTTCCGCTCTGGCCTCTGCGGAGGCGGTCAGATAGATCTTCAGCTCCGCTTCCGGCAGCACGACCGTTCCGATGTCGCGCCCGTCCATGATAACGTGATTCTCCCGCGCCGTTTTGCGCTGCATTTCCAGCAGGAAGGCGCGCACGGCGGGCAGAGACGAGACGTCGGAGGCGCAGATGGAGATCTCCGGCGCACGGATCTCGTCGGAGACGTCCTCGCCGTTGAGGAACATGCGCTGCTCCCCTTCGGGATTGTAGCCCATCCGGATGTCGAGCGCCGGCAGGATCGCGGCAACGGCCGCCTCATCGTGGCAGTCGATGCCGTCGCGGTGAGCGGCAAGACCGACCGTGCGGTAGATCGCGCCGGTGTCTACGTATAGAAAGCCGAATTCCTTCGCCGCGCGGCGTGCGAGCGTGCTCTTGCCCGCGCCGGAGGGCCCATCGATCGCGATTGCGTAATGTCCGTTCATTCTATGTCTCCTTTTTATTCTGTCGCTCCGATCGCACATCCGGCCGCGTTGCCCGTGGCCCAGGCGATCTGCAGATTGAAGCCTCCGGTATAGGCGTCGAGGTCAAGCACCTCCCCGGCGAAATACAGGCCGGGAACGAGCTTGGAGCCCATCGTGCGCGGGTCTACCTCCCTGGTCGAGATTCCGCCCGCCGTGACGATCGCCTCGTCGATCGGGCGAAAGCCGCTGACGGACACGGGAAAAGCCTTGAACAGGACCGCCAGTCGGCGCCGCTGCTCACGCGTGATGCTGTGGACCTTCGTATCCTCCGGGATGCCGGAGAGCCGCAGCAGCACGGGGATCATGCTGCGCGCCGCGAGGTCGTCCAGCGCATTTTTGAATTCGCGGTTCGCGTATTTTTCAAAGTCGCGCAGGATACGCTCATCCAGCTTCTTCTCGTCCAGCGCCGGCTTGAGATCGATCTCCAGGCGGTAGTTCGCCCGCCCCATGCTTCTCATATGCGCGCTGGCCGAGAGCACCAGCGGGCCGGACACGCCGAAGTGCGTGAAGAGCATCTCGCCGAGCTCGCGGAAGATCAGCCTGTCGTCCTCGTATGCGCGCAGGACGACGTTTTTCAGGGAGAAGCCCTGCATCTCGACGCAGGAGGCGTCGCCGCTCTCCAGCGGGACGAGCGAGGGTCGCGTGGGCACGATCGTGTGGCCGAGCGCGCATGCCATCTCGTAGCCCGCGCCGTCCGAGCCTGTCAGCGGATAAGAGCGTCCGCCCGTGCAGAGCGCGGCCGCGCGGCACGCGATCACGCCCTCTTCATGCCCGACGCCGCAGACGGCGCCGTTTTCCGTAAGGATCTTCTGCGCGCGCGTCCGCAGGACGCGGACGCCGAGAGTCTCGAGACGGCGTACGAGCGCGTCCGCCACGTCGTCCGCTTTGTCCGAGATGGGGAAGACACGGCTCCCGCGCTCGGTCTTGAGCGGAACGCCCAGTGAGCGGAAGAGCGCCATCGTCTCCTCCGGCGGGAAGCGCGTGAGCGCGCTGTACAGAAAACGCCCGTCTCCGGGGATATTCTGCAGCACGGTCCTGACGTCGCAGTCGTTCGTGAGGTTGCAGCGCCCCTTGCCCGTGATGCGCAGCTTGCGTCCGAGATGGCGGTTGCCGTCCAGGATCGTGACGCGCTTGCCGTTTTCCGCGGCGCGGATGGCGCAGAGCATGCCGCTCGGCCCGCCGCCGATCACGACGAGATCCGCTTTATCTGTTTTCATTTCTGTGCTCCGTCCGTTTCAGCAGCGCGATCTCCGCGCGCGTAAGCTCTCTCCATTCGCCGCTTTTGAGATTGCCGAGCGTGAGGCCGCCCTCGCTGACACGGCACAGCCGCGTCACGCGCAGTCCGACCTGATCGCACATTTTTCTCACCTGTCGGTTGCGCCCCTCGCCGATCGTGATCAGCAGCACGCCGCCCTTATCCGTCAGGCGCTCGACCTCCACGCGGGCGCCGCACGTCCGGTAGCCGTCGATCGTCATGGGCTCCCGCAGCTTTTCCGCCGCGGCGGGGATGTCCTCGCCCGCGACGGTCGTGCGGTAGCTCTTTTCTGCGCCGCCGCGCGGATGCATCAGGCGGTCGGCCAGCTCGCCGTCGTTGGTCATGATCAGCAGTCCTTCGGAATTCATGTCGAGGCGCCCTACCGGATAGAGACGCAGCCCGATCTCGCTCACGAGCTCGACGACCGTGCGGCGGTGCTTTTCATCGCTGAGCGTCGTGACGTAGCCGCGCGGCTTGTTTAGCATTATGTAAACCTTTTCCTCCGCCGGAGCGAGGTTCTTTCCGTCGACCGTGATCCGGTCGCGCGCCGCGTCCGCCTTGTCGCCGAGTGAGGCGACGTCGCCGTTGACGCACACCTTTCCGGCGGCGATCAGCTCCTCGGCCGCCCGGCGGGACATGAGCCCCGAGGCGGCTATGATCTTTTGCAGTCTCTCTTCCATGTCTATCCTGTTTCCTCTCCGCGGCGGGGAACGCCGCGGAGATAGATAAGTCTGACCTCGCCGACGCTTTCTCCGCCGCGCAGCACGACGATCCGGCCGGCACAGTCCCCCTCGCGCACGGGCGCGTAGGTAAAGCGCGGCAGCTCGCGCACGAGATCCGGTTCCTCTCCGCGCGGCAGGAAGATCCGCAGCTCCCTCTCCGGCGCAGCCTCCGCAAAATCAGCCGTCCCTCCCGCGACGGGGATGCGGTAACGCTCCTCCGTACTGACGGTCAAAGCGTTCGACCAGTTCGCAAACGCCTCGTCATAAAGACGCATATGGTCGTTCCAGTCGTCCGGCGCGCCGAGCGTCACGCAGACGAAGCGCGTATGATCCCGCTCGCAGCAGCTCACCAGGCAGCGCCCCGCCGGGCGGGTATAACCCGTCTTGCCGCCGAGGCAGCCGTCGCACAGGGAAAGCAGCTTATTATGGTTTACATAATATTGATCCCCCACCCGCAGCGAGGGAAGCGCGCACAGGCGGCGAAAGCGCTCGTTTTCCATGCAGCGGAGCATCAGCCTTGCCAGATCGCGTGCGGTGGAATAGTGGCCCTCGTCGTCCAGTCCGTGCGGATTGGAGAAGGCGGTGTCCCGCAGCCCCAGAGCCGCGGCCTTTTCGTTCATCCTTTCAACGAAAGCCGCTTCGCCGCCGCACAGCGAGACGGCCAGCGCCTCTGCCGCGTCGTTGCCGGAGCAGAGAAGGAGGCCGGCGATCAGCTCGTCCGCCGTGAGGATCTGACCCGGCGTGAGATACATCGAAGAGCCCTCTATACCGCAGCATTGCGCCGGGACCTCGATGGGCTGATCCGGCTCGCTCAGCTCGATGGCCACAAGGGCCGTCATCAGCTTGGTCGTGCTGGCGATAAGCCGCCGCTCGTCCGCGTTTTTCTCGAAAACGCAGTTGCCGTCCTCATACATCACGACGGCGGATCCCGCGCTGATCTCCTGCGTGAAATCCGCGCGCGCCGCAGCACTGTCCGAATATATATTATATACCATACCGGCCAAAAGCGCAGCAAGTATTATTTTTCTTCCCCGCGCCAACATGATAAAAGCACCGCCCTTTTTTGTCTGGGTGGTGCTATTATCTGTTGTTTTCGTTCAGATTATCAGCTCTTCTGCTTTTCGATGAAAGCGTCGACGCGGTCCATGACCTGCGGGACAAGGTCGATGATGCGGTCGACGGTGTTGGAGGCGGGGGGCGCGACGCTGATCATGCGCACGACGCCTTCCTTGATGACGAGGAAGCCGATGGGGTCGATCTTCACGCCGGTCGCGTTGCCGCCGCCGTAGGGTCTGTTCTCGCCCATTTTCTTGTTGCTGAATTCCACGCCGCCGCCGCCGAAGCCGACGCTGATCCGGGAGATGGGAACGAGCGTGATGCCGTCCGGGGTGATGATGGGATCGCTGACGACCGTGTCGACCTTGAGCATGTTTTTCACGCTCTCCATGGTGTTCTGCATGAGTTCGCCGATAGGATTCTTATCCATTGTAGTCATTCCTTTCCTCTGTTCCCTGTATATTTTCGTTTTATTCTTCCGTCTTTATACCGGCCTCGCGTCTGGCCGCGCGTTTGGCAAGTCTTTTTTCTTTTCTCTTCCGGCGCTTGTGCCGGATCAGGATACCGAGTATGCCGACGGCCGCCGAGACGCCGACGCGTCCGAACTGCCAGAGCCGCAGCGTGATGCACACGGCGGCGTCGAGCTTCATCTTGTCCGTGGTGAAGTCGCAGTCCGTCCACACGTCATAGTCCTTGACGCGGAACTGGCGCGAGCAGATCGGCTCGAGCGCGCAGAGCGAGGCGTTGACGTAGGCGAGCGTCGTCGCGGTATCTGCAGGGTCCTTCCCCGCCGCCGTGTAGTGCAGCAGGAAGCGGTCGACCGTGAGCTGGCCGAATCTCTTGAGGCTGCCGAGTACCTTCTTGATCAGCTCGAAGATCTCCTCCTTGGTGAGATCCAGCGGTTCTTTCTCTTTTTTCTTCTTTTCCTTGCCCTCTTTTTCCTTTTTGGGCTTTTTCTCCTTTTTCTTCCGCTCTTTCTTCTCTTTCGGCTTTTTTTCCTTCTTTTCCTTTTTGGGGAAAAGCTGGATCAGGATGCCGCAGGCCTTGGCGGAGAGCTTGAACTGGCCGCCGATATATTCCGCGTCCGCCCCGATCGGGATCAGAAGCAGAAACAGCAGCACCAGGAGCACGAGTCCCAGCACGCCCAGGATCGTAAAGCCGAGGATCTTGAGAATGAGGAGCAAGATCTGCACAAAGGTCAATCGTCATCCCTCCCCGTCGCTTTGGTTTTCGTTCTGTGTAAGATCGTCCAGACTGATCTGTTCGCTGCCGCTCTGCAGCTCCTCGATGCGGCGCTGCAGCTCCGCGGCGCCGTCGCCGCCGCTCATGTCCGGCAGCTTCGGCAGCTCGGAGAGCGAACTCACGCCCATCGTGCGCAGGAACACGTCCGTGGTCTTCAGCAGCGAGGGCCTGCCCGGCACGTCCAGGCGGCCGGCGACGGCGATGAGGCCGCGTTCCAGCAGCGTGGAGACCGTGTAGGAGCTGTCCACGCCACGCACCTGGTCGATATAGGCGCGTGTCACAGGCTGAAAATAGGCCACGATCGCAAGCGACTCCAGCGCGCTCTGCGACAGCTGGGCCGGCTTGCGCTGCTCGAGCGCCTTGGCCACATACGGCGCATATTCCGGCGCCGAGCACAGCTGCAGCCTGTCGTCCAGGCGCAGCAGGCGGATCCCGCGGCCTTCGTTTTCATAGCCCTCCGCCAGCTCGGCCGCGCAGCGGAGGATCTCCTTCTCGTCCGTGCCGAGCACGAGCGAGAGCCGTGCCGTGGGGATGCTTTCGCCCGAGGCGAAGAGGATCGCCTCCAGGGCGGATGTCAGTTCAGCCATAGTCCTTACTCAACAATCTTTTCAAGTATCTCGTCAACGCTGCCGCCGACGAATTCCACGCTGTAGCCTTTTCCCCTGCGGCGCAGGCGGAGGCTGCCGATGCTGCACAGCTCCAGCACGGAGATGAAGGTGGCCACCACCTCGCTGCGCGACGAGCAGCTTTCATACAGCTCGCGCAATGAGGCCTTGCCCTTTTTCAGTCTTTCGATCAGCTCGCGGCTTTTGTCGCGGACGCTGTAAGTGATCCGGCTCGGCACCGCGCGGATGATCTCCCGCGTGTCGGCCGTTTTGCCGCCGCGGGCGTAGATCTGGCCGAGCGCGCGCAGCAGGTCGACCGGCTCGTGCCGGAAGGCGTACTCGCCCGCCTCGCTCGGCAGCGGCTCCGGCAGCTTCGTGTAGCAGCGCATACCGAGCTCCGCGGCCTTCTTCAGCTCCGGCGTCAGGGCGGTGATCGCCGAGAGGGTGTCCCGCGCGCGCAGCTGCTCGAGCGACTGCATCAGCAGCTCCAGCTCGCTGGGCTCCTCCTCGTCGGAGGAGAGCAGCGTCTTTGTCTTGATATACAGCAGATGCGAGGCCATTTGGACGAATTCGCTTGCGATCTCGAGGTCCATGCTCTGCATGCGCGCGAGATAGTCCATATACTGGTCCAGAATATCGGCTATCTTCAGATCCCGGATCTCTATTTTGTTTTTTGACAGGAGCATCAGGATCAGGCTGAGCGGACCTTCAAAGTCCTGCATCTCGTCCCGGTCCTTTACGACGCCCTCAAGGTGAAAGGAAGGGTTTTCCATCGTTTGTCAAACATAAAGGCGGCTCGCCAGCGCGAAGCCCCATTGAGCGAACACGAAGAACTTGTCCGCAAGAAAGCTGATCGCCGTATGCAGCGGCGCGCCGAGCAGATTGGTAAAGACCAGCGCGTACAGCAGGATCATGCCGTATCGCTCATAGCGCATGAGCTGATAATAGGCCCGGTCGCTCACCAGCGAGAAGAGTACCTTCGAGCCGTCGAGCGGCGGGATGGGGATAAGGTTGAACACCGCGTAGCCCATCGAGATGACCGCCGTGAGCTGGATCATCTGCAGAAGATAATCTCCGGCTGCGGAGCCTTTGATCGTCAGCGGAAGATACAGCAGACCGTACAGGAAAAAGAACACGCAGGTGATCAGGACGTTGCTCAGCGGTCCGGCGAGCGAGGTGAGGGCCATGCCGCGCTTGGGGTTTTTAAAATTCATCATGTTGACCGGGACGGGCTTGGCCCAGCCGACATGCGCCACGACCATCATGACGAGGCCCAGCAGGTCGAGGTGCTTGATGGGGTTGAGCGTCAGCCGGCCCGCGCGCTTGGCGGTGTCGTCGCCGAGCAGGTACGCCGTCAGGCCGTGGCTGAGCTCGTGCAGCGTGATACACACGAGCGAGGGGATCACGCTCAGCAGGATGCTCAGAAGCGCGGTAAAATCAAATCTGCCGCGAATTGCCTCCCATGCGCTGATCTCGCTCACCCCCCCTATTATTGGTATTTTATCAAATACGGGCATAAAAAACAAGCCGGAAGTGAAAACTTCCGGCTCTGTCTGTCGATACATGTCGACAGACAGAGCGGCAAAAGCGGAAACCGTCAAAAAGTTTCCGCTTTTGCTGTGATTGAACGCAGAAAGGGGGCTTCCGCCCCCTCTCTGCGTTCTCCCCCTGCCGGTCGAAAGTCTCCGGCACGGTTTTGTCCGCAATCTGAGCCGGGATCTTTCATTACCGGCCCAGCTCCTTATTACGTTCCTTCACTCGGGAAAGATCGCGCCGAGCAGCTCCTCCCGGCCCGCGCCGCTCTCGGCGGAGAACGGAATCAGACGAACGTCCTCCTCCAGCGCGAGCGTCTCGCGGATCAGGCGCAGATTCGGCTCGATCTCGCTTTTTTTCAGCTTGTCGAGCTTGTTGGCCACCACGAGGAAGTCTGCGCCCGTGCTCTTGAAGAACTCCGCCATCGTCACGTCGTCGGCCGTGGGCTTGTGGCGTGCGTCGACGATCATCACGCCGAGATCGTAGAGATCCTTGCCGGTGAAGAAGCTCTCCATCAGCTTTGACCAGCGCTCCTTTTCCGCACGCGAGACCTTGGCGAAGCCGTAGCCCGGCAGGTCGATGAAATAGACCCGGCCGTCGATGAGAAAGTAATTTACATGGACGGTCTTGCCCGGTTCGGCGCCGACGCGCGCGAAGTTTTTGCGGTTCAGAAGGCGGTTGATCACCGAGGATTTTCCCACGTTCGATTTTCCGGCAAAGGCGATGCGCGGCATCGGGCTCTGGATGAACTGCGCGCTCGCGGCGGCGGACTTGACGAACTCCGCCCGGTTCAGATTCGGTCTGGCCATGGCCCTCTCCTACTGAATAACGGAGGCGCAGAGCTCCCGCTGCGGCCGCGGCGGCACGGCGAGCGCCTCCGCTTCCTCACGGGCGCCGACGAGCGCCGTTTCGAGCACCGTGTCGATACTCTCAGCCGTGACAAAGCGCAGCGCGGCGCGCACGGTCTGGTCGATCTCGGCCAGATCCCGCTCGTTTTCCTGCGGCAGGATCACGGTGGAAACGCCCGCTCGGAGCGCCGCCATCGTCTTTTCCTTCAGTCCGCCGATCGGCAGGACACGGCCGCGCAGCGTGATCTCGCCCGTCATGGCGATGTCGCGGCGCACAGGCCGCCCCGTCAGCGCGGAGGCGAGCGCCGTGACGACCGTCACGCCCGCGGAAGGCCCGTCCTTGGGGACGGCGCCCTCGGGGAAGTGGATATGGATGTCCCTGTTCTGATAGAAATTGGGGTCGATCCCCAGCGTCCCGGCGCGGCTGCGCAGACAGGTGACGGCCGCGCGGGCCGATTCCTTCATCACGTCGCCGAGGTTGCCGGTCAGCTCGATCTTGCCCGTGCCTTCCATCACCGCGCATTCGACGTCCAGCACCTCGCCGCCGACGGCGGTGAAGGCCAGGCCGCGCACGAGGCCGACCTCGTCGCGCTCACGCAGCGTCTCGGCGACGTACTTTCTCGTGCCGAGCAGCTCCCCGAGCTTCTCTTTTTTGACCGTTACGCTCTTCAGCCGGCCCTCGGCGATCTCAAAGGCGGTCCTGCGGCAGATCTTCGCGATTTCCCTTTCAAGCACACGGACGCCGGATTCGCGGGTGTAAAGAGCGATGATCGCACGGATCGCGTCGTCGTCGAAGCGCAGCTGAGCAGCCTTGAGGCCGTGCTTTTTCCGCTGCTTCGCCACGAGGTGGCGCTTCGCGATCTGCAGCTTCTCCTCGTCGGTATAGCTCGACATCTCAATGACTTCCATCCGGTCGAGCAGCGCGCGGGGGATCGTGTCGGTCGTGTTGGCGGTGGTGATGAAGAAGACCTCGGACAGGTCGAAGGGGATCTCCAGAAAATGATCACGGAAGGTCGAATTCTGCTCGCCGTCGAGGGCCTCGAGCAGCGCCGCGGCGGGATCCCCGCGGTAGTCGGAGCCGAGCTTGTCGATCTCGTCGAGCACCATCAGCGGGTTGCAGCTCTTGGCCTGGATGATGCCGTTCATGATGCGTCCGGGCATCGAGCCGATATAGGTCTTGCGGTGGCCGCGGATCTCGGCCTCGTCGTGGATGCCGCCGAGGGAGAGGCGGACGCATTTGCGTCCCGTCGCCCGCGCGATGGACTGGGCGATACTGGTCTTGCCGGTGCCCGGAGGGCCGACAAGGCAGAGCAGGCCGCCCTTCACATCGGGCGAGAGCTGACGAACGGCAAGGTATTCCAGGATCCTCTCCTTGACCTTCTCGAGGCCGTAGTGATCGGCGTCAAGCACCTTGCGCGCCTTCTGCGTGTCGACGGTCTCCCTGGTGCGGACGCCCCAGGGGATCTCCAGGCAGGTGTCGAGATAGCCGCGGATGACGGCCGCCTCGGCCGAGCCGAAGGGCTGCTTCTGCAGCTTGGCGAGCTCCTTGAAGAGCTTTTCCCGGATCTCATCGGAGACCGGAAGGGCGCCGATTTTCTCGCGGTATGTATCGAAATCGTCGATCTCGCCGTCCGTGCCGAGCTCGGACTGGATCAGCTTGAGCTCCTCGCGCAGAAAGTATTCGCGCTGGCCGCGGCTGACCTGCTCCTGCGTGGCGTCGCTGAGCTCCTTTTCAATGTTGAGGATCTCGATCTCGCGCGTCAGCAGCCTGGCGAGCAGCGCCAGGCGGCGGCTGGGGTAGAGCTCCTCGAGGAGCTTTTGTTTGTTTTCGACGGAGAAGCGGGCGTTCTGCGCGATATAGCTGATGATGAAGCCCAGGTCCGGGTTTGCGACGACGTTGAGCAGCTGCTCGGTCATCATATCGGGGTTGAGCTGCAGATAGTCCTTGAACAGGCTCAGGCAGTTGCGGACCAGCGCCTCCTTGCGCTCGGCCCGTACGCGCTCGGGCCTGTCGGGCAGATCGGCGACGACGGCCGTGCAGTACTTGCCGTCGGTCTTCATCTCCAGCGCCTCGGCGCGGTAGACGCCCTCCACCATCACGCGGCAGACGTTGGCGCGCGGCTGGCGAAGCTGCTGGCGCACGCGGCAGACCGTTCCGACGCGGTAGATCTCGTCCTCGCCCGGCGCGTCGGCGCTGATGTCCTTCTGCGCTGCGAGGAAGATCTGTCCGCCGTGCTTGACGGCGGCGCCCAGCGCGGCGACGGAGGCCGGACGCTCGACGTCAAAGGTCAGCAGCACGCCCGGGAACACGTTCAGCCCGCGCAGGGGCAGCAGGGGCAGCTGCAGACAATCGTTTTTATTGATCTCACTCATGCTTTTTCCTCCTTTCGGGGACATGGAGGTCTTTGGTACTCAGTCCTGCTTTTCCTCCTGCGGCAGCTCGCCGCGGCGCAGGACCGTCGGGCGGACGCCGTCGTTGACGCACTGTGCGGTCACGACGACCTTTGCGGCCTCGGGATCGGAGGGGACGGAGAACATGATGTCCGTCATGACGCCCTCCATGACGCTGCGCAGGCCGCGGGCGCCGATCTTGCGCTCGATGGCTCTGTCGGCCACGGCCTCGAGGGCCTCCGGCTCAAAGACGAGCTCGACGTTATCGAAGCCAAGCAGCGTCTGATACTGCTTCGTCATGGCGTTTTTCGGCTCGGTCAGGATGCGGACAAGGTCGTCGCGCCCCAGCGAGTCGAGCGTCGCCACGACGGGCAGACGGCCGACCAGCTCCGGGATGATGCCGAATTTCAGCAGATCGTGCTGCTGGACGTTGCGCAGGATCTCTCCAACGTCGCGCTCGGTGCTGCTTTTGATCTCGGCGCCGAAGCCCATGGTCTTTTTGTCCATGCGCTTCTCGATGATTTTGTCAAGCCCGTCGAAGGCACCGCCGCAGATAAAGAGGATATTCGTGGTATCCACATGGATGAACTCCTGCTGCGGATGCTTGCGCCCTCCGTTGGGCGGGACGTTGGCGATCGTGCCCTCAAGCAGCTTCAGCAGCGCCTGCTGCACGCCCTCGCCGGAGACATCGCGCGTGATCGAGGGGTTCTCGCTGCGGCGGGCGATCTTGTCGATCTCGTCGATATAGACGATGCCGCGCTGCGCGCGCTCAACGTCGAAGTCGGCGGCCTGCAGGAGCTTGAGGATCACGTTCTCCACATCCTCGCCGACGTAGCCGGCCTCGGTGAGCGTGGTGGCGTCGGCAATGGCGAAGGGCACGTCGAGCATTTTGGCCATGGTCTGGGCAAAGAGCGTCTTGCCGCTGCCCGTCGGACCGATGAGCAGGATATTGCTCTTCTGCAGCTCCACATCGTCCTTCGACTGGTGCAGGATGCGCTTGTAATGGTTGTAGACCGCGACGGAGAGCACGACCTTCGCCTGCTCCTGCCCGATGACGTACTCGTCGAGCCGGGCCTTGATCTCCTTCGGCTTGGGCAGCTTTTCGAACACCAGAGGCAGCCCGTCATAGCCCTCGGGAGCCGCGGCGGCGGGCAGATCTCCGATGATGCTGGCGCACATGCGCACGCACTCGTCACAGATATAGCTGCCGTTGCCGGCGATCAGACGGTTTGCCAGGGACTGCGGCTTGCCGCAGAAGGAGCAGCGGATATTCTTTCTGTCTTCGTTTCTCGGCATGGGGATACTCCTTTTCAGAAGGAACGTAAAGGGGGAACCGACGACAGTTCCCCCTTCCCGAAATGTTTACCGCTTGTAGATCACCTTGTCGATCAGGCCGTATTCGCGCGCTTCCTCTGCGGTCATGAAATGATCGCGCTCGGTATCGCGCTCGATCACGGAGATGTCCTTTCCGGTGTTCTCCGCCAGGATCTCATTGAGCTTTTTCTTGATCTTCAGGATCTGCTCGGCCTGGATCTGGATGTCGGTGGCCTGGCCCTGGCTGCCGCCGGAGGGCTGGTGGATCATGATCTCCGCGTTCGGCAGCGCGATGCGCTTGCCCTTCGCGCCGCTCGAAAGCAGGAAGGCGCCCATCGAGGCTGCCATGCCGATGCTGTTCGTGGAGACGTCGGGCTTGATGTACTGCATCGTGTCGTAGATCGCCAGTCCCGCGGTCACGCTGCCGCCGGGGCTGTTGATGTAAAACTGAA
>JAFSNA010000003.1 GCA_017447645.1 Oscillospiraceae bacterium
CGGATGCTCAGGCGTTGATCGCTTCGATCTGGACCTTCGTGTAGGGCTGTCTGTGGCCCTGCGTTCTGCGGTAACCCTTTTTGGGCTTCATTTTGTAAACGCGGATCTTGCTGCCCTTGCCGTTCTTCACGACATTGGCACTGACGGACGCGCCCTCGATCACGGGCTTGCCGAAAACGACGTTCTCGCCGTCGATCACGGCCAGGACCTGGTCGAACTTGACGCTCTCGCCGGCTGCTGCGTCGAGCTTCTCAACGAAGACGACGTCGCCCTCCGCGACACGGTACTGCTTACCGCCGGTCATGATGATTGCATGCTTCACGAATGAACTCCTCCCATCTTGCAGGACTCGCTCTTGAGGCGCGGGCTCTGCCCGGCTTTAGCGGCCTCTTCAATGCGGCTTTGGTATAATAACACGTCAGATCGGCAATGTCAACAATTTTTCCGGGGAAAATCCGGCATTTTATCCAACGGCCTCGATCGTGTCGTCGACGATCGCCACGCCTGCTCCGTCCTCACTCTGGCTGATAAAAAGTCGGTGCGGCAGATAGTGCGCATCGGTGTAGGTGATCATCAGATCGGGGATGCCGTTGGGGACGATCGTGCGGAGCTGCAGCGCGCAGTCGGACATATAGCTGGCGTACCAGAGACGGTCCTTGGCGTGGAAGCGCGCATCGCCCTCGGCAAAATGGTCGAAGAAGAAGCTGCTGATCGTCACGTCGTAGGCCGTTCCGTCGACCTTCAGATACAGCTCCTCGCCGTCCGAGACGATCAGCCGGTCGATGACCTGCACCGTGCCGTCCGTTACCTCTCCGATGCGGAGGACGTCAAAGCTGCCGTCGCCGGAGCGCTTGACGGGCAGGTAACGCTCATCCATCACGTTCTCGAGCGCGTCGTACGGCACGAGCAGATCCAGCTCTGCGGGCTTGATCTCTCCGTAGTCGGGGATAAAGGCGATCCCTTCTGCGCTGAAATACCAGTTATCCTCGCGCACAACGGCAGCGATCGAGCCTTCGGGATCCGCTTCCTTTTCGGAGAGCTGGCCGTAAAGCACGCTGTTCTCCTTCGCGGCGGCGATCACGCCGTCCGTAAGGGCCTTTCTGAAGGCGTCAGGGTCGGCCGAGAGCGCGTCGAGCGTCAGCTTTTCCCCCGATTCCGGGCTGTAATTGACGGCAAAGCAGCCGTAGACCGGGTCGCCGCCGGTATAGATGTTCTTTGCATAGCGGAAGCTGATCACGCTGCCGTCCGCGCGCATGCACACCGCCGTCCTGGCGGCGGAAAACGAGGTGCTCAGGTCGGCGTCCTTGTCCTTGACATAGGAAAAATTGTCCAGCGCGTCCTCAAGGATCTCGTTTTTGCCCGGCTCGCTGCCGGAGCCGCTGATATACGCCTCGTCCAGCAGGCAGAGCTGCTCGTTGATGCGGGCGCTCTGCTCATCCTTCTCCTCGATGATGACCTTGGGCGTCACGTAGGAGAAAAGCAGGATGACCGAACCGTCGGGCGCAGGCGTATTCTCCTGCGTTTTGACGAAGTGGATCATCACCCGGTCGCCGAAACGGGCGCCGTCGGCGTCGGCGGCCGAAGCTTTGTCTGCGCCCGCGGGCGTCTCGGCCGGCGCAGGCGCAGCCGCCGACTGGCCGGGAGCGCTCTCCGTATTGCCCGCGCTTTGGCCCGCGCAGGCGCAGAGGGAGAAGATCATACAGATACACAGGATCGCAGAAAGGATCTTTTTCATGTCTTACCTCTTTTTCAAATCGATTCCCGCGGGATCTCGCGGGCGATGGCGGCGTTCGTATAGCGGCCGTCGGATGTGACCTCCCGGATGATCCCGATCCCGGGCGGGAGCCTCAGCTCCTCGTTCTCGTCGTTCAGTTCCAGCTCCATGATCGCACGGTCCTCCCAAAAGGGGAAAAGGTCGATCTCAAAGGGCTGTCCTTCGTATTCATAGATATAGCGCGTCTTGCGGACGGGCCGCCTCGACGGATCGGCACGGCCGAGCAACTCACGATAGCGTTCCTCGCCGATCTCTTCCTCCCGCTCGATCCGTGTCAGATCGCTCAGGCGCTTTTTGGCCGTGTGGGTATAAACGATCCCGTCGGCAAAAACGCGGCGGCGCACGCGCTCTCTTATACCCTCCTCCGAGAGGATATATACCTGCTCGATCTCGGACCGCGGCAGGCGCGAGAGCAGCGCGGCGTCCGGTATGCGTATGAGAAACTTGCGCTCGATCTCCAGGTGCTCCATCGTATGCCTCCGGGATGAAATGTTTTGCCGGCAATTCAGTATATATGAGAAATGTTGCAAAATCAAGAACAATCCGGAAATAAACGGCGCATGTTAAGAATAATTCAGCCTTTTCTGCGCACCCGAAGAGCAGAAAAAGGTGTTGACTTGCCGCCGATTTCCAATATACTGATAAGAAGAGGACCAAAAGCGTTTTTCCAACCATCAATACATTTAAGGGAGAGAGTACAATGGCAGAATTGAGGCCCAAGATCGTCAAGCTCTGCAAGGTCATCGGCGGCATCTCCGGTATGGTCAACAAGATCGACGAGAACGCGCCGGAGTATTACAGCCTGGCCAACATCGTTACCGACGACGAAGCGGACGTCGCAATCGCGGCGGGTCTGCGCAAGGAGCGCACGGCCGAATGGCTGGCCAAAAAGGTCGGCAAGAGCGTGGAAGAGACCGAAAAACTGGCGAAGCACCTCGCCTGGATCGGCGTATTCCGCTGCACCTACGATGAAAAAGACGGCGTGGACAAGTACTTCATGCAGATCTTCGCCCCCGGCATCATGGAGATGCTGGTCAACAACAAAGAGCTGCTGGAGACACATCCGGAGGTCGGCCGCGCGTTTGAGGAATACACCCGCAAACGCATGGAGCTGATGTCCGCCATGATCCCGCAGGGCTACGGCCTGATGCGCGTCATCCCTGTGGAGAGCGCGATCAAGGACGATCCCACGGTGCACGAGTATGACAAACTGTCCTACTACCTGAACAAGTACAACATCTTCTCGGTATCCCCCTGCTCCTGCCGTTCGTCCCGCACCTCGATCAACGACGGCTGCGGCCACCTGGCAGACGAGATGTGCATTCAGATGGGCAAGGGCGCCGAGCATTACATCCGCACCGGCCGTGCCCGCGAGATCACCCGCGAGGAGGCGCTTGAGATCATCAAGCGCGCCGAGGAAAACGGTCTCATGCACGACATCCCCAACATTGAGGAAGCCGGCGAGAGCGCTGCGATCTGCAACTGCTGCTCCTGCGCCTGCTTCGGTCTGCGCGTGGGCCTGATGTTCGGCGCGCGCGACGTCATCCGTTCGAACTACGTCGCCGAGATCGACGAGGCCAAGTGCGTCGCCTGCGGCATGTGCGTCGAGACCTGCCCCGGCAACGCGCTCAAGCTCGGCCAGAAGCTGCCCACCTCTGAGGACACCAGCGCTCCCGAATATAAGAAGATGACCGATGTGATCTTCTCCAAGGACGTCTGGAACCCGGATTACCGTGAGAATTTTGAAGACACAGTTCCGACCGGCACCGCTCCCTGCAAGGCGGCCTGCCCGGCCCATATCGCCGTACAGGGCTATCTGAAGCTCGCCGCCCAGGGCAAGTATACCGACGCGCTGGAGCTCATCAAAAAAGAGAACCCCTTCCCCGCCGTATGCGGCCGTATCTGCAACAAGCGCTGCGAGCAGGAATGCACCCGCGGCAGCGTCGACGAGGCCGTCGCCATCGACGAGGTCAAGCGCTTCATCGCCGACCACGACCTGGACAAATCCACACGCTTCGTGCCGAAGATGATCAACCAGACCGGCAAGCCCTTCACCGAAAAGATCGCGATCATCGGCGCCGGCCCCGCAGGCATGAGCTGCGCCTATTACCTGGCCAACAAGGGCTATCCCGTGACCGTGTTCGACCGCAATCCCGTCCCCGGCGGCATGCTGACGCTAGGCATCCCGAACTTCCGCCTGGAAAAGGACGTTCTCAACGCCGAGATCGACATCCTGCGCGAGATGGGCGTGGAATTCAAGTGCGGCATCGAGGTCGGGAAGGACGTCACGATCCAGCAGCTGCGCGAGCAGGGCTATAAGGGCTTCTATCTTGCGATCGGCGCGCAGAAGAGCGCGAAGCTGAAGGTCCCGGGCGAGGAGCTCGAGGGCGTGCTCGGCGGCGTGGACTTCCTGCGCGAGGTCAACCTCGGCAATCATGTCGAGATCGGAAAGCGCTGCGCCGTCGTCGGCGGCGGCAACGTCGCGATGGACGTGTGCCGCACGGCCGTTCGCCTCGGCGCCGAGAAGACTTATATCCTTTACCGCCGCGGCGAGGAAGAGATGCCCGCCGACCGTGACGAGGTCAAAGAAGCCAAAGAGGAAGGCGTTGAGTTCCGCTTCCTCTGCGCGCCTGTCGAGATCCTGGGCGAAAACGGAAAGGTCTGCGGCATGAAGGTCGAGCTCATGGAGCTCGGCGAGCCCGACGAGAAGGGCAGAAGAAAGCCCGTCGGCACCGGCAAATTCGAGACGATCAAGCTTGACAGCGTCATCGGCGCGGTCGGCCAGGTCGTCGACTGGGGCAGCCTTGACGTCGGCGATCTCAAGACCACCGCGAAGGGCACCGCTTTTGCCGATCCGCTCACTTACCAGACCAACCAGAGCGACATCTTTGTCGGCGGCGACTGCTACACCGGCCCGAAGTTCGCCATCGACGCCATCGCGGCCGGCAAGGAAGCCGCGATCTCGCTGCACCGCTTCGTCCATCCGGGCCAGACGCTCACGATGGGCCGCGACCGCAGACATATCACGGCGCTGAACAAGGATAAGGCCCGCATCGACGTCGGCAGCTTTGACCGCGATCACCGCCAGATGCCCGGCTATAACGAGGCCAAGGCCAAGACCTTCTCTGACGCGCGCGTCACCTTTACCGAGGAGCAGGTCCGCAAGGAGACCGCCCGCTGCCTCGGCTGCGGCGCGACCAAGGTGGACGAATACATGTGCATCGGCTGCGGCCTGTGCACGACCCGCTGCAAGTTCGACGCAATCAAGCTCAAGAAGGTCCGCAACTGGGAGGCCGGCTCCTTCGAGACCATGCCGATCAAGGTGGCCGAGGGACTCGTCAAACGCACCGGCGGCATCGTCCGCAAGGCGATCAGCGGGAAGAAGTAATGCACGAGCTCGGTATCTGCGACGCGCTGATCAAGATGGTCGATCAGATCGCAAAGGAAGAGCAGCTGGACGGTATCCGCCGGATCACGGTCGAGGTCGGCACGCTCTCCGGCGTCGTGCCGAAATACCTCGAGGACTGCTGGGTCGCCGTCACGGACGGAACGCCGTATATGGACAGCGAGTTTGCCGTGGAGGTCGTCGAAGGGACGGCAAAATGCTTCGACTGCGCGCAGGAGTTTGCGGCCGGGCTCAACGACAAGCTCGTATGCCCCTTCTGCGGCGGCAAAAAGCTGATACCCGTTTCCGGGCGTGACCTGACGCTCAAGGAGATACTCGCCGAATAACATGCGCTCCCTCCGTCGGTGACGGAGGGAGTTTTTTTGCCCGTTCTTGCAATCGCGCGGGCAACGGATTATACTGTTCTACGTGACGAAAGGAAGGATGAGAATGGAGATCTATACGCTGCCCTGCAAGATCCGGAGCCGTGACGTCAACATGTTCCGGCATATGCGCTCCTCGCAGCTCTTCGAGCTGCTGCAGGAGGCCGCGACCGACCATTCCGAACGCCTCGGCGCCGGTGTCGGCGTGATCCGCCGGCAGAACCTGATGTGGGTCCTCGCCCGGCAGAACGTGGAGATCGCCCGGATGCCGCACTACGGCGAAGCCGTCACGGTCGAGACCTGGCCGGGGAAAACCGTTCACTCGCTCTATCCGCGCTTTTACCGTCTGCTGGACGAGGAAGGAGAGGCGATCGTCAACAGCTCCTCGATCTGGATGCTGGTCGATATGAACGAGCGCGCGCTCGTCCCCTCCGCGCAGTCCGGGATCGACTTTTCCTTCGACAGGCGCGGATGCGAGATCTCTCTCCCCTCTCCGCCGCGCAGCTTTTTTACGGACAAGAGCGTTTCCTTCACCGTGCCCTTCAGCTATGTCGACATGAACGGGCATATGAACAACACCCGCTATTTTGATCTGGCGGACAACCTCTCCCCTTCCGCGCTCGCGGGACGCGATCCGATACGCATCCTGGTCGAATATTCCGCGGAGCTGAAGCTCGGCTGCAGCTATGAGCTGCTCTACGGTCAGGAGGGCGACCGTTTCTTCCTCAAGACCGGAGGCGACAAGCCTCTCTTCCGCATCGTCATGGATTATTGAACGAAAAAAGATCCGTTTTTTCGGATCTTTTTTCGTTGACATAACGCACTGTCCTGCAAAAGGGACAGATACTGTGATATGCTTGGATCAAAGAAAACAAGGAGGCTTTGATCCATGAAAAAACAGCTTGAAAACGTGACGATCTCCGCCCAGCTCGCCAGCGCTTCCCTTCTCCCGCTCGGCCTGCTCATCGGCATCCTGGCTGCGCTGTTCCTGTAGAAACGCGTCCCACGCTTTTTCTTCTTTGCTCCGTCCCGCGAACATACGATGGAGCAAGGAGATGATGCTTATGAGGAACATCCGCGGTCTGCTGCAAAAGTACCGCAGGCTTCTGTCGCTGGCAGGGACGGCGCTTGCTGCCGTGCTGATCCTCTGGACGGTGAACAGCCCAGCGATCGTCGGAGCCTCCGCCACGGAGCGGCAGCTGCCTGTCTACTGCGTGCAGCGCGACGACAAAAAGCTTGCCATCAGCTTCGACGCCGCCTGGGGGAACGAGGACACACAGACGCTCATCGACATTCTCAATCTCTACGGCGTGCGCAGCACCTTCTTCGTTGTGGGAGACTGGGCCGAAAAGTACCCCGAGTCCGTCAGAGCGCTGCACGACGCCGGGCACGAGGTGATGAGCCATTCGGCGCATCATGCTCATTTTTCCATGATGAGCGCTGCGGAGATCGCCGCCGATCTGCGCGAGGCCAACCGCAGGATCTCGGCTTGCACCGGCGTGGAGCCTACGCTCTTTCGCTGCCCGTACGGCGAGTATGACGATCATGTGATCCAGACCGTCAGAAGTCTCGGCATGACGGCGATCCAATGGTCCGTCGACAGTCTCGACTGGAAAGGCATCAGCGCGGACGAGATCTGCGAGCGGGTGCTGGGGCGCGTCGAGCCGGGGAGCATCGTACTCTTCCACAACGCGGCGGAGCATACGCCCGAGGCTCTGCCGCGGATCCTCTCCGAGCTGCAGAAGCAGGGCTATACGATCGTCCCGGTCTCAGAACTGCTGCTGGAGGGAAACACGCGGATCGACCACGCCGGACGGCAGCTGCCGGCCGCGTCCGCGTAAAAGAAACAGGCACAGGCTTTTCCGATCAAGCGGAAGGCCTGTGCCTGCTTTATTCGCTCTTTTATACGGCCGGGACGGCTTCCTTTTTTCCCTCTTCCGCCTTTTCCGTCTCCAGTACGGGATCCGGCAGGATGCGCTGTCCGTTGTAGGTGGGATGGTAGGTCGGAACGATCCGCTCGACGTACGTGCGGATCGCGCCGTCGTTGCGGTAAGCCACGTCGATCAGCTCGCCCAACTGCGTGAGGAACTGGTCCGTGTCGAAGGGGATCGGACAGCCGATGTGGATCAGCTTGTTATCCGTGGTCTTCAGCCCCTCCTCGGCCATCAGCTTTTCTTCATAGAGCTTTTCGCCGGGGCGAAGGCCGGTATACTCGATCTTGATGTCCTCATCCGGCTTGAGTCCGGACAGGCGGATCAGATTGCGCGCGAGCGTATCGATCTTGACCGGGCTGCCCATATCAAGAACGAAGATCTCTCCGCCGTGGGCGTAGGTGCCTGCGAGCATGACCAGGCTGACCGCCTCGGGGACCGTCATGAAGTAACGGATGATGTCCGGATGCGTGACCGTGACGGGGCCGCCCTTCGCGATCTGACGTTTGAACACGGGCACGACCGAACCGTTGGAGCCGAGGACGTTGCCGAACCGGACCGCGACGAATTCGGTGCGGATCGCTGCGGGCATAGTCTCTGCGGCGTAATCCCCCACGTCTGCTCCGCGGTGGAGATAAAGCGCCGGGATCTCATCTGCCCTGCCTGCCTTGATCTTGGCGTCAAAGCTCTGAATGACCATCTCGCACAGACGTTTGCTGGCGCCCATGATGTTGGTGGGATTGACCGCCTTGTCAGTGCTGATGAGCACAAAGCGCTCGCATCCGTGCATCATGGCGGCATAGGCCGTTTTATAGGTGCCGAGGGCGTTGTTCTTGATCGCCTCACAGGGGCTGTCCTCCATCAGCGGGACATGCTTGTGCGCCGCGGCGTGATAGACGATCTCGGGGCGGTAATCGGCAAAGACCTGATCCATCCTGCGGCTGTCGCGCACGGAGCCGATCAGCACGACCAGATCGAGCTCCGGGTGCTTGTCCTTGAGCTCCAGCTGAATGTCGTAGGCATTGTTCTCGTAAATGTCGAAGATGATCAGGCGCTTCGGGCTGTGTCTGGCAATCTGCCGACAGAGCTCCGAGCCGATGCTGCCGCCGCCGCCCGTGACCATGACGGTCTTGCCGTTGATAAAGGCAAAGACTTCTTCCATGTCCGGCTTGATGGGCTCTCGCCCGAGCAGATCTTCGATCGAGACCTCACGCAGGGCGTTGACCGTCAGCTGACCGCTGAAGAACTGGTACATGCCGGGCAGGTTCTTGATCTCGCAGTCCGTCTCGTTGCAGATGTTCATGATATCGCGCCGCTGGGCCATCGTGGCGCTGGGCAGTGCGATATAGATCTTGTTGATCTTGTATTTTTCGACGTACTCCAGGATCGATTCCCGTCCGCCGACGACGCGGACGCCGTCGACATAGCGGTCCCATTTGTTGGAGTTGTCGTCGATGATGCAGACGACTTTGCCGTTCGTGCGGGCGTTGTTGACGTCGCGGAGGATCATCTGTCCGGCCGCGCCCGCGCCGATGAGCATGATCCGGTCGCTGCTTCGCTTTCCGCTTCGGGCGGAGAAGAAGAGGATGACCCGGTAGGAGAAGCGGATCCCGAGCACGAAAATGCACTGCAGCACCGTGCCGATCATGTAATACGAGATCGGCATGCGGCAATAGAACAGAAGCGTCGCGGCCGTATGAACGGCGGACATCAGAAACGAAGCCAGGATCGTCCTGAGGAATTCGTTGAAGCCCGCAAAACGCCAGATGCTCTTATAAAGGCCGAGAAAGATGAACACGACCACACAGGCGACCGAGTAAACCGGCGCGAAGCGCCGCAGAGCCTCGACATACTCCGTCTCGATCATGGAATAGCGGAAATCGAATCGGATCAGCAGCGCGAGGTAATAGGCGGCGCTGACCATGATCAGGTCGTAAAACCCGATCACGAACGCGATCTTTTTCCAGTGCTCCAGCCGGAATCTTTTTTTCTCGGTTTTTTTCTCGTTCATGTACCAATCACCCGTGTGCATTTTTATCGTACGGTCATAAACGGCGTTCAACAGCCGATAAGGTCTTTTTTAATCCAATGTATTATTTATATCATATCGAACCGCTTATTTCAACCGAAAAAGGAAGGCGCGGCCGATCGGCCGCGCCCTGTATGCGGATCACTTCAAAATGACCTTCTGATAATTCTTTTTGCCTCTTCGGAGGACGACGCCCGCTTTCAGCTCATCGGCGCCGAAGGAGCGCGCAATGTCTGTGATCTTCTCGTCGTTGGCCGTGACGCCGCCCTGCTGGACGTTGCGCCGCGCGTCGGACTTGGAGGCGCAGAGACCGGCCTTGACGAGCAGCGTCAGAATATCCGCGCCGCCGTCGGTAAGGTCCTCCCCGCCGAGCTCGGTCGTGGGGATGTCGCCGCCCGCGCCGCCGCCGAAGAGCGCCCTGGCCGAGGCCTCGGCCTTTTTGGCCTCCTCCTCGCCGTGGACCATGCTCGTGAGCTCGAAGGCAAGGATCTCCTTGGCGCGGTTGATCTTCTCGCCGCCCCAGCTCTCCATCTCGCGGATCTGCTCCATCGGCAGGAAGGTCAGCATGCGGATGCACTTCATCACATCCGCGTCGTCCACGTTGCGCCAGTACTGGTAGAAGTCATAGGGCGAGGTCTTGTTCGGATCGAGCCACACGGCGTTGCCGGCAGTCTTGCCCATCTTTTTGCCCTGCGAATCGGTCAGCAGCGTGATCGTCATCGCATGCGCGTCCTTGCCGAGCTTGCGGCGGATCAGCTCGGTGCCGCCGAGCATGTTGCTCCACTGGTCGTCGCCGCCGAACTGCATATTGCAGTCGTAGTGCTGGAAGAGGTAGTAAAAGTCGTAGGACTGCATGATCATGTAATTGAACTCCAGGAAGCTCAGACCCTTTTCCATGCGCTGCTTGTAGCACTCGGCGCGCAGCATGTTGTTCACCGAGAAGCAGGCCCCGACCTCGCGCAGGAGATCGACGTAATTGAGCTCCAGCAGCCAGTCGGCGTTGTTGATCATCATCGCTTTGCCGTCGCCGAAGTCGATAAAGCGCTCCATCTGACGCTTGAAGCACTCAGCATTGTGCTCGATATCCTCGCGCGTGAGCATCTTGCGCATATCCGTCCGTCCGGAGGGATCCCCGATCATAGTCGTGCCGCCGCCGATCAGGGCGATGGGGCGGTTGCCCGCCATCTGCAGACGCTTCATCAGCGTCAGCGCCATAAAATGGCCGGCCGTCAGGCTGTCGGCCGTGCAGTCAAAGCCGATGTAGAACACGGCTTTGCCGTTGTTGATCATTTTTCTGATCTCTTCTTCATTCGTCACCTGCGCGATCAAACCGCGCTCGACGAGTTCCTCGTAAATACCCATGGCTTGTTCTCCCTTTATTCCTTGTTATCGTTGATAAGTTTTTCCACCGTCTCCGCGCCGAAAGCGATCAGCTCGTCGCAGGGCACGCCCGCGCGTTTGAGATCAAGGCAGCGCAGCTCTCCGAATCGCTCGCGGAACGCGCCGGTACACTGTTTCGTCAGCGAGGCGACGCGCATCATCGCGTCTCTGTCCGAGGCGTCCGAAAACGGATTTGCCGCTCCGATCGCCATCACGGCTCCGGAGATCGCGCCGCAGATCTCGCCGCAGCGCACGCCGCCGCCGAAGCCGCCCGCAACGGCGAGCGAGCTTTTCTGATCCAGCCCCGTATACTTCCCGCAGGCGCCCAGGACGCACTGCGCGCAGTTGAAGCCCTGACTGTGCAGCGCAACGGCCTCTTCCTTTATACCCACAAGATCATCTCCTTTATCAAAAAAGCCCTCTGTCCCGTATTGGGACAGAGGGCATTTAAAATGCGGTACCACCTCTGCGCGTCCCCGCTCTCGCGGGCGGAGACCTCGGCAAGTGAAGATCACTCTCTCGCGCTATCGGGCGAGACCCGTCCCGTCTTAATCACACAGCGTGCTTTCGTCGGGCCGCTCCGGACTGTATTGCGCGGCCGCCCTCTCCCCCTCTCAGCAAAACGGGGTCTCTCTGTGCAGGGAAATGCCGTGCGCCTGTCCTTCATCGCGTTGACGGAATGGATTATACAGGAAGTGCCGGTCGCTGTCAAGCGCTCATCTGCAGCGTTTTTTGTAACTGTCGCAGGCCTCGAGCTGCTCCTCGGCGCTGGCGAGCGTGAGGAGCGTTATATTGTCGCCCCCGTGCAGGCGGGCGATCTCCTCCGCGCGTCCCTGCCTCTCGAGCGGCGTGACGGAGGTATAGGTCCGTCCTTCCCGCTCCGACTTGGCAATCAGAAAATGGGTGTCCGCCATCGCCGCGATCTGCGGCAGATGCGTCACGCACATGACCTGCTTGCCGCGCGAGACGCTGTAAAGCTTTTCTCCCACGCGCTGCGCCGCGATGCCCGAAACGCCGCTGTCGATCTCGTCAAAAATCATCGTCGGGACGGTGTCGTTCTCGGCAAAAACGTTTTTCATCGCCAGCATGATGCGGCTCAGCTCGCCGCCAGAGGCGATGTGGCTGATACGCCCCAGTTCCTCGCCCGCGTTCGCGGACATCAGAAAACGCACCTGGTCGCAGCCATGGGCATTGAAGCCCTCGGCGTTCTCCACCGGCGCAAACTCGACCGCAAAGCGGACCGAGGGCATCGAGAGCTCTCTGAGCTCCTCGACGATGCGGCGCTGTAGAGTCTCCGCCGCTCTTTTCCTCGTCTCGCTGAGCGCGGCCGCTTTTTCGGCGCATGACTTTTTTTCTTTTTCCAGCTCATGCTCGAGCCGCGCCACGGTCTCGTCGGCGCTCTCAATCTCATCGAGCTTCCGCCGGCTCTCGTCAAGCAGGGCGATCAGACCGTCCTCGTCGGCGTTATATTTTCGCTGCAGCCTGCTGAGGAGCGACAGTCTGCTCTCGAGCGCGTCGAACTCCTCCGGCGAATAATCCAGACTCTCGCGCAGGTCACGCAGCGTCTCCGCGGCGTCCGTCAGCGAAAAGACGGCGTCATGGATCGCCTTGACGCTTCCCTCGAGCTCCAAAGCGAACGAGGCGGCGCGCTGGGCGTAATTCGCCGCATTCTGGGCAAGCGATACGGCGTTCTCGTCGCCGTCGTAGAGCAGCGCATACGCGTTGTCGATCGCCTCCGTCAGCTTTTCGGAATTGCGCAGCAGTGCAAGACGGGAGCTGATCTCCTCATACTCTCCTTTTCGGATCTCCGCTTTTTCCAGCTCCTCGACGCGATAGCTCAGCCGATCGCGCAGGCGTTCTTTTTCCTCTTCATCCAGGCGCAGCCTCTCGATCTGATCGCGTACGGCGCAGAAGCGGTCGTACGCCTCGGAATAGTCATTCAGCATCTCCTCGGGAACGCCGAAGCGGTCGAGATAGGAAAGATGCCGCTTTTCATCCATCAGCTGCCGCCCGTCGTTCTGCCCGTGAATATCCACAAGCAGCGAGGCCAGCTCCTTGAGCTGAACGGCGCTGACCGGGACGCCGCAGACACGGCAGGAGCTCTTCCCGTCCGCACCGATACGGCGCTGGAGGATCAGCTCTTCCTCGGCGTCGATCTCGTTGTCGCGCAGGAAGCGTTCCAGCTCTCCGTCCAGATCGAAGGAGGCCGTTACCACGGCTCTATCCGCCCCGCGGCGTACAAGCTCACGGCTGACGCGTTCTCCGAGCACGGCGCCGATCGAATCGATCACGATGGACTTGCCCGCGCCCGTTTCACCCGTCAGCACGTTCAGGCCCGGCGCAAAGCTGATGTCCGCCCGCTCGATGACGGCGATGTTTTCAATATGGAGCTCATTGAGCATAAAGCCACCTCATCCATCGGCACGCACGCGCTGTGCGCCGCCCTCATTTTCCTCCGATGATGCTCTCCAGCTCATGATAGAGCTTCTCGCAGGTCTCCAGGCTGACCATGGCGCAAAAGGCCGTGTCGTCGCCCGCGAGCGTCCCGGCAAGCCCTTCGATCGTCATGCCGTCGAGCGCCGAGCAGACCGCGGGGGCCAGGCTCGGCAGCGTTTTGATCACAAGGATGTTCATGGCCGTGTTATAGGAGATCACGCTCTCGCGCAGGATCTTCTGCAGTCTCTGCTTGGCGTCGTCGCTGTCCGAGCGCCCCGATACCGTGTATCGATAGCTGCCGCTGGGACCGAGCTCTTTAACGAGCCGCATATCCTTGATATCGCGTGAAAGCGTCGCCTGCGTGCTTTTCACGCCGCGCGCAAGCAGCGCGTCCTGCAGCTGGCGCTGCGTTTCGATGTTCTCATGCGTGATGATGTCCAGGATCACACTCTGTCTGCCGGGCTTCATGTTTCCGTTCCTCCGTCAAAGTTTCTCGTATGCTGTTTCAAAAAAAGATTTGTCATGAACGCGCGCCATCGCCGTGCGGTGTACGCTGCGGCGAACGATCATGCGGTCGCCGCTGGAAAGATCCATCACGGAATTGCCGTCGATCGAAAGATACGCGCGGCGGGTATGCAGCTTCTCCGTCGTGATGGAGATGGTCTTCTGCGCGCCGACAACAAAGGGCTTCGCGCCGATCGAGTGCGCGCAGATCGGCGTCAGGATGAAGGCGTCCGCCTCCGGCTCGACGATCGGACCGCCGGCAGACATCGAGTAGCCGGTCGAGCCCGTCGGCGTGGCGACGATCACGCCGTCGCCGGAATAGGCGATCATGCGATCGCCGCTGCAGAAGGCCGTGATGTTGATGCACTCGCCGTAGCCGTGGATCACCGCATCGTTGAGTGCGAGGTCTGTATAGATCACTTCCCCGCCGCGCTCGATCGAAACGTCGAGCATCATCCTCTCGCTGATCCGATATTCACCGCGCGCGGCGCTGAGGATACAGTCGAAATCCCCGGCCTCCAGGGCGGTCATGAAGCCCTTCGTGCCCAGGTTCACGCCCAGGACGGGGATGCATCTCCCGCGCAGGGAGCGCACGACCGAAAGGATCGTTCCGTCTCCGCCGATCACGACCAGCAGCGTGCAGTCCTCGCCCAGCTCCGCGACCGGGGTATAGGAGAGGTCCTTCGGCAGGACGTCTTCTCCGTCGTCGGCGAAAACGGGGCACACGGCGCAGTCAAAGCCCGCGTCCGAGAGCATCCGCAGCGCCCGCTTCGTATATTCCAGCCTTGCGTCACGATAGGGATTGGGACAGATTGCGATCATGTCATTGCCTCCCCTGCAGTTCTTCGTGGGACCGTGCCACGACGGCCGCCACGTCGATGGTCTTGTCCGCTCCGGCGCGATTGATCATGTGACAGATGTATTCGATATTGCCCTCCGGCCCTCGGATCGGCGAATGATCGAGGCCGAGGACGCTCAAGCCGATCGTCGGCACAAAATCGAGGATGCCCTGCACGACCTCGCGGTGTACCGCCTCGTCGCGCACAACGCCCTTCTTCCCGACCTCCTCGCGCCCAGCCTCGAACTGAGGCTTGATGAGACAAATGAGGTCTGCGCCGTCCTTGAGCAGCGTCTTGATCGCGGGCAGGATCAGGCGGATCGAAATGAACGAGACGTCCATCACCGACAGATCGAGTTTTTCCGGGATCTGTTCGGGCGTGATATAGCGCAGATTGGTCCGCTCCAGATTGACCACGCGCTCGTCGCTGCGCAGCTTCCAGGCAAGCTGGCCGTAGCCCACGTCGACGGCGTAGACCCTGCGCGCCCCGTGCTGCAGCAGCACGTCCGTAAAGCCGCCCGTTGACGCTCCGCAATCGATGCAGACCTTTCCCGCCGGATCGACCGGAAAAACCTTGAGCGCCTTGTCCAGCTTAAAGCCGCCGCGGCTGACGAAGGGCAGCGCATCGCCGTGCACCTCGATCAGCGCGTCGGGTGAAACAGGCATTCCGGGCTTGTCCGCACGCTGACCGTTGACGAAAACAAGTCCGCTCATCACGGTCGTTTTCGCTCTCTCCCGGCTTTCGGTAAAGCCGCGCTCGAAAACGAGCTGGTCCAAACGTACCTTCTTCATCTTACTCTTTCCCGCACAGCTCTTTAGCGCTGCGCACGACCGTCTCCGCGTCGATGCCGCAGGCGCAGCGCAGTTCCTCGACGCTGCCGTGCGTGACGATCCCGTCGCCCAGATTGAGCAGCCGTGCCGCAAAGGGCTCGGGCTCGCACGCGAGCGAGGAAAGGATCTGCTCGCCCATACAGCCGAAATCGCAGACGTCCTCCGTAACGATCAGCCTGCGGGTTTTCCGAACGGAGGAGCGTACCGCGTCGAAACCGTTCGGACGCAGTCTCCCGAGCTTGATCACTTCGGCAGAGATCCCCTCAGCTTCCAACAGCTCGGCCGCGCGCAGCGCCTCGTTGATCATGACGCCGTAGCTCACGAGCGTCAGGTCCGCTCCTTCGCGCAGAATGCTCTCCGCTTCACAGCGGCAGTCGCGGTATGCGCCCTCGCCGCCGCGCGGATAGCGCACCGCAGCCGGTCCGCCGCAGGAATAGAGCGCCAGGCCGAGCATGCTCTCCAGCTCCGCAAAGGACGCCGGCGCGTAGATCGTCATACCGGGCACGGCGGAGAGATAGCTCAAATCGAAGGAGCCCTGGTGGGTCTCGCCGTCACGTCCGACCAGACCGGCGCGGTCCACGGCGAAGACGGCGTGCAGCCGCTGCAGCGATACATCGTGGATCAGCATGTCAAAGCTGCGCTGAAGGAAACTGGAGTAGACCGCAAAAACGGGCAGCAGGCCCTGCTTGGCCATGCCGGCCGCCATGGAAACGGCGTGCTCCTCGGCGATTCCGATGTCAAAAAAGCGTTCCGGAAAACGTTCGTTGAAGCTCTCAAGCCCCGTGCCGCCCGACATGGCCGCCGTGATAGCGGCGATCTTTCCGTCGCTTTCCGCAAAGCGGCAGAGCGCGTCTCCGAAGCGGGAAGAGAAGCTCTCCCCGTCCGGAGCAAGCTCGCCCGTTTTCGGGTCGAAAGGTCCGACGCCGTGGTAGCGTTCGGGATCGCGCTCGGCGAAATCGCAGCCCTTTCCCTTCTTCGTCAGCACGTGAACGAGCACCGGCGCCTTCATTTCGCGCGCCCAGCGGATCACCTTTTCGAGCGTGCGCACGTCGTGCCCGTCGACCGGGCCGATATAATCGAAGCCCATCTCGCTGAACGTGTTCTCCGGGAAGAGATGCGCCTTGAGCCACTCCTTGAGCGAATGATTGAAACGGTACAGCAGCGGCAGATGCCGGAAGATCCGGCGATAGCGGCGCTTGAAATTGATATAGCCGGGCCTGATGCGCATGGACTGCAGCATTTTGGCCGTGCCGCCGACGTTCTCGGCGATGGACATGTTGTTGTCGTTGAGGATTACGACCATCGCCTCGCCGCTCTGCGCGGCGTTGGAAAGACCTTCAAAGGAAAGGCCTCCCGTCATGGCGCCGTCGCCGATCACGGCGCAGACGTCATAGTCTTCGCCGGAGAGGGTCCGTGCGTGAGCCATGCCCAAGGCTACGGAGACCGAGTCCGAGGCATGTCCGGCGATGAAGGCGTCGTCCTGCGCCTCGTAGGGCTTGGGGAAGCCGGAGATCCCGCCGTACTGCCGGAGCGTGGCAAAGGCCTCGCGCCGGCCCGTCAGGATCTTGTGGGTATAGCTCTGATGCCCGACATCAAACACTACGCTGTCACGCGGACAGTCAAACACCTTGTGCAGAGCTACGGTAAGCTCTACCGTGCCGAGATTAGAGGACAGATGTC
>JAFSNA010000036.1 GCA_017447645.1 Oscillospiraceae bacterium
ATTGCCCGGACGACCTGTTTGCGGACTTCTTCCCCTCCTTCATTGACCAGTCCATCATCGACGATACCGTATGGGCAGTTCCCGACTTGGCCTCTGCACGCGCCCTGTTCTACAATGTCGACATCCTCAATGAAGTCGGCGTTGAAGTGCCCACCACCTGGGCAGAGCTTGAAGACGCCTGCCAGGCCCTTATCGACTTCTACGGCGGCGACGTGTACCCCTGGGGCATTGACATGACCACCGACGAGGGCCAGGCGGCGTTTGCCTACTACACCTGGGGCAACGGCGGCGGCTTCGTCGACAAGGACGGCAACTGGGCGGTCAACTCCGCGGAGAACGTCGAGGCGGTCGAGTACGCCGTCAATCTTGTGAAGAAGGGCTTCACCAACCCCAACCCCGCGACCGAGACCCGTTACGATCTGCAGGATATGTTTGCCGCCGGCAAGCTCGCGATGCTGCTGACCACCAACCAGCTCCCCACCTACGTCGCTGACAAGGGCGGCGAGATCAACATGGCGACCGCCGGTATCCCCGCCAACGAGGGCAAGACCGGCTCCTCCGTCGGCGTCATGGACCGCGTCATGGCCTTCAAGGACGACTCCGCTCCCGACCAGGCCGCGCGCAACGAGGCCATCGGCAAGTTCCTGAAGTTCTTCTACGATCCCGAGAACTATGTCGGCTGGGTCAGCATGGAGGGCTTCCTGCCCGCCGTCAACTCCGCCGTTGAGGCGCTCGTCGCGTCCGATCCTTCCTTCGGCGCGTGGCTGGACGTCCTCGGCTCCTGCCAGTTCTATCCCGCCGCCAAGGCTGAATGGGCCACGGTCCGCCAGGGTGTCACCACGGTCGAGCAGAACGCTTTGATCGGCGGCGACGTCCAGGCCGGTCTGGATGCGCTGCAGGCCGAAGTCGCAGGCTGATTTCCCGCAACGGACGGACTCGGCTGATCCCAGCCGAGTCCGTTTTTCAATGAGCGTTCTTCCAAGAAAGAGGGGATCTCCTTGAATTCCATCCAGGGCAAGCGCAAATGGGAGCCCTATGTCTGGCTGCTCCCGAGCATCCTGCTGATCTCGATCTTCGTCGTTTTTCCGATCCTGATCGTCTTCAAGCTGTCCTTCAGCGAGATCACGCCCGGCGGCGTGATCGGCGGCTTCATCGGCTTTCGGAACTTCACCGACGCGGTCAAGCTGCCCGCCTTCAAGACCGTGATGATGAACACCTTCTGGTGGGTGATCTCGGTGGTCGGGCTCTCGACGCTGCTGGGCTTCATCATCGCGATGGTGCTCAACCAGCAGTTCCGCGGGCGCAAGATCGCCCGCTCGATCCTTGTTTTCCCCTGGGCGACCTCGCTGGTCATCCAGGCCTCGGTGTGGAACTATATCATCAAGTACGAGTACGGCAACCTCAACAACGTGCTGCTGAATCTGGGCATCGTCGGCCAGGCGATCAACTGGCGGACGAGCTATACCGTCGAGTTCATCTGGGAGTGCGGCGTCGGCATCTTCGTCACGGTGCCCTTCGTCACCTTCTGCGTTCTCTCCGGCCTGCAGTCGATCGACGGCTCGCTGTACGAAGCGGCCACCGTGGACGGCGCGGGCTTCTGGAGCAAGCTGTGGAAGATCACGCTGCCGCTGGTCAGACCTTCGCTGACCGTGAGCACCGTTTTGAATATCATCTATGTTTTTAACTCTTTCCCGATCGTCTACACCATGACCAAGGGCGCGCCCGCGCACAAGACGGATACGATGATCACGTATCTCTATATGCTCTCATTCTATGAGCGTAAAAAGGGACCTGCCACAGCCCTGTCCGTGATCGGCTTCCTTATCCTCTGTCTCTGCGCGGGGATCTATATGGTCACGGTCATGCGGAAGGAGGAAGAGTCATGAGAGATCCCGATCTGAAAAAGGCAAACCGCCTCTCTCTTCTTCTCCTGGTTCTGGGGATCGTGCTCGCGCTCATCCTGATGAGCCTGCCGCTGTACCGCTTCAACGCCGCGGTCTACATCAAGAAATCCCCCAACACCTTCGTCGGAGATGAGAAATACCTCGCCGTGAAGGAGGAGGTCGAGACCGTCGCGGAGGGATACCGCGCGCAGGGCTTCGACGTGGAGCTCGACGAGGACGTGCTCACGCGCGTCAACTCCAAGGGCGAGACGACCTCGCTGATCACCTTTACGATCAACGAGAGCTTTTCGAAAAACGTCTTCTCCTTCCTGGGCAGCGGCCTGCCCTCGGAGACCGTTCTGATCCTGATCCTGGCGATGACGGCGCTCGCGCTCGGCTGCGCGCTGCTCGGCTGCCGCGGCGAGATGGACCTGCCGCAGCGTTATCTCCCGCGCCGCAGCGCGCTGCTGCGCTCGCTCGCCTGCGCGGCGCTGCTTGTCGCCGTACTGGCTGTGCCGGTGTTCGTGCTGATGAACAACTACGCCTTCTCCCGCCAGATCTCGCTGTATAACGCCGGTCTGATCGAGGAGGGCAGGGAGGCGTTCTTTGCCAAAATGGACCGTCTGCTCTTCTCGGGGCAGATGGGCGAAGGCATCGGCAGCGCGCTCGCCGGGCTCGACGTGAAGCACGCCCCGCTCATCTGGATGCTGATCCCTGCGCTGCTCGTCTCGCTGCTTGCGGCGATACAGCTTCGCTTCGGCGCGATCCGGAGCACCTTGCTGCGCGGTCTGCTTTATCTTTTCGTCATCATCGTTTGCCTCGTCACGCTCTATCCCTACTACGTCATGACGATCACGGCCTTTCGCTCCAACGCCGAAACTCTTGACATGTATTTTCTGCATATGTTCCCGACAAAGTGGAACTGGAGCAATCTGACCGACATCATCCACCGCGGCGTGCCGCGCTACCTGCTGAATTCCCTGCTGGTCGCCGGCGGCGCGACCGTCGTGGCGATGCTCTGCGGCGTCCCGGCGGCCTACGCCATGGCGCGCATGAACTTTTTCGGCAAGAAGGCCTTTCTCGGCTTTGTGATCATGAGCCAGATGTTCTCCCCCGTCGTGCTGCTCATCGGCATTTCCCAGCTGATGAACACGCTGCATCTGAACAACAGCGTGCTGGGGCTGATGCTCATCAACGCCGCCTTCAACCAGGCCTTTGCCGTATGGCTGCTGCGCGGCACCTTCGTGTCGATCTCACCGGAGATGGAACAGGCCGCCCTGATCGACGGCTGCGGCACGATCGGCGCGCTGACGCGCGTGCTGATCCCCATGGCTGCGCCGGGCATCGTGACCGCGCTGATCTTTGTGTTCATCAACGCCTGGAACGAGTACACGATCTCCACGGTGCTGATCTCCACAGATGCCAACCGCCCCATCACCGTGGGCATCACACAGTTCTCCTCCTTCAACATGATCGAGTGGCAATACCTCTTTGCCGCCTCGCTGGTGGCGACGATCCCGGTCGTGATCCTGTTCATGTCGATCGAAAAGCACCTGACGGCCGGTCTGACCTCCGGCGGCGTCAAGGGATAAAAGCAAAAACGAACAAGGGCGACAGACAAAAAAGTCTGTCGCCCTTGTTCGTTTTCGCCTTCTCAGCCCTCCGCGGGAGATTCGCGCAGCGCGTCCCGCGGGATCCCCAGGATGCCCGCGATCTGGCTTGCGGCGATCCTCGCGCCGTGGCGGTAAGCCTCGACGCTCGGCTCGACGTCGTAGCTGAAGCCGCTTTCGAGAGAGAGCGAGTAGCCGCGCTGACGGCTGTATACCGCCGCGAGCGCATTGTAGACCGCCTCTGCCCAGCGCTGGTGATAGGCGGAGGTCACGATCGTCATCGTATGCACGCCTTTTTCCTGCAGGATGCGGAACGTGTTGACGGCGTTGTCTTCGGTGGTCATCGCCCGCTCGTCGATATAGATCCTCTCGGGATCGAGGCCGCAGACCTCGACGAGATAGTCCCTCATCAGTCCCGCCTCGGTATGCTTGTCGGGGTTGTTCGGGCCGGTCGCTCCGCCGGAGCAGACCACGATCGCCGCAGGATAGCTGCGTGCAACGGCGGCGCCCGCCTCACAGCGTCCCTTCAGTTCGGGCTGCATCTCGCCGTTTTTCAGTTCGTAGCCCAGCACGACGACGGCGTGCGCGGCGCCGCGCGGGACGCCGCGGCTTGTAAGCGCTTCCGCCCGTTCGCCTCCGTCATACAGGCAAAGGCGGTAATCCGGGTCGAGGAAGACCCGCTGCCAGTGCCCCGCGACGGCGCTTGCGATCTCATATTGCTCGCTGTTCAGGGCGCGGATCGCCCGCAGGTCCTTTTCTATCAGCTGCTCGTCGCCGGCTCTCGGGTCCTCGGCAGCGCGGGCCAGGTCGGCAAGCAGGCGGCCCGTCTCCGCCGCGGCGTCGGCAGTCCTGGTCTCTTCAGCGGACTGTGTAAGCGACTGCGCCGCACAGCAGGCCAGAATCGCCGCAAGGCAGAGCAGGGCAGCCAGGAAACGGCGTGTTTTCATGTGTTCCATCCTCTCTTTTTCGCTCCGGTTTCCGGACGGTGTTCAGATAACGCCCAGAGGGATCAGAATGACGAGGAGCAGCGCGACCAGTCCCCAGAGACCAAGCAGAAAGGCTCTTCTCTTTTTCGGCTCCATGTCCGGCACGTAATTGCTGGCAAGGAAAAAGGGGACGTAGGTTGTGACGAACACGGGCAGCACGCCCCACCATTTATACACC
>JAFSNA010000037.1 GCA_017447645.1 Oscillospiraceae bacterium
GCGCTTCTTCGCCCGGATGGCCTCAAGCGTCGGCCGCAGGCCGATCGCGCCGGAGACCGCGGTCACGACGCAGGCGCTCTCGTCGAGCGAAGCGGCCTCGATCAGGCCCTCAAGTCCGCTCCCGACGCGTACGTTCATGTCCGCGACGGCGATTTTGAACCGCTTCGCCGCCTCCTCGTCGTAGACCGCGACGAAGGAGGGCTTGAACTTTCTCGTCTGCTCCTCCAGCAGATCGATCTTTCTCTGGGCGCTCAGCGCCGCGACGCGCAGTCCCAGATGCTCCGCCACTGCGGCGGTCTGCCGCCCGATCGAGCCGGTGCAGCCGAGTATCGAAATGGATGATACCATAATGATTCCTCAAATCCTTTTCCTTATAGGCTCCCCCTCCGGGGGGGGGAGCTGTCTGCCTGGACGGCAGACAGAAGGGGTATTTCGATTTTACGAAATCCCCAGTCGCCCCTTCGGGGCACATCCCCCCGGGGGGGAAGCATGAGCGGAAAAACCGCTCAGTATTTCAGCGTTTTCAGATACGCTTTTCTCTCCTCGCTCACGCGATAGCTCTCGCAGGCCTTCTGGATCGTCTTGTTGTGCGTCCATTTCTCAAGCTTTCTCTCCTCGAGCACGGGCAGCGCGCTCTCGTACTGCTTGGCGAGGGCCGTGGCGAAATACCATGCCTGCATCATGCGCACGTAGTAGTGCTCCGAGCGGATCGCGGCGACCTTGTCGAGCTGGGCCGGATCAAAGGCGGAGCTCAGATAATACGCCATCAGCATCTCGATGCCGAAGCGGACGGTGTAGGGCTGATCGGAGGCGAGGCAGCCCTCGATCACGCGCTCGAACTCCGGCAAACGCTTTCTGACCGCGTCGGGGCGCAGCGTATCGCAGGTGGACCAGTTGTCCACATAGGGCAAAAAAGCGTCGAGCGCGGCGAGCAGCGCATCATAATCCCGCATGCCGGAGATCAGGACCGCGTGCAGATTGTTTTCCTCAAAGGTCTCATGCGGCAGAGCGCGCAGAAAGGCCTCCGTCTCCGGCGTGCCGCGCAGCTCCTTTGCCAGCGCCCGCAGCGCCGGGAAGCGTACGCCGAGGATCTTCTCCCGCGCCACGTCGGGCGTGAGAGACGCGACAAAGTCGGCGTTTTTCTCATCGGAAAGCGCCTGCAGGCGCTCGCGGATATTCATTTGACCGCGCCGAAGCGGCGGTCGCGCCGATGGTATTCCGCGATCGCCTTGTCAAGCTCCTCGGTCGTGAAGTCCGGCCAGAGCACGTCTGTGAAATAAAACTCGCTGTAGGCACACTGCCACAGCAGAAAGTTGGAGATACGCACTTCCCCGCCCGGACGGATCAGCAGCTCGGGGTCGGGGATGCCGGCGGAATAGAGATAGCTCCCGAAGTCGGCTTCGCCGATCCGCTCCGGCGCCCTGCCGTCTTTTACGTCGGCGGCATAGCGCATCGCGGCACGGACGATCTCGTCCCTGCCGCCGTAATTGAGACAGATATTGGCCTGGAAGCCCTCGTAGCGTGCGGAGATCTCGTCGGTTTTGGCGACGAGCGCGCGCAGCTCCTCCGGCAGACCCTCGACGTCGCCGAGGACCTTCATTTTGATGTGGTCCCGCTCCATGGTGTCGATGGCCTCGTGGAGATACTTCCCCAGCAGGCGCATGATCGTTTTGACCTCGTCCTCGGGGCGCTTCCAGTTTTCGGTGGAGAAGGCGTAGACCGTCAGGTATTCCACGCCGATGTTTTTGCAGTAGGTCGCGATCTTCCGGAAGTTCTCCGAGCCCACGGCGTGGCCCGCCGTGCGGGGCAGGCCGCGGCGTTTGGCCCAGCGGCCGTTGCCGTCCAGAATGATGGCGATATGGCGGGGAGGAGCGGGTCTGTCCGCTCCCCCCGAAGAGTTCTTTTTATCCGGCATCAGATCTCGCTCAGTTCCTTGTCTTTTCTCTCGGTGATCTTGTCGATCTCCTTGATGTAGTCGTCGGTCAGCTTCTGGATGTCCTTCTCGGCGATCTTGTAGTCGTCCTCGGTGATGTCGGAGGCCTTCTGCTGCTTCTTGAACTTGTCGATCGCGTCGCGGCGGATGTTGCGGATGGCCACCTTGGCCTCCTCGCCGTACTTTTTGGTCTGCTTGATCAGGTCCTTGCGGCGCTCCTCGGTGAGCGGGGGGAAGACCAGGCGGATCATGCGTCCGTCGTTCTGCGGGTTGATGCCGAGATCGGAGGCGAGAATCGCCTTCTCGATGCCCTTGAGGATCGAGCCGTCCCAGGGCTGGATCAGCAGGGAGCGGGGGTCGGGGCTGCCGATGGAGGCCACCTGGTTGATCGGCGTGGGCGAGCCGTAGTAGTCCACGGTGATCTGGTCGAGGACGGCCGCGTTGGCCCGGCCGGCGCGGATGGTCGCGAACTGCGTGGTCAGCGCGTCGCAGGTTTTTTTCATCTTGTCTTCGAATTCTTTGTAGTCGGACATGTCGTTCCCTCCGTTTAAACAGAATGTGTATGATAAAACATTACTTCACAAGTGTGCCGAGCTTCTCGCCCTGCAGGACGCGCACGATGTTCTCCGGCTCGGCCAGCGCGAAGACGATGACGGGGATGTCGTTGTCCATCGCCAGGCTCGTCGCCGTGGAGTCCATGACCGCGAGCCGCTGTGCGAGCACGTCCGCGTAGCTGATCTCGTCGTACTTGACCGCGTCGGGGTTCCTGCGCGGATCGTCGCTGTATACGCCGTCGATGTTCTTGGCCAGCAGGATCGCGTCGGCATGGATCTCCGCCGCACGCAGCACCGAGGCCGTGTCGGTGGAGAAGAAGGGCAGACCCGTGCCGCAGCCGAAGATCACGACGCAGCCGCTCTCGAGATACTCGATGGCCTTTTTGGTGTCATAGCGCTCGCCCACGCCCTGGATGTCCACGGCGGTGAGGACTCTGGCCTTCACGCCGCACTGGCTCAGCACGTCGCCGAGCGCGAGGCAGTTGATGGCCGTGGCGAGCATGCCCATTCGGTCGGCGCTGACGCGCTCGATCTTGCCCGCGCCGTCCTTGACGCCGCGCCAGAAGTTGCCGCCGCCGACCACGATGCCGACCTCGGCGCCGAGCTCGACGCAGCGCTTGACGGATTCGCAGACCCTGCTGACGAAGGCGAAGTCGTAGCCCGTTTTCTTTTCGGCGGCGAGCGCCTCGCCGCTGATCTTGATGAGGACGCGCTTGTAAGCGATAGCCATAGCCCTTGCTCCTTATCGTTTATTTCATA
>JAFSNA010000038.1 GCA_017447645.1 Oscillospiraceae bacterium
ATACGCACAGGGCCCTGTGCGTATCCGCCCGGATCTTTTTTCATATGATTCGATACGCCGCCGCTCCGCCGCGCCATTTTGCTCTTTTCATCGCCGACAAAATGTGATAGAATAATTTAACTTTCGTGTATCTTTCGTATTTGAGGAGGACGAGGCATGAAAAAAAGGACCGCCGCGGTCATCGCGCTCATCCTGGCGCTCGTGATGCTCACCGGCTGCTCTCTTCCCGGGACGGACCTGTCCGGCTGGCTGAACGAAACGCTCTCCCCGATCAGGGACCGCGGCCCGCAGGAGCGCAACCCCGACGGCGTGATGTTCCGCGACATGCACTACTCCCGTCCCGACATCGACCGGCTCACCGCGGACGTGAAGGCCGTGGAGAGCGCGCTGGAGAGCGGCGCCCCGCTGGATCGGGTCGAGGAGCTGCTGGACGTCTGCATGGACGGTTATGACGATTTCGCCACGATGTACCATCTGGCCAATATATACAACTGCAAGGACATGCGCGACGAGTATTACGCCGCCGAGTACGAGTGGATCAGCACCGTGGAGGCGGACGTGTCCGACATCTTCGACGAGCTGTATTACGCCTGCGCCGGCTCCCCTCTCGGGAAAAAACTGGAGGAGGACTACTTCTGGGAAGGCTTCTGCGAGGACTACGCCGACCCGGACGATTCGTACTACACCGACGAGACCGTGGCCCTCATGCAGCGGGAGAGCGAGCTGGTCAGCCGCTACCGCGAGCTGGTGGCGAGCCCGACCGTGATCTATCAGGGCGAGGAGCGCGAGGTGTTCGAGCTGCTTGACGAGCTGTCCGGCTTCTCCTATCTGACGGTGCTGCGGATGTATTATGAAAAATACAACCGGGACTTTGCCGATATCTACATCGAAATGATGCGCGCGCGCAGCGAGATGGCCGAGGCGATGGGCTTCTCCAGCACGGAGGAGATGGAATTCGTCTTCGGCTTCGACCGCGACTACAGTCCGGAGGACGCAGCGTTCTTCGTCAGCGAGGTGAAGACCCATCTCGTTCCGATCTACGTCTGGGCAAAGGAGAACGGGGTGCTCTACAGCGTCGATTACTCGCCCCTCTCCGCCGACGCGCTGTATTCGAGCATGGAAAAGGTCGCCCAAAGCATCGGCGGAGAGTGCAGCGACGCCTTTGATTTCATGAGCACCTACGGTCTGTACGACATCGAGCCGAGCGTCTACAAGGCCGCCACCTCCTTCCAGGCCTATCTGCCCAGCTATGAGGCGCCCTTCATCTTCCTCAAGCCGAAGGAGACGACCCAGGATCTGATGACCTTTGTGCATGAATTCGGCCACTTCACCGATTCCTACCACAATCTCGGCGCCAGCGAGACCATCGACGTGGCCGAGGTCTTTTCGCAGTCGCTGGAATTCCTCTCGCTCTCCCATATGGACGGCGTGCTCTCCCGGTCGCAGGTCGCCGCGCTGCGGGAGGCCTCCATGATCGACGCGCTGGACACCTTCATCCAGCAGGCGGCGCTCGCCGATTTCGAGCACAAGGCCTACGCGATCGGCCCCGACGCGCTGACGGCGGAGAAGCTCAATGAACTGGCGCTGCAGACGGCCCAGGAATTCGGCTTCTGCGAGGCCGGCTTTGAAGAATACTATCAGTATTACTGGATGGACATCACCCATCTCTTCGAGTATCCCTTCTACGTGATCTCCTACCCCGTCTCGCTGGACGTTGCCCTGCAGATCTACTCTCTGGAGCTGCAGAAGCCGGGCAGCGGCATGGACAAATATTTTGAGATCCTGCCGCGCGACTATGACAGCTTCATGGATACCGTCATCCACGGCGGGCTGAAGAGCCCCTTTGAAGAGAACTCCATGGCGACCGTCGCCGACGTGATCGGCAGCACGCTGGGATACAAGAGCTCGTACTACGCCGCCGCGTAGCCGGGATGCGCCGGACACGCAGGCTGCGGCAACAACACTGTTTTCACGGAGAGCGACGCGATGAAACGCTTTTTCGTCCTGATCTTCATACTGGTGCTCTGCTTTGCGGCCTACGCCGCCGCGACGCAGGGCTCCTCCCCGCTCATCGGCGCGGTCGAGACCTTTTCCGCGTGCCCGGCTCCGCCCGAGCCCACGCCCGAGCCGACCCCGGAGCCGACGCCCGAGCCTACTCCCGAGCCGACGCCCGAGCCTACTCCCGAGCCGACGCCCGAACCCACGCCGGAGCCGACGCCCGCGAGCGCGCCATCGATCACCGCGGCGGCGGAGGAGGCTTTCCCCGAGCTTGATAAAGATAACTATCTGTATTATATCCGGGTCAACACCCTCGCCAACACCGTCACGGTCTACGCCCGAAGCGACAGCGGAGAGTATGACCTGCCGTATCTGTCCATGATCTGCTCCACCGGATCGGCCACGCCGCGCGGCGGCGTCTACCGGCTCGGCTGGCGTCTGCTGTGGCAGGACCTGTTCTACGGCGTCTACGGCTATTACGTCACGGAGATCTACGACGACATCCTCTTCCACTCCGTGCCCTATCAGGTGAAATGGGACGCCTCCTCGCTGGAATACTGGGAATACGACAAGCTCGGCACCAGCGCCTCCGCGGGCTGCGTGCGGCTGCAGGTCAAGGACGCGAAGTGGATCTGGGACAATTACAGCAGCATCTACGCCGTAGAATTCTACGGCGACGAGGATCCCGGCCCGCTCGGCAAGCCAGTCGCGCTGCCGATCTCCGACGACGAGCTGCGCCGCGGCTGGGACCCCACCGATCCGGACGAGGACAATCTCTGGTATCAGACCGACGAGGAGATCTACGCCGCCTATCCCTGGCTCCGTCCGAAGCCCACGCCCGAGCCCACGCCCGAACCCACGCCCGAACCCACGCCCGAACCCACGCCCGAGCCCACGCCCGAGCCCACGCCCGAGCCGAGCCCCGGGCCGGACGACGTGACGGTCGTCGACGCGCCGGAGGCGACGCCGGATCCGATGGAGATCACGATCTCATGACGCAAAAAAGCGAGAGCCCCCGAATTCGTTCGGGGGCTCTCGCTTTTCGTCTGCTCAGACGCTCACCACTTGTTTTCTACCTTTTCGGCGAAGCCCGGGAAGTCCCTGACCTCGATCACACAATGCGTCCGACACAGAGGCCGCGTCTCTGTCCGATGGCTGGAAAGCGGTGCAGCCCGATGAAGAAAACAACTTCTCAATAATGATATCTTTGCGCTCTTTCTTGTTTACTTTTTATGGAAATAGGAGTATAGTAGATTTACCATGAAAAGGAGGAGAAGTGGGGACATTATGAAAAAAATACGATTATTATTGATTGCTGTCATCGTTTTCTCGCTCATTTTCGGCATCGGTAACGTATACGCCGAAGACGGCTCTACCGCGGAAGACGGAGATGCGACGGCGGATGAATCCGGTCTGTCTTTTGACTGGGAACAATACACCTATGAGGAATTGCTCAAGATCAAAAGTGACATCGACAACGCCATCCAAGCGAAGCAACGTGAGTATGCTTTGGAAAACGGCAACAGAAAGATCACTCTCGCCGACTTTGACGCCAAAGTTTATGTCGGAAAAACGATTCGCCTTGAAGCGACTGTTGAAAAGTTGACGGAGGATGCTCCGGCAAAAACCTCTCTGGTGTGGTCATCTTCCGATGAGTCGGTCGCAAAGGTCTCATCTGCTGGAGAGATTAAAGCCATCGCGGCCGGCCGTGCCACCATTATCTGCCGGGCGTCGGATGACGAGTTTGTTTTTGCCGAGTCAGTAGTCGATGTGATCGAGCCTGTCAAATCGATCGCGATAGACAATCCGAACCAGACGATTCTCATCTCTGATTCCGGGGTGAACGGAAATACCCTGCAGCTAAGCTGTACGGTTCTCCCCGAAAATGCATTTTGCAAGGATCTGAACTGGAGTTCCTCTGATGAGAAGATAGCAACGGTCGATGGGACGGGACTTGTCAAGGCGAAAGCGCCCGGAAAAGTGACCATTACGGTCGTTTCTGAAGATCCTTTCTCGAAGGATACCCGACCAATCAAAGCGTCTTTCCAGCTCACCGTCAACCAGGCCGTTTCGGCAATAGAGCTCAGCAGCAGCGAAGCCACTTTGGATAAAAAAGAAAAAACCACTCTGACCGCAGTCATACTGCCGACCAGCGCCACAAACAAAAAGCTCGTGTGGGACAGCTCGAATCCTTCTGTCGCAACTGTTACCGCAAGCGGTCAGGTCGCGGCTGTCGGCTGTGGCGAGACCGTGATCCGTTGCGTCGCCGTTGACGGAAGCGGAGCTTCGGCTGAGTGCAAAGTAAATGTTATTCAGAAGATAACGGGACTGAAATTCACCAGCCCGCTTTCGACACTAGCCCTCGATCAAACGGCAAAGCTCCAGGTCGCGATTACTCCCGAGGACGCCACAAACAAGAATCTTGTCTGGACCTCTTCCGATGAAAAAGTCGCGACGGTGGATTCCAGCGGAAATGTCAAGGCGATCTCCGGTGGAAAAGCTACTATAACCTGTTCTGCTGTGGACGGAAGCAACAAGACTGTTTCTCAGTCGATCTTCGTACCGAGTTTCAAGGTTTCGACCACAGAATACACCGTAATCAGCAAGAGTGGTATGACTATTTCCCTGGAGTATCTCGGAGCGCCCGGCAATCTGGTCGTAACGAATTCCGGAAAAACATTTTTTGACTGTGACTACACGCTTTCCGGAACCAAGATCAATATTGATATTACCCCGCGGAAGGCAGGTAAAGGCAACCTCATCTTAAAGGATAATTCTGATCCGAAGAACATGATCACGCTTCAGGTAACCATCGACCATGATGCAGTTTATGATACCACTTCCTATCCCAAGGGAGATTATACTTCCATCATGAGATACCCCTCGTCCTATAACGGTGACAAAATCAGCATCTACGGACGTGTTCTTCAGGTACAGAAAAGTTGGGGCAGCTATACGCTAAGGGTCGCCACCAAAGGTAGATGGGATAATGTCTTCTATGTAACCGGCAGCTCTGATGTCAGCATCATCGAAGGAGATTATATTACGGTATACGGAACGTGCACCGGCACAAAAACGTATACGACCATTTTGGGTGGAAGTATAACCATCCCTTCCATGAGAATCGAACAGCTTTACATCGGGAGAAATTGATTTCTCGCGCCATCCTTCCCAAGAGAAAAATAAGAGGAACAGGCTTTTTCCTGTTCCTCTTATTTGTTTGCAGCACGCGCGCGTGCGATCGTTCACGGCTATAGGCATCCTGTCTACCACTTGTTTTCCACTTTTTCGGCGAAGCCCGGGAAGTCCCTGACCTCGATCACACGGCCGTCGTCCAGCACGGCTTTTCCGGTAAAATTACCGAAGACCTGATGCTGGTCGGATTTGATGAGCTTGAGATCCGTGCAGGAGGCGCGATCGAGGATGGGCGTGAAATCCATCTCGAAGCGGCCGTCGTCGGAGCTGAACTTCCACGGAGAAAGAAAGTCCTTTTCGTCGCCGGGGATGTGGAATTTCACCTGCGAAAGCTTGTGGGCTTTGCCGTCGTAGAAGAGCATGTTCTCGCTCGCGGCAGAGGTGTCGCCGAAGCCGTAGCCGATGTTCCAGCCGAAGGGCACGCCGTCGACCCGATACGAGGCCGAGCCCCAGTACCAGGTGTTGTGATAGGTCCACACGCCGCGGCCCCAGTCGAGCACGGCGAAGCTGTCGTCGGGGTCGAAATGCCAGGTGCGGCCGCCGTAAGTGAACCAGCCTTTGGCGCGCTGGCAGTTGATCTTCTGGTTGTAATAGAAGTGTTTGGGCTTGCCGAAGGGCGTGGCGATGACCATGCTGTCCTCCGGCTCGTCAAACAGCTCGACGAGCGCGTCGATCGCGCCCTTGTCGCCGAAACGGTCCATGTGCGCAGAGAGGACGCGCCGCCCGTCGCCGAGCGCGCTGAACTTCAGCTCATAGCCCTTGCCGGCGTGCTGCGAGACGCCGCTCTTCGAGCTCTCGGGCAGGCCGACCCTTCCGAGCGTCATGAGGCTCATCGGGCTGGTCGTGATCTCCCACTTTTCCTCCAGCTCGATGATCGAGATCGAGTCGAGGCCCATATAGCCGTTGTCGGCGATCGTCAGCGCCAGGGCGAAGCGGCCGTTGCTGACGAGATAATAGTCCCACTCCTTCAGCCGCAGCCTGCTCGCCTTGACGTCCGCGCGGCGGTAGACGGGCAGAAGGCTTTTGGCATAACCCGGCTCGGTCAGGTCCCCGTTCGCGTTCAGCAGGGGGATCTCCTTCGTGATCTCATGCTGCATGGCTTTTCGCTCCTTTCCGCGTCCTCAGCGCTTGAGCATCCGGATGTCCCGGCCGACGAAGGGCACGCGCTCGTACGCGCCGAACAGCCGCGAGCAGATCTGCGCTCCGTAGCGCTTCTGCAGCTCTCCGTCGCGGAGATTCGTGCTGATGATCGTGTTCTTTCCTTCGTTGAGACGGGTGTTGATCAGCGTATAGAGGGCGCTGTCCGCCATCGGCGTGGGCATCTCGGTGCCGAGGTCGTCCAGGATCATCAGGTCGCAGGAGAGTATCCTTTTGACGCGCGCGTCCGCCTCCTCGTCGCGGCTGAACTTCTGCGCCTCGAAGCTGCCGACCACGGCGGCCGCCGTGTCGTAGCATACGGAATAGCCCCGCGCCGCGACCGCTCTGGCCACGCAGGCGGAAAGGAAGGTCTTTCCCAGGCCCGTCCCGCCCTGGAAAAGCAGGTTCCCGGAGGCGGGAGAAAACTGCTCGGCGAAGGCCTTTGCGATCTCGTACACGGTCTGCATCGAGCCGCGATACTCCGCGTCGTAGAGCGAAAGATCGAACTTTTCAAAGCTCTCGCCGCCGTTTTTCAGCAGTACGCCCAGATCGCGCGTGAGCTCCTCGTTATACAGCTTTTTCAGACAGCTGCAGACCCCGCCGCGGTACACGCCGCTGTCGCGGCATTTCTCGCAGGAGACGATCTCGTCGAGCCAGTCCCCGCCGTGTCCGAGCTGGCGCAGCAGCTCGCCGCGGCGGCTCTGCAGCGCAAGATTGTCTTCCCTGAGCTTTTCGATTTTTTCCGCGGCGTCCGGTCCGCCGGAGAGGGTGAGCCGCACAAGCTCCGTCATCTGTGCGCGCAGGGCCGCGTCGATCGCGCGCAGCTCCGGCTTTGCGGCATAGGCGCTTGTCTCGCGCATTTCGCGCTCGCGCGCATTCCGCTCGCGCACGGCGTCCAGCCGATCCCGCGCCAGGGCGAGGATCTTTCCGTCGTAGCTCATGCCTTGCCTCCCTTGAGTTTGTTCAGGATCCTTTCCAGATCCTTCTGATCCGGTCCCGGCGGGGGGACGGACGCGTCTTCATAGCCGCGGCGCTTGCCCTCGGCCTGTTCGATCTCCTCGGGCGTATGCAGTCCCGCGGCGTGCCAGTTGCGCAGGATGCCGTTGAGATACGGCCACTTGAGCGCGCCCGTATTCATCACCGTGCGCTCGAGCGCCAGCGCGATCGCCTCGTCCGAAAAGCCCATTTCCAGCCAGGCGTCGATGTAATCCGTTTCTCTCTTGTACAGCTCTCTGCCCCGGATGCCGAGCAGCTCTGCGATCCGTCCGTGGTCGGAGCGGCGCTGCTCGCAGCGGGCGATATGCTCCTCCGCCAGCTCCAGCGTCAGGATCTCGCGGTTGGCCCAGCGATAGGCCTCGTCCGAGATGGCCTTGGCGGAGGGACGGCGGCCGCTGCCCCAGCGGCGATGCGTCTCCTCGTCGCAGTAGTTGAGCAGCAGCAGGATGACCTCCGGCGGCATGCCCAGGCGATCGTATATGTCCACCAGCGTGTTGAGATAGGCTTTTGAGGGGATCGTGCCCAGGATGCGGGTCATCTCGGCGAGGATCGGCTCGAAGGCCTTCTCCTTGAAGGTCCTGACGATCTCCTCGGCGTCGCGCTCCACCGGTTCGTCGGGCGGAGGCGCCGGCACGTCTTTTCTTCCGGTCCGCAGGATGCGTCCGAGCTTTTCCCGCGCCGCGGCGATCTCGGCGCGCGTGCGGCAGAGCACGGACGCGGCCGTCTCGTCGTCCGCGTCCGGATGACGCGCAAAATACAGGCAGCACAGCGCCATGTCGCCGTCGTGCGCGGCGATCAGCGCGTCCGCCGTTTCGGCGCTTATCAGGTTTTCTCTTTCTTTATCCGCCATCGCTGCTTCTCTCCGTGTTCGGGATCCCGTAAAAAAGACACAAAAGCGTCTTAATTTGTTTACACATTATAGCATGAATTAGTTCTTGTCGCAAGAGGGGGACTTGTGGTATAATGTATTTTGTATCTTTATGAACTCGGGAGCGGGAGAGACGATCTCCCTCTCCGAAGGAGACCCGACATGACAGAACTGCTCTCCCCCGCCGGCTCGCCGGAAGCCGTCATCGGCGCCGTACAGAACGGCGCCGACGCGGTCTATCTCGGCCTGGGCAATTTCAATGCCCGCCGCGGTGCGAAGAACTTTACGGAAGAAGAGTTTGAAAAGGCCGTGCGCTATTGCCGCATCCGCGGCTGCAAGGTCTATGTCACGCTCAACACGCTCGTCGACGACCGCGAGACGGAAGCCGCCGTCAACCAGGCGCGCCTGGCCTCCTCGCTCGGCGCGGACGGGCTGATCGTGCAGGATCTCGGGCTGGTGCGCGCGCTGCGCGCCGCGCTGCCGGACATGCCCCTGCACGCCAGCACGCAGATGAGCATCCACAATCTTGCCGGCGTCGAGGCCGCCGCCGAGCTGGGGCTGACCCGCGCCGTGCTCGCCCGCGAGCTGTCGATCGACCAGATCCGCTATATCACCGCCAACGCCTCGATCGAGACCGAGGTCTTCGTCCACGGCGCGCTGTGCTTCTGCCACAGCGGGCAGTGCTACATGTCCGCGCTGATCGGCCGCAGGAGCGGCAACCGCGGCATGTGCGCCCAGCCTTGCCGCATGGCCTATTCCCTCGGCGGACGGATGGACGACTATCCCCTCTCGCTCAAGGACAGCTGCCTTGTCGACAAGCTCACCGAGCTGGAGGACGCCGGCGTCGCCTGCCTCAAGATCGAGGGACGGATGAAGAGGCCGGAATACACCGCTCTCGTCACGGGCGTTTACGCCAAGGTGCTGCACGACCGCCGCGCTCCGACGCAGGACGAGCTGCAGACTCTCGAGACCGCCTTTTCGCGCGGCGGCTTCACCCAGGGCTATTACAACGGCGACAAAAAGGATATGTTCGGCGTCCGCGGCGAGGAGCCAGACCGGGACAGCGAAAAGCTCTTCACCTCCGCCCGCAGGGACTATTCCGAGGGCGAGCTGCGCCGCGTTCCGCTGCATTTCTACACGCTGTGCGAAAAAGGCTCGCCCATCCGTGCGATCGCCTTCGACGACGAGGGCCACAAGGCCTCCGCCTCCGGCACGACGCCCGAGGACGCCAAGCGCCAGGGCCTGACGGAGACCTTCATCACCGATCAGATGTTCAAAACCGGCGGCACGCCGTACTACTGTGTGGAGAACCGCGCGAAGGTGGATCCCTTCCTCTTCCTTCCCACAGCCGAGATCAACGACCTGCGGCGCCGTCTCATCACACAGATCTCCGCCGAGCGCGCCAAGCCTCCTCTGCGGCGCTCCTTCCCGCTGCCGCCGCTGCCGGAAAAGCGGCCGGGCGCGTCCTCTCCGCTCACGATCTTCCAGGTGCGCAGCCCCGACCAGCTCTCCGACGAGCTGTGCGAGCTGCGGCCCGATTACCTGTACTTCCCGGCCATGGGGCTCGTCGGCAACTTCTCGCCCGTGCGGAAGTTCGCCGAAAACGGGACGAAGCTCGTCGCCGTGCTGCCCCGCATCATCACCGACGAGCAGAGCCAGGACGTCCTCGCCGCGCTCGAATTCCTCGCCGAGCAGGGCGTGAACGAGGCGCTCATCGGCAACCTCGGCCACATCGGCCTCGCCCGCCGCGCCGGTATGGCGCTGCGCGGGGATTTCGGGCTGAACGTCTTCAATTCCCGCACGCTCGACGTGCTGCGCGACGGCGAGTTCCTCTCCGCCACCGCCTCGTTCGAGCTGCGCATGGTGCAGATCCGCGATCTGCGCAAGACCATCGATCTCGAAATGATCGTCTACGGCCGTCTGCCGCTGATGGTGTCCGACCAGTGCGTCATCCGCCAGAGCGCGGGCCGCTGCGCCTGCAGCGCCCCCGTGCAGATGTCCGACCGCACCGGCAACGTCTTCCACGTCGCAAAGGAATTCGGCTGCCGCAACGTGATCTACAACGCGCACAAGCTCTACCTCGCCGACCGCAAAAGCGACGTCGAGAGCTGCGGCGTCTGGGGCGCGCGGCTGATGTTCACGACCGAGAGCGCGCGCGAGTGCGTCGAGGTCGCGAAGAACTGGCTCGGACAGAGCGACTACCGTCCCAACGTCCTCACCCGCGGGCTGTACTACCGCGGCGTGGACTGAATCCTGTCTATCGGAGTTTACAGCGACTATGCGTTTTCTTCTCGCCTCGGCCTCTCCGCGCCGGAGAGAGCTGATGGAAATGCTCGGCGTGTCCGAGCTTGTGATCCGCCCCGCCGTCGGGGAGGAAAAGGCCGACCCCTCGCTTCCGCCGCCGGAGCTCGTCAAGGCCCTCGCAGCCGCCAAGGCGCGCGAGGCCGCCGCGGATGCGCGCCCGGACGACACGGTCGTCGCCGCGGACACGATCGTCGTATACGGCGGCCGGGTCTACGGCAAGCCCCGCTCCCCCGCCGAGGCCGCCGCGATGCTGCGCACGCTCTCGGGCCGGACCCACGAGGTCTACACCGGCGTGTGCGTTATCCGAAACGGCGTCGAGCTCTGCCGCGCCGACCGCAGCGCCGTCACCTTCCGAACGCTCTCCGAGGGAGAGATCGAACGATATATCGCCTCCGGCGAGCCGATGGACAAGGCCGGCGCCTACGGCGCGCAGGGCAAGGGCGCGCTCTTCGTCGAGCGGATCGACGGCGACTTTTTCAACGTCATGGGCCTGCCCCTGTGTGTGCTGGGGGAAATGCTCAAAGAGCAAGGAGTTGAACTTCTTTGAAGGAATACATCAAAAAATACGGCGTGCGCGTCGGCGTGATCGTGGCTTCGGTCGCGCTGATCATCGCGCTCTCCTCCGCCGCGCGGGGCGGGCAGATCAGCCTGCTGCACAATGTTTCGGGCGTGCTGATCTCCCCGGTGCAGAAGGTCGTCAGCTCCGCGGTCAACTGGTTCGACACGATCTACGGCTATCTGTACAAGTACGACAGCCTGCTCGCCGAGAACGAGTCGCTGCGCAGCCAGCTGGCCGACGCGCAGCAGTCCGCGCGCGACGGCATCGCCGCTTCGGAGGAGAACACCCGGCTGCGCCGGCTGCTCGAGCTGCGCGAAAAGCACTCGGACTATGTTTTTGAATCCTGCAAGGTGGTGCTCTGGTCCTCGTCGAACTGGGCGCACAGCTTTACGATCTCCAAGGGCGCGAGCTCCGGCATCGAGCTGGGCGACCCGGTCGTGACCGAATACGGCGCCGTGGTCGGCCAGGTGACCGAGCTCGGCGAGACCTGGGCGACCGTCTCGACGCTCATCGACGTCGATATGAGCGTCGGCGCCTTCGTCGGGGCGACGGGAAGCTCCGGCATGGTGGTGGGCGAGTACGGGCTCA
>JAFSNA010000039.1 GCA_017447645.1 Oscillospiraceae bacterium
CGACACCCCGGAGGCCATCACGGTGTCCTCCTTAGACCCTGTGCGGCGGGAGGTGGCCCGGCTGGCGCTGGAAAAGCTCATTGCCGACGGGCGCATCCACCCCGCCAGGATCGAGGAGATGGTGGCCAAGGCCCAGAAGGAGGTCAACAACACCATCCGTCAGGAGGGTGAGCGCGCCGCCTTTGAAACGAACATCCACGGTCTCAACAGCGAGATCATCAAGCTGCTCGGCCGCATGCGCTACCGCACCAGCTACGGCCAGAACGTGCTGAACCACTCCATCGAGGTCTCCCACATCGCGGGCCTTCTCGCCAGCGAGCTGGGCGTCGACGTGAACGTGGCCAAGCGCGCGGGCCTGCTGCACGACATCGGCAAGTCCATCGACCACGAGGTCGAAGGCAGCCACGTCACCATCGGCGTGGACATCGCCCGCAAGTACCGTGAAAGCGAGGCGGTGATCCACTGCATCGAGGCGCATCACGGCGACGTCGAGCCGCACACGGTCGAGGCCTGCCTCGTCCAGGCGGCCGACGCGATCTCCGCGTCCCGTCCCGGCGCGCGCCGCGAAAACATCGAAAACTACGTCAAGCGTCTCGAGAAGCTCGAGGAGATCTCCCGCAGCTTCCCCGGCATCGCCAGCAGCTATGCCATCCAGGCGGGCCGCGAGATCCGCATCATGGTCAAGCCCGAGGACGTCAGCGAGGATCAGATGGTCCTGCTGGCCCGCGACATCGCCAAGAAGATCGAGGACGAGCTGACCTACCCCGGCCAGATCAAGGTCCACGTCCTGCGCGAGACCAAGGCCGTCGATTACGCCAAGTAAGACAGAAAAAGCACACCCCCTGCGGGTGTGCTTTTTTCAAAACGGGAGAGTCCCCCCCTTGTCATCCTGAGGAGCGAAGCGACGAAGGATCTTTTCCGCATGTAAGAAGATCCCGCGCCGCGCGAGGGATGACCGGGCGCCGATTGTTTTTTCAAAACGGGAGTGTGCACATGGACCAGTACAAGCTCAGGGAATACATGGCCGCCGAGCCGGACGCCAAGCTGCGCGACCTCGTCGCGAAGCTGCTGCACGACGAGATCGTGGCGCTGCACATCGCGCCGGGCTCGAGACTGAACGTCAACCAGATCGCCGCCTCGCTCGGCATCTCGCGTACCCCGGTGGCCGAGGCCATCGCCAGTCTGACGGAGCGCGGCTTCGTCACCTCGCATCCGGGACAGAACGGCAGCTATGTGCTGGATCTCTCGCTCAAGGACATGATCAGTCTCTACCAGGTGCGCTCCGCGATCGAAAGCGAAGCCGCCGCCCTGGCGGCCTACAGCGCCGGAGACGCCGCCGTGCAGGAGCTGACAGTCCTGGCCGAGGCCTTCCACGACAGCGTCACCCGCCGCGACATCCGCGGCATGAAGGACACGGACATGCCCTTCCACCGCCTGCTGATCGAAAGCTGCGGCAACCCCTACCTGCTGCAGAGCTACGAGCTGCTGCTGCCGAAGCTGACGATGTACCAGTCCTCGATGGTGGAATTCATCGGCAAGCTGGGCGGCGAGGACAACCCCTGGATGCCGAGCGTGGCCTATAACCACGCCTCGATCGTCGCGGCGATCCGCCTGCGTCTGCCGGAGATGGCGCGCGAGGCGATGGCCGACCACGTCAGCGCCTCGCTGAGCTTCACCTCGCTCGCCGGCCACGGAGCGGACCCCTTCTCCATCGTCAAGGGGAAATAACGGGGGCGCTTCCCAGGCAAAACAGATCCTTTATCAACATTTCGAGAGGAGGCGCGTCAAAGCGGCGTCCGGGCCGCGGCGCGGAAAAGACATGAAAAAGATCAAAGTCATCGTATGCCTTCTGATGAGCCTTGTCCTGCTGCTCTCCGTATGCGGCTGCAGCCTGAAAAAGAGCGCGGAGGAAGAACAGACGCCGCCCCTCCAGCAGAGCGCCGACACGACGTCTCAGCCCGCGCCGGGGCAGAGCGCGCCCGAGCCCACGCCCGAGCCCACGCCCGAACCTACGCCCGAGCCGACGCCCGAACCCACGCCCGAGCCGGAGGAAGAGAGCCCGGCGCCTCCGATGTTTGAGCTCACGGCGCCCCAGACGTCCGACAAGCTGCCCGTGATCACCAAGTATCCGACGGGCGAGACGGTCGCCCCGGACGGCACGGCCTACTTCATCGCCCGGGCCGATGACGCGACGGCGATCGCCTGGTTCCTGGCCGAGCCGGACGGCTCGAAGGGCTATAACGCCAACGACATCCCGGCCGCCCACCCGGGCACCTTCTGCACGGGCACCGATACGCAGATGCTGGGCGTCATCGGCATCAGCGCGGATATGGACGGCTGGAGGGTGATCTGCAAGTTCAGCAACGCCGAGGGCTCGGTCTTCACGCAGCCCGCCGTCATCTCGGTCCTCGACTACACCCGGCCCTGCCGGACCCTCGACGAGGTCCTCGTCCTCATCATGACCGAAAAGGGCCTGGGCACGGCCGGCGTCAGCCTGTCGCACGCGCGCGCCGCCGCGCAGATCGCCGATTTCCTCATGGACTCCACGCTCAGCGCCAAGGAAGTGCGCGAGGCGATGCAGACCTATACGCAGCGGCTCTCCGGCGACCACCAGGTGAGCTATCGCGAGAACGCCGCGAGCATCCGGGACTTCTTCCGCATGGCGAAGAGCGATCCCGAGGGGCTCAAGGGCCTGCTCTCCGACGCGGGCTACGAGCCGAAGAGCTTCCCCTGGGACGACACGCGCGTCGCCGCCTGCTTCGACGCGCTGCTCGTCAAGTAAGCGCCTGAGAAAACAAAACGATCCCCGCGCCCGATCGGGCGCGGGGATCTCTTTTTTTTAAAAAGCGGGAAAACCGTCGGAAGCCGAAAGCGCGCGTCAGTCCACGCGCTCGCTGCCCCAGAAGAACAGCGCGACCGTGCCGGGGCCGGTGTGGCTGCCGATCAGATTGCCGACGCTGTTGATCAGCACCTTGCCGTTGAGACGGTGAAAGCGCTCTTCGATCAGGTCGGCCACGGCGCGCGCGTCGTCATAGCAGCCGGACTGGCTGATGAAGCACTTGCCGGAGTAGTCGAGCCCGCCCTCGGCGCACTCCTCCATCATTTTGACGATCTCGCGGATGACTTTCTTCTTCGTGCGGATCTTGAAGCGCGGGATCAGCCGCCCGAGGTTGTCCATGTTCATCAGCGGGCAGATCTCGAGGATCCCGCCGAAGATGCCCGCGGCCTTTGAGATGCGGCCGCCCTTGACGAAAAAGCTCAGGTCGGAGGAGAAGAACCAGTGGTGGACGAAAAGGCGGTTTTTCTCGATCCACTTCGCCAGCTCTTCGGCGGAGAGCCCCTCGTCGCGCTTTGCGGCGGCGGTGTCCATCAGAAGGCCGTAGCCGGAGGAGGCGCCCAGCGAATCGATCACGTACACCGTGCGCTCGGGATAGCGCTCCTTCAGGATCAGCGCGGCGTTGGTGGCGGAGTTGATCGTGCCGGAGATGCCGGAGGAGAGGCAGACGTGCACCACGTCCTTTCCCTCCTCGAGGAAGGGTGTGAAAAAGTCCACGTACTCCGAGACGTTCACCTGCGCGGTGCGGGTGTCGGCGCCGCCGCGCATGCGGTCGTAGAACTCGTCAAAGGGGATGGTCTGGCCCAGGTCGTCGGGATATTCCACCCCGTCGAGGAAATAGTGGAAGCAGACGTAGCGCACGCCGATGCGTTCGAAATGCTCCTTGGAAAGATCGGCGGGGGAGCAGCAGCTCAAAATATAATCGCTCATGATTCTCATCCTTTCGCGCAGCGTTTGGCGTATGATCTTATCATCAGCATATCCTCCGCCGGCCTTTTTCACAAGCTACCCTCCGCGAGAAGCCCTCTAAATGCCGTAGAGCGGCCTTTCGGCCGCTCTACGAATCGTAGAATGGTGGTTTTTTCAAGCCTGATCCCGCTTCTTCGGGTGCGGATGGCGGTGTTTTTTCACGTTGCAGGCGAGGAAGACCAGCACCTCCGCCGGGACGAGGACCAGAAACAGCTGCCAGGGGTTGGCCTTGGGCAGACAAAAGTACAGGATCACGAAGACCGAGGCCACGAACAGGGCGATCACATACTGCAGATGCCGTTTCCGCCTGAACACGCAGATCAGGATCATGTAAACCAGGATCGCGGCCGAGACCGCAAAGAGGAACAGCCGCCACTCGACGATCCCCAGCAGCCACAGCGTGACGAAGGCGATCAGAAAGGCCGTCAGCACGCCGATCACGGCGATGGCGACGATATGCTCGACGCTGTAGCGCACCTCTTCGACCTCGTTTTCCTTCGGCTTTTCCCACTTGTCGTGAGACGAGAGGATGAAGTCCACGCTCACGCCGAAGAGCTCGGAAAGCTGTGTCAGCACATAGGCGTCGGGGATGGCCTCGCCGCGCTCCCACTTGGAGATCGTCTTGTCCGAGTAGTTCAGCAGCGCGCCGAGCTCGGCCTGCGTCAGGCCCTTTCCTGTGCGCAGCTTTATGATATTGCTCGCCGTGACGAGCCGCAGTTCGTTCAGCTCCATAAAAAACTCCTTGTCGGGGGGAGAGAAAAGGTTTTACTGTATTTTAATTTGTCCGGGGCGGCAAGTCAAGGGAAAAAGCGGCTCGGGCCCGGAGGGGTCCGGCGCCGGAATAAAAAGGGGCGTTGAAATGAAAAGCATTTTTCGCTATAATCGGGATGGGACGGACAGGGCCCGGCCGCCGCGCGGCTGCGTCCGCTGGCTGAGCTTTGTGCTTCGCATGCTCGCACGTCTGCTCCGCGGGGGCTCCCGCGCCGGAGCCTTCCTCTGGGCGGAGGACGAGACCGCGGAGCTGCTCGCGGCGGGCTTTCCCTCTCTGTGCGCCGTTCCCGCGCCGCTCTTCGCCGAGACGGCCGCGCTTTTCCCCGGCCGCTGCCGCCTGTATGCGACGGGCTCGGAGGAGGAGCTGCTCGCGCAGCTGCGCCGCGTCGAGCAGCGCTTCGGCGAGCGCTTCGACTGGGACGCCTTTCTCGCCGCCTGCGAGAGACAAAACCGCCGCGCCGCGCGCCTCCGCTCGCTTACGGCCGCCCTCTCCGCCCTGACCCCGGCGTCCGTCGACGCGCGCACGCCGCAGGCGGCGCTGCGCGATCTGCAAAAGATACGAAAGGAAACAGACAAGACATGAAAAAAACGCTGATGCTGCTGCTCGCCCTCGCGCTGCTGCTCGCCCTCGCGGGCTGCGGCCGGACGTCTGCCCCCGCTCCGCAGGAGGAAGACGCCGTATCCGAAGAGATCCTCAACGGCCTGAGCGAGGCCGCCGTCCCCGCGGAGGAGCCCGCCCCGCAGGAGGAGAGCGCCCCGCAGGAGGAGAGCGCCCCGCAGAGCGCCTTTGATCCCGCCTTCCGCTTCTCCACGACGACGCTGGACGGCACGGCCGTCGACGAGAGCATCCTCGCCGACCACACGCTGACGATGATCAATTTCTTCGAGCCCTGGTGCCCGCCCTGCATCGCCGAGCTGCCGGATCTCGAAAAGCTGTATGAGGCTTACGCGCCCCAGGGCTTCCAGATCCTCGGCGTGTTCTCGACCGAGGAGGGGATCGAGGGCGTGGTCTCGAACGCGTCTCTGAGCTATCCCGTGCTGCGCTACGTGCCGGAGTTCGACCGGTTCCAGACCGGTTACGTCCCCACGACGATCTTCGTCGACGGCGAGGGACAGATCGTCGGCGAGACGCAGATCGGTTCAAACAGCTATGAGGGCTGGGAAGCGCTCATAAAGGATCTGATGGGATGAAAAAGCTGCTCCCTTATCTGGCGCTCCTCGCCGCCGCCGCGCTGACGGCCGCGGGGCTTCTGAACGGCCAGTACGCCGCGGTGCTTCAGAAGGCCGTGCGCGTGTGTCTCGAATGCGTGGGGATCGGATGAAGATGGACGACAGGAAACGCTTCTCGATCCAGGCCGTCTCTACCCTGCTGCACAACGCCAACCTCAAGGGCTTCTTCACGGGCCGCATCTGGCAGGGCGCGTCCAAGGGCGTGTGCGTGCCGGGGCTGAACTGCTATTCCTGCCCCGGCGCGGTCGGTGCCTGCCCGATCGGCTCGTTGCAGAGCTTTCTGGGCTCGCGGCCGGTCAGGATCCCGTATTATATCGTCGGGCTGCTCGTCTTCTTCGGCGCGCTGCTGGGCCGCGCGGTCTGCGGCTTTCTCTGCCCCTTCGGCTTCCTGCAGGAGCTGCTCCACCGGATCCCCTTTCCGAAAAAGATCAAGGGCTTCCGCGGCGACGGCGTGCTGCGCCGGCTGAAATACGTCATCCTCGCGCTGCTTGTCGTGCTGCCGCTCTTCTTTGCGCTCACGCCCTTCTTCTGCAAGTATCTCTGCCCGGCGGGGACGCTCGCCGGCGTGCTGCTCGCGCTCGCGGACAAGGCCGTGCGGCCGCTGCTCGGCGGTCTGTTCGCGTGGAAGGCCGCGCTGCTCGTCGCGATCGCCGCGCTGAGCCTGCTGATCTGGCGGCCCTTCTGCAAATATCTCTGCCCCCTGGGCGCGGTCTACGGTCTGTTCAACCGCTTCGCGCTCTTCCGCGGCGAGCTGGACGCGGACAAGTGCGTCCGCTGCGGGAAATGCGCCTCGGCCTGCCGCATGGGCGTCGAGCCGACGGCGCATGTCAACTCCGCCGAATGCATCCGCTGCGGCGACTGCGCCCGCGCCTGCCCGACCGGCGCGATCCGGATGGGCTTTCCGCGAAAAAAATAGAGAAAACGAAGAAAGCGACCGCCGCGCCCTTCGGGGCGCGGCGAAATTATTTTCAAAAAAATGAAAAATACTGCTTGACATATAGTACTATGCGTTGTATAGTATCGCGCGAAGGGAGGTATTGCCGATGCTGGACGCACAAATGAAGCGCGGCCTGGTCGAAAACTGCGTGCTCGCCGCGCTGGCGCGGGGCGATTCCTACGGCTATCAGATCGTCAAGGACCTCGGCGCGGTCGTCGCGGTCACGGAATCGACGCTCTATCCGATCCTCCGCCGCCTGGAGGGCGCCGGGGCGCTGTCGGTCTACAGCGTGGAGCATAACGGCCGCCTGCGCAAGTTCTACCGCCTCACGCCGGTCGGCCGACGCCAGCTGGAAAGCTTCGCCGCCGACTGGGACGAGCTTGCCGCCATGTATGATTTCATCAGGGAGGGACTGGGCCATGAATAAACAGGAGTATCTGGAAAAGCTGCGGCGCGCGCTCGCGCAGATGCCGCCCGAGGAGCTGGAAAAGCAGCTCGCCTATTATGACGAGCTGATCAGCGACATGTGCGAGGACGGCATGACCGAGCCGGAGGCGACCGCCAGGCTGGGCGATCCCGACACCGTGGCCCAGGAGCTGCTCTCCGCGCTGCCGCTGGGCACGCTGGTCAAGAGCCGCATCAAGTCCGCCGGGAGCCTCTCGGCGCTCAACATCGTGCTGCTCGTGCTCGGCTTCCCGCTTTGGTTCCCGCTGCTCGTCTCCGCCTTCGCCGTGGTGCTGAGCCTGCTCATCACGCTTTGGGCGCTGGCGATCTCCTATGCGGCCGTGGTGCTGGCGCTGGGCCTGAGCGCGATCGCGGCTCCTCTGGCGATGGTCTTCGGCTATATGGAGGGCTCGCCGCTGGTGCTCATCGGTTACGCGCTCGCCGCCGCGGGGCTCTGCGTGCTGGGCGCGCTGCTGATCCCGCCCATCTTCCGCGGCTGCGCCGCGCTGTGCCGGGCGCTCTTCCGCGGTCTGAAATCGATCTTTATCAAAAAGGAGAAATAAACGATGAAAACGGGGAAAAAGATCCTTCTTCTGGTCGGTATCCTCCTGCTCGCCTTCGGCCTGACGGTCCTGCAGATCGCCCACCACCGCGGTCTGAGCTTCAGCGCCGGGGTCGTGAATTTCAGCAGGGTGTCCGGCCTGAACTACAACCAGCAGGGCTACACCGTCCTCGCAGGCGGCGAGGAGAGCTTCGCGGCCGGGGAGGTCAGCGCGCTGGATCTCAACTGGATCAGCGGCTCCGTCAGCGTCGAGCGCTATGACGGCCGCGAGCTCGTCGTGCGTGAGAGCTGCTCCCGCGTGCTGACGGAGGACGAGACGGCGCGCTTCCGCCTTCACGGCGGGACGCTCTCGATCCTGCCCTGCGCCAACAACGCCCGCACGCTCCCGGAAAAGCAGCTGACCGTGCTTGTTCCGAAGGGCTTGACGCTCAAGACCGTCGAGTCCGACGCGACCTCTGCCTCCGTGACGGTGCGCGCGCTTGAGGTCTCCGGCGCGATCAGGCTCGATTCGAGCTCCGGCTCGCTGCATGTCGAGGACTGCCGCTGCGCCGCGCTTGCGCTCAACAGCAGCTCCGGCAGCCGGCACATCCTGCGCACGGAGGTGAGCGGAGACGCGGAGGCGAACGGCACCAGCGGCAGCTTCAACGCGGAGTCGCTGCGCTGCGCCTCTCTCGACGTGTCCTCCACCTCGGGGAGCCATAACATCAGCGAGCTGCGCTGCGATACGCTGCGGCTCACTTCCTCCAGCGGCTCGAAAAAAGTCTCCGGTCTCGACTGCCGCGCCGTCGAGGTCGCCTTCACCAGCGGCTCGGTCAGGCTTGAATTTGCCGCCGCGCCCGGGAGCGTGAAGGTCGCGGGCACTTCCGGCTCCGTGACGCTGTGCTTCCCGAAAGGCACGGGCATCGACCTCGATTACGACCGGACCTCCGGCAGCCTGCACGGCGATCCGATCCGCGGCGATATCCCCGTCGAGGTGGAGACCACCTCCGGCAGCCTGACGATCCGCTACGAAGGATGATTCCGGCACATCTGTTTTCAAGACGAAACGGGCTTCCCGTCAGGGAAGCCCGTTTTTTTGATATGATACGCCGAAAACCGGAGGCGCTTAGTGCAGCGCGCCCTTGATGACCTCGGCGAGGATCTTGACGCCCTTGACGATGTTCTCGTCCGAGGCGCAGGAGTAGTTCAGGCGCATGCCGTTGTTCTTGTCGCCCTTCGGATAGAAGCCGGAGCCGGGCACATAGGCCACCTTCTGCTCCATCGCCTTGGGCGCGAGCTCGCGGGTGTTGACGTACTCGGGCAGCTCGACCCAGGTGAAGAGGCCGCCGTCGGGGTCGGTGAACTTCGCTTCCTTCGGGAAGGTCTCGCGCATCGTGTCGATCATGAGGCCGCAGCGATGCTTGTACACCGGCAGGATCTTGGCCACGTGCTCGTCGATGTTGAACATGTCCATATACTTGGAAATGGCCATCATGTTGATCGTGGCGGTCTGCAGCACCGCGGCCTGCGCGATGTGGTTGACCTTCTCGATGATCTTCTCGTGGGCGATGATCCAGCCCACGCGGAAGCCCGGGGAGAGGATCTTGGAGAAGGAGCCGAAGTAGACGATCAGACCCTCGGTGTCCATGCTCTTGAGGCTGGGCAGATACTCGCCCTTGAAGCGCAGGTCGCCGTAGGGGTTGTCCTCGATGGCGGGCACGCCGTACTTGTTGATGATCTCCATGAACTGCCTGCGGCGCTCCAGCGGCCAGGTGCGGCCGGAGGGGTTCTGGAAGTCGGGGATGATATAGATCAGCTTGACGTTCGGGGTGTTGGCCAGGACCTTGTCCAGCTCCTCCATGATCATGCCGTTCTCATCGGTGGGGACGGAGATGAAGTTGGGCTGGTACTGCTTGAAGGCGTTGATCGCGCCCAGGTAGCTCGGGCTCTCGAGCACGACGTAGTCGCCCGGGTTGAGGAACAGCTTGCCCAGGAAATCCAGGCCCTGCTGGCTGCCGGCGGTGACGAAGACGTGGCCGGGATCGGTGTGGATATCGTTCTTGGCGGCGACGCGCTCGCAGATCTGCTCGCGCAGACGCAGATAGCCGTCGGTGGGGCCGTACTGCATGGCGGCGCGGCCGTGCTCGTCCATCACCGCGTCCAGGGCAGCCTTCATGTTCTCGACCGGGAACAGCTCAGGGGCGGGCAGACCTCCGGCGAAGGAGATGATCTCCGGGCGCGCGGCGATCTTCAGCAGCTCGCGGATGTCGGAAGCCTTGATGTTTGCCATTCTGTCGGCAAAGTTTACCATGGTGGATCCTCCTTGGTTTTTCAAGTATTTGTAAATCTTGTCCGAAAATTTGCCGTTTCACTTTTTCAAATATATCACAACTGACGGCGCTTGTAAACAAGCTGCGCGCTTTTATTTTTTCAGCAGCCGCCCGAGCAGCCCGCGGCGCGGCGCCTTCTCCGCCGGCGCGGCGAGCGCGCCCCAGCTCTCCGGCCCGAGGTATTTCAGCACGGCGACCTGCGGCTCCGTCTCGGGCGTGATGGCGATGGTGTCGCTCTCGTAAAAGTGCGCCAGCCCCGGGGCGTTGAAATAGTGCAGCAGCTCGTCGAGATGCTCCAGCCGCCGCGCACCGTGCTCGCCGAAGCGGTAGTGCATCGGGATGACGACGCGGGGAAAGACCTCCTCGCACAGGCGCCAGACCTCCTGCGAGGGCAGGCCCGTGCAGCTTCCGGCCGTGATCATCAGCGCGTCCGCGCCCAGGATCCGCCCGGCCTCGCCGGAGAGCAGCTGCGTGCCGATGTCGCCCATGTGGACGATCTTCATCCCGTCGGCCTCGAGGATATGCACCTTGCTCTGCCCGCGCGTGATGCCGCGCATGTTGTCGTGCCAGACCTCAAAGGAGCTGACCGCGAAGGGGCACTCGCTCTCCGGCTTTCCCGAGAGCACGACGCCCTCACGGTAATTGTGGCCGTAATGCTCGTGACTGACGAGCAGCTTGTCCGCCCGGACGCGCAGCTTCGGGTATCCCGCGGTATAGTCGCTGTTGTAGGGGTCGATGACGACGGTGTAGCCTGCGTGCGTGATCGCAAAGCAGGCGTGGCCCAGCCATTTGATCTCCATATAGTTTCTCCTCAGGCATCCATGATATGCATCGCGCGGATCTCCGGGTTTCGGATCTGCGCCTGGATCTCGAAGGCCGGGCCCTCGAGATAGTCGGCCCCGCCGCGGCAGAGCCCCTGCGCGGCGAGCTCGCGCAGTACGCTCGCGCAGACGTCCTCGACGAGCTGGCTCTTGAGAGCGTCGCCCTCGCCGCCGTTCTCGCCCGTGAGCAGGAACTCCAGCGGCTCGGCCATATCGCCGAGCAGAGGCAGCCCGCGCAGCGCGCGGAAGCACCATTTATAATAGGGCATGTGCCGGCGGTTGAGCAGAAACACCGTCTCCGCCGCGTCGCGCACGAACTCCCCGAGCGCGAGCATCGCCGCGCCGCCCTCGCCGTGGGCGAGACAGCGGGAATAGTTGTACTGCCCTGACTGCGCCATGCCGATCACGCGCGCGGCGAGCTTCTTTTTCCGCACGTCCTCCGGCATGCCGTGCAGAAGCGTCTCGCGGATCGCGGAGAACTGCCCGAGATCGTCGCGCCAGACCTCGCCGTTCGTCGCCTCGGCCAGCGCCCAGGACGGCAGGCTCATCCACTGCTGCCAGCTCTCCGGCGCGCCGGGCGAGCCGGTGTAGCGGCGGTAGAAATCGCCGATCCTGTGCACGCCGACGGCGCTTTCTCCGAGCAAGCTGCGCGCGGAGGGCCCCGCCGTGCCGAGGGAACGGTACGCCCTCGCCAGCGCCACGCCGATCGCGAGGTCGTCCTCGTCCGTGAGCCACAGGCTGAAGCCGCTCCCGAAATCGTGGTCGCGCGAGAGCGCGTCGTCATAGCCGAAGCACTGCGAGCCGCGGCCCGCGAGCCCCACGGCGATGCGCCCCTCGTATGCGGGGAACTGCCGGCTGATCATCCCGCGCCCGCGCTCCTCGTACAGGCGCCGCGCTTCGTCAAGTCCCTTCATGGATCGTCCTTATCCTTTCTTCCAGGTCCTTCGCGTAGAGGAAAAAGCCCAGCCGGTCAAAAACCGGCACACACTTCGAGGCCATGAAGGCGTAATAGCCGTCGCGCTTCAGCGAGGGCTCGTCCAGACATGCCCATGCGCGCTCGAGACAGTCCGCGATGCGCGGATCCTCCGGGTCGGCGGCGTCGTACAGCTCGGCAAGGCTGCACAGCGTCACGGCGATCTCGTTTTCGCCGCCCGCGAGCGTTTCCATGATCTTCACGGCGGAGAGGAACATCGCCTCCGCCTGTTCAAACTCGCCCAGCGCGGCGTGCGACTGGGCCATGTTGTTGAACAGTCCCGCGAAGCGGTAGTCGCGGGGGTCGAGATGCTCGCCGTACACGCGGCTGACGTGGCGGAAGATCGGCAGGGCCTCCTCATGCTCGCCGAAGCAGCCGAGCGTCGTCGCCGCGTTCAGGAGCACCGTCGCGCCCGAGACCGTGCGCCCCAGGCGGTGAGAACGGACCAGCTCGAGCGCGCGCTCCACGGCGGCGAGACCCTTCTCCCTGTCCATGCTGCGGCGGTACTGGCCCAGAAGCTCGCTCGTGAAGGACAGCTCCGCGCGCCAGTCGCCGGCTTCGCACGCTTCCCGCAGATGCCGCTCGAGATAGCTCTGCGCCTCGTCCTCGCGGCCGCGCGCGTACAGCGCGTCGAGCCCCCGGATGACGGCGGGGACGTCGAGCGGCCTTTCGCAGGGCTCCGTATCCGGCAGACCGGTGTATTCGCTGGGGTCGAAGCAGCAGCGCATGACGCATTCCTCCTTGAACTGACGCGCGGGCGCGTGTATAATACGTACCGCTATCTATTATAAATGAAAATGGACGAATTACAATACGGAGTGTTTGTTATGGATCAGCAGAAAAGCTTTGCCGCGCTCGCGCTCGCGGGCGTGGAGCGCATGCGCGAAAAGGACTGTGAGCTCCGCGGCCGCGTCGCCGCGCTGCCGCTGCTGCTGCGCGGCGCCTATTTCACCGGCGAGGGGAAATGGCGTTCGCTGGCCGAGGAGGATCTGCGAGCGCTGTGGCGCAGCGGCGTGCACGACCATGTCGGCGGCGGCTTTTTCTCGGCGGGCCTCGACCGCGAATGGCTGCGCCCCGTCTTTGAAAAGCGGTTGGACGACAACGCGATCCTCGCCTTTCTCTATGCCGAGGCCTGGGAGAAGGGCCGCATGGCCTTTTACCGCGAGGCGGCGGAGGAGACGCTCGACTGGATCCTCCGCGAGCTGCCCGACCCCTCCGGCCTGTACCGGGCGGGACAGCGCGCCGCGGATAACGAGAACCCCTATCTCTTCACGCCCGCGCAGATCGACCGGATCCTCGGCGGAGAAAAGGGCCGCGGCTTTGCCGCGTGCTGGGACGTCACCGACGAGGGGAACCTCAGCGAAGGCCTGAGCATCCCCAACCTGATCCTCAATCAGCGCTGGAACCTGATCCCGGAGGGATACGACGATCTGCGCGAGCGCGTCCGTCTCGCGCGCGAAGCGCGCGGCGGCGTTCTGACGGATCCGCGCACGCCCTTCGGCGCGAACGCGCTGCTGCTCGCCGCGCTGGCAAAGGCCGCGCGCGTCTTTTCCGACAGACGTTACCTCTTCGCGGCCGAAGAGCTGCGCAGCCGTCTCGCCGCCGGAGCGGAGAGCCTTTCTCCCGCCGAGCGCGCGGCCCTGGCCTTCGCGCTGACCGAGCTCTACGCCGCCGACTTCGCGCCCGACCGTATCGCCGCGGCGGCGGAGATCGCGCCCGCGCCGGAACGGCTGAGCGGCGGGGAGACGCTCAGCCCCGAAAACGACCGCGCGCTGAGCCTTGCCGCGCTCGCCTTCGACGCGCTCTGGCACCTCACGGGGGACGAGAGAGAAAAAGAGGCACGCGGCGCCGTGCTGCGCGAGCTCTGCCTGCGCCCCGAACGCCACGGGCCGGAGAGCCTGGGCGCCCTCTGCGCGCTGCTGGCCGCCTCTCATCCCGAGCGGGTGCTGCTGTGCGTCTGCCCGGGCGAGGAGCCGCCCGCCGCGCTCGACGCTCTCCGCGCGCGCTATGCCCCGGATCTGACGCTCCTGCTCAAAACGCCCGCGCGCGCCGCGGCTCTTGCCGCCGCCTGCCCCTGGACCGCGCCGCTCCCGATCGGCGAAGAGAGCCTGTTTTACCCCCGCGAGGACGGCAAAACGGGGGCTCCGCACCGGCTCTGAGGCCTTGTTAACATAAAATTAAGAAAAAGTTTTTATTTTTTGTTACCAAAATGAAATTTTTCTCTTGCATTTTTGAAAACTTTGTCGTACAATGATGCCATCAAGAAATGATTCTTGGGAGGAAAAGGAAATGACAAAGAGAATTATCTGCCTGTTCCTGGCTGTTCTGATGTTCGCGGCGATCCCGTTCGCGGGCGCTTTCGCGGCCGGTGAAGATGAACCGTATGTCATCGGCAAGGAAACGATGGAGCAGATCTGCCAGAAGAAGGGCCTCGACTACAACTTCTGCAAGGACGCGATCGTCAAGCTCAACGGCTGGACCGACGAGTCTGATTTCACGACCCTGATTGTCGGCGCCACGATCAAGATCCCGAAGACCAATCAGGACGCCGCTTTGATCCTGGGCAAAGATCTGCCCGCCGGCCTTCTGCCGAAGTCCGAGGCCGAGACGATCGACTACGTTGTCAAGGACAAGGACACCATGATCAGCATCTGCAAGGACAAGGGCCTTGATTACTCCAAGTGCAAGGACGCGATCCTCAAGCTCAACGGCTGGAGCGATTACAACCTGCTCACGATGCACACCGGCGACAAGATCAAGCTGCCCAAGACCAACGCGGACGCCGCGGTCATCATCGCCAAGAGCAGCAGCACGACGCCGAGCGGCATCACCCCCCTGACTCCGACCGACGGTGCGGTCGCGGCCTACATGGTTCCCTACGTCGTCAAGACGGGTGACACCCTCTACGGCATCTGCCTGGCCAATGGCATCGACTTCAGCCGCTACATCAACCTGATCATGCAGGCCAGCGGCCTCAAATCCGCCACCATCTACACCGGCGACGTGATCTTCCTGCCCAGCTCCACGGCGTCCAGCGGCTCGATGAGCATCGTCACCCACGTCGTCAAGGGCGGCGAGACCGTCTACGGCATCTGCCAGTCCCTCGGCCTGAACTACAACGCCAGCATCGGCATGATCACCTCGCTCAACCCGAACAAGAACCTCTCCAACATCCACGCGGGCGACGTCCTGTTCTTCCCGAAGGGCAGCGGCACGACGCCTAGCGGCGGCGGCACGACTCCGGGCGGCGGCGGTAGCGGCGACGGCGGCGGATACGTTCCCGCCTCGGGCGATCCCCCTGTGACGCAGACGGTTCCCAAGGCCAAGGAGGGCTTCAACTTCGCGCTTGAGGAAGTCACGATCAAGACGGACGACACGGTCTACAACCTGCTGAAGGCGAAGGGCATGGACGCCCAGTACTTCAACTATTACATCAGCATCATGCTGACCGCCAACAACCGCGGCACCTTCTCCAACCTCAAGGACGGCGAGAAGATCCTGATCACCACGAACAACAGCGCCGCGTCGATCGTCATCAAGGGCGTCAAGGTCAAGGACGGCGACACCGTCATCAAGATGTGCGAGACCGCCAAGATCAGCTACAACGACAACGTCACGCTGATCAACAAGCTCAACTCCTCGCTCAACTTCTCGAACCTCAAGACCGGAGACATCGTTCTCCTGCCCTTCAAGAGCTGAGACAGCTTCATAACGCACGAAACCGGGTCTGCGTCCGCAGGCCCGGTTTTTTTTCCGTCCGGCTGTAAAAAATCTTCGCCGATCGGTAGTATATGGATGGACACGGAAAGAGAGGTGCCGGCGCGTGACGGACAAAGAGATCATCGACCTGTTCTTTGAGCGCTCGGAGCAGGCGATCGCGGAGCTTGACAAGTCCCACGGCGGCGCGGTCCGCAGGATCGCGCGCAATATCCTCGGCGACCCCGGGGACGCCGAGGAGTGCGTCAACGACGCCTATCTCGCCGTCTGGAACAAGATCCCGCCCGAACGGCCAGCGCCGCTGAGGACCTATGTCTGCCGGATCGCGCGCAATCTCGCGGCCAGGAGATACCGTTATGACACGGCGCAAAAGCGCGGCAGCGGCTACGATCTCGCGCTCGACGAGCTCGCCGGGCTCGTGCCGGACCGCGGCGGCGTGGAGGAAGCCGTCGCCGCCCGGGAGCTTGCCGGGATCATCAACGCCTTCCTCGACACGCTCTCGTATGAAGACCGCTTTCTGTTCATGCGCCGTTACTGGTACGCCGACAGCCTGAGCGAGGCCGCCGCCATGGCGGGGCTGAGCTACGGCGCCGCGGCCGTTCGCCTTCACCGTGTTCGGGAAAAGCTCAGAAAACAACTATTGAAGGAGGGAGTGCCTGTATGAAGCGCCGGATCATTTTCCTTGCCCTGAACGGTCTGGACGAGCGCCATGTCAGCGAGACCTCGGCTTGGTCCCCGGACGCTGCGAGCCGCTCCCCGGAAAGGATCGTACCCATGAGAAGAAAACGCATCATCACCTTCGCCCTCGCCGCCGTGCTGATCCTCGCGCTGGGCGCCGCGGTCTACGCCGTTGCCGGCCATGGCGCGATCGGCTCTCACGCCATGCCGCAGGCCGGCGATTATACCGATCTTTCGGAGCTCCCGCGCATTGAAAAGCTCGTCGGCTATCCCCTCGCCGTGCCGGAGCGCTTTTCCGACGGCTACGTCTTTTCCCGCCTCAGCGTGCGGGGCGAGGCCGTCTACGGAGAATCGGGGGAGGTCGAAAAGGAATTCTACGGCGTCCATGTGCTCTATACCAAGCCCGGCGCGCCGGACCGCTGGCTGGATCTGAGCCCGCGGCTCGGCCCCTCCGCGGTCGAGCCGACCGAGCGACGCACGCTAGACGGCGTCGAGGTCGATCTCAGCCTTGATCATTACAAGGTCGTGCCGGAGGGCTATGAGAAAACGGAGGAGGATCTGGAAAGGGAGGCCGCGGGTCACTGCTACATTTCCTATGGCGGGAGCGGGATCGCGGAATACGACTTCGCCTGGGCAAGCCTCGTGCTGCAGGACACGGACTATATGCTGACGGACACGTCTGGCTCGCCCGACTCGTTCGAAGCCCTCGCGCAGGCGGCGGCCGAGCTGATCGCCGCGGCAAAGTAAAACGCCATATGCGCCCGGCCCGCTTCTTCCCGGCGAAGAGGCGGGCCATTTTTGCGTTATAATAAAAGAAAAGCTTCCCTCTTTTGCAACCTTCCTCTTCCAAACGCGTTTATTAGGGTGAGAGGCTCTCAGAAACAGGAGGAACCGATTATGGACGATGCAGGGATCGTAGATCTCTACTGGGCGCGCTCGGAGAGAGCGATCCGGGAGACCGAGCGAAAATTCGGCGGCTACTGCCGGACGGTGGCCTACAACATTCTCTCCGACAGCTCGGATGCGGAGGAGTGCGTCAACGACACCTGGATGAAGGCGTGGAATTCCATGCCGATGGACAGGCCGCCGCGCCTCGCGCCCTACCTGGGCAAAATGACACGCTGGCTTTCGCTGAGCCGTCTGCGTGAGAAAAACAGTCTCAAGCGGGGCGGCGGCGAGCTTCCGCTCGTGCTCGACGAGCTCGCGGAGGTGCTGGATTCCGGCGAAAATACGGAAAAGACGCTGGAGCTCCGGGAGCTGGAGCAGGCGCTGCGGCGGCTGCTCGGCACGCTGGGCAGGGACGAGCGCGACGTGTTCCTCAGCCGCTGCTGGTACATGGCCCCGATCGCGGAGATTGCGGAAAAGTACGGTCTTACCGAGAGCAACGTCAAAACCATGCTCCACCGCACAAGAAAAAAGCTTCTGAAGCAATTGAAGGAGGAAGGATTATGCTGAATTCCGAGAGGGTCCTGTTTGCCCTGAACGATATGGACGAGGATTATCTTGAAAGCGCCCGCATCCGATTGGGCTATCGGGCGGTCGAGGCCGTGAGGCGCCCGGCGCGAAAGCGCATCGCCGCCCTTGCGCTGGCCGCCGCGCTGATCCTGGCGCTCTGCGCTGCCGCTTACGCCGCCGATCTCTTCGGCGTCCGGGCCCTGCTGATGAAAAACGCCCCTCCCGCGGGCGAGCCCGGCGTCGGGACGCTGTCGCTGACCCAGCCGCAGGACGTGCCGGAGGGGATGGACGACGCGATCCGGCAGAAGATCGACAACTCGACGAAAGCCTGGGCGGAATGGGACGCCTGGCGCAAGGCCAACGGCGTCTATGAGCCCGAGGTTTTTGCGGCCCCGGAGGGTACCGGGATCGCCGATTTCGTGGAGAACGACGACGGGACCGTGACGGTCATCTTCTATGCGACCGTCGTGGAGCGCGACGAGAACGGGAAGGCCGTGGACTACAAGACCGTCGAGATCGAGCGCCGCACGGCGACGGCGGAGGAGTACCGGCAGGAGGAGGCCTGGGCCGAGGTCCACAGCAAGGGCTACGGCGACTACGATTACAACTACTTTGTCTATTCCGAGGAAATGGGCGACCGGCTGGAGGAGATCGCCGCTAGCTACGGTCTCAGGCTCCGGCATAAGCGGACGGCGATGTATCAGAATGTCGACGGCCATACGGAGTTTTCCACCCGCGATCAGATCACCGCGAAGATCAACGAGGTCTGCGCCGGCGGGAAAAGCTTCTTCCGCACCGAGCCGACCGGCTACGACAAGTTCTACTATTTCGACGAGGGCACCTTCGCCGTCAGCTTCTATGCCACCGGGGACCTGACGAACACCGGGACGAGCTGCTACCTCTACAATTCCCCCTACGGCACGCTCTCGAGCGGCTTTGAGATCCGCGGACAGGTCAAGGATATCGAAGCCTTCGCAGTCAGAAGCCACACCGCGCCCGACGGCACGGAGCTGACGGTCCTGCAGAAGGACGCGGACATGTACGCCTACGTCTATCTGGAGAACTCGTTTGTGACGCTGCACATCACGCAGCTCAACGGTTTGACCGATGAAGAGATCGACGCCGTGCTCGACATGGTGGATTACAGCGCGATCAGATAAAAAGCAAAGGACCCGGTCTGCACCGGGTCCTTCCTTTCTGCAGGAAGCTACGCACCCGCCTGCGCCTTGACGTAGCGCACCACATAATCGCAGAAGCGCCGCGTCGCGGGGCCGGGATGGCTGCCCACGGCGAAGGCGATGCCGATCGTGCGCTTGGCCTCCGGCACGAGCGGGAGCGTCAGAAGCTCGTCGTGCCGCCCTTTTAAGAGCAGCTCCGGCATGATGCTCATGCCCAGGCCCTGCTCGACCATCGCGATGATGGCGTAGTCGTCCTTGGTGTAAAAGCGCACGTTCGGCTTCACGCCCGCCGCCTCCAGCGCGCGCCGCGCGTCGTGGTCGGAGGACTGCAGCAGCGAGATGAAGGGCTCTCTTTCGCACTCCGTCAGCGGGAAGCGCGGATAGCTGGCGTAGCGGCTGTCCTTCGGCAGGATGGCCAGCAGTCGATCCTCCATCAGCGCGATCGTCTCGCACCTGAGCTCGCAGGGCAGCGCGACGAAGCCGATGTCCACGCTGCCGTCCGAAAGCCACTCGTTCACGTCGTGATAGTCGCCGTTGAGCAGCTTGAACTCCACGTTCGGATAGTCGCGCTGGAACTCCTTCAGGACCGGCGGCAGCCAGTGCACGGCGACCGAGGTGAAGGCGCCGATGCGCACCGTGCCCTGGTCGAGCCCGCGGATCGAGGCCGCGGTCTGGCGCAGCTGTTCCTCGGCCGAGAGCAGGGTCCGCGCCGCGCCGAGCAGGCGCTCGCCCTCGTCGGTCAGCCGGATGCCGGCGCGCCCGCGCCGCAGCAGACGGAAGCCCAGCTCCTCCTCCAGCGCGGCGATGCTGTGGCTGACGGCCGACTGGGTGCAGCCCAGGGCCTCCGCCGCGGCCTTGAGACTGCCGTTTTCCACCGCGCTCAACAGCGCGCGCAGCTTCGTGATCATATGAGCGACCTCCTCCGAAACCGTTTACGTGAATTTTTTTCAATTAAACATGAAAAGAATTAAAGATATTCCCATTATAGCCGCTTTTTGTGAAAAAACAAGTCTGTTTCCTCTCCGCACGCCTTGAAACACGGGCGGAAGCCGGTATAATTGCCCTATCAAAGCGAGAGAGGGTTTTCTTATGAGCGGAACGATCTGGGTACTCGGCGCGATCGCGGTCTATCTTCTGGGGATGCTGGCGATCGGCGTTGCCTATTCAAAGAACAACAATTCCGAGGACTTCTACCTCGGCGGACGCAAGCTCGGCCCCGTCGTCACGGCCATGAGCACCGAGGCCTCGGACATGAGCGCCTATCTCCTGATGGGCGTGCCGGGTCTGGCGATGTTCTGCGGCGTGGCCGAGGCCGGCTGGACGGCGATCGGCCTGGCGGCCGGCACGTATCTCAACTGGCTGCTCGTGGCCAGACGGCTGCGCCGTTACAGCGCGGCGACCGGCGCGATCACGGTGCCGGACTTCCTCGCGCGGCGCTTCCGCGACAAGAGCAAGATCATCGAGACGGTCGGCGCGCTGGTGATCATCATTTTCTTCGTGCCCTACACGGCCTCCGGCTTCGCGGCCTGCGGCAAGCTGTTCAACAGCCTCTTCGGCTTTGACTACATGAAGGCGATGCTCGTCTCGGCTGCGGTCATCGTGGCCTACTGCGCGCTCGGCGGCTTCATGGCGGCCTCGGTCACGAGCCTGATCCAGTCCATCGTCATGACGCTCGCGCTCGTCATCGTGCTCTTCTTCGGCGTCAACGCCGCGGGCGGCTGGGCCGCCGTGGCGGAGAACGCGCGCAGCATCCCCGGCTACCTCAGCCTCGCGGCCTCGACGGACATCGTTTCAAAGTCCGCCGGCGCGTACACGCCGATCATGGTCGTCTCGACGCTGGCCTGGGGTCTCGGCTACTTCGGCATGCCCCACATCCTGCTGCACTTCATGGCCGTGCGCGACGAGAACGAGCTGGAGATCTCCCGCCGCGTCGGCTCGATCTGGTGCGTGGTCTCCCTCGGCGTGGCCGTCGTGATCGGCGTCGTCGGCTTCGGGATGGCCAGGGCGGGCGTGATCGCGCTGCCCGGCACAGAGAGCGAGGCGGAGAACCTCATCGTCAGGACCGCGGCGCTCATCGCCTCCAACGGCGTGCTGCCCGCCATCGTCGGCGGGCTGATCCTCGCGGGCATCCTCGCCGCCACGATGTCCACCGCCGACGCGCAGCTGCTCGCCGCCGCCTCCGGCGTGACGCAGAACCTGCTGCTCGACGTCTTCGGCGTGAAGCTCGACGAGGAAAAAAACATGCTTGTCGCGCGCCTCACGGTCGTCGGCGTGGCGATCCTCGGCGCGATCTTCGCCAGCGACCCGGAAAGCTCGATCTTCCGCGTGGTTTCCTTCGCCTGGGCCGGCTTCGGCGCGACCTTCGGGCCCGTGATGCTGCTGGCGCTGTTCTGGAAGCGCTGCAACCGCCAGGGCGCGATCGCGGGCATGATCGCAGGCGCGGTCATGATCTTCGTATGGAAATATCTCGTCGCGCCTCTGGGCGGCGCCTTCGCGATCTACGAGCTGCTGCCCGCCTTCCTGATTTCGGCCGCCGTGATCGTCGTCGTCAGTCTCTGCACGGCCGAGCCCGAAGAGGAGATCTGCGCCGAATTCGACGCGGTACGCGGCTGAGCTTCCGGAGCGCTGCCTTTGAAAACGGGGGAGACGTGCTCTCTCCCCCGTCTTTACCGCAGGGACGCCTTTTTTGCCCCGAAAGCCCTTGACTTTTTCCTAAAGCGGAGTAAAATATGTCGCATACGACATGTCGCATGCGACATATTTTCTTTTTTGGAAGGGATGCCTATGGACCGGAAAGACATGCCCATCGGGGCCAAGTTCGCGGTGATCCACCGCGCCTTCCGCCGGGAGCTGGACGCCTCGCTGCGGGAAATGGAGCTGACCGGCGCGCAGTTCGGCGCGCTGCGCGCGCTCGACCGCCTCGAGCGCGAGCGCGGCGGCGAGGTCAGCCAGCGCGACATCGAAAAGCTGTGCCGCAGCGCGCACCCGACGATGACGGAGATCCTCAAAAAGCTGGAGAAAAAGGGCTTCATCGAGGTCCGCCCCAGCGAGACGGACCGCCGCCGCAAGCAGATCCGCCGCACGGACAAGGCGCGCGAGCTCGACCGCGCGGCCTTTCTCGTCGACGAGCAGACCTTTGTCAAATTTGCCGCCGACCTGGACGAGACCCGGCGCGCCTCGCTCGAGGAGATGCTGGACAGCCTCGTCTCGAAGGTCTGCGGGGAAAAGGAGGGGAGAGAGACTTGAAAGATTTCAGAAAGCTTCTGCCGAGCGTGCGGGAATTCAAGCGCCCGGCGATCCTGACGATCGTTTTCATCGTCCTCGAGGTCCTCATCGAGGTCGTCATCCCCTTCCTCACGGCGGACATGGTCAACGCGATCAAGGACGGCGCGGCGCTCGAAGGCGTGGTCAAGACCGGCCTGTTCCTGATCCTGCTCGCCGTGCTCTCGCTCGCCTGCGGCGCTTCGGCCGGATATACCGGCTCGAAGGCCTCGGCCGGCTTCGCGCGCAACCTGCGCCACGACATCTACTGCCGCGTGCAGGAGTTTTCGTTTGAGAACATCGATCGCTTCTCAACGGCCTCTCTCGTCACGCGCATGACCACCGACATCGGCAACGTGCAGATGGCCTTCATGATGATCATCCGCATCGCGATCCGCGCCCCGCTGATGTTCATCTTTGCGATCGTCATGGCCTATATCATGGGCGGCGCCCTCGCCACGACCTTCGTGGTGCTCGTGCCGGTGCTCGTCTTCGGTCTCATCGCGATCACGCGCCGGGCCATGCCGGCCTTCCGCGCGGTGTTCCGCAAGTACGACAAGCTCAACGAATCCATCGAGGAGAACGTGCGCGCGATGCGCGTCGTCAAGGGCTTTGCGCGTGAGGAATATGAAAAGCAGAAATTCGGCGCGGCCTCGCAGAACATCTGCCGTGACTTCACCCGCGCCGAGCGCATCGTCGCCCTCAACAGCCCGCTGATGCAGCTGTGCCTGTATTTCAACATGATCTTCGTGCTCTTCATCGGCTCGAAGCTCATCATCTCCAACCGCGGCGCAACGATCGACGTCGGCCAGCTCTCCGCGATGCTGACCTACGGCTTCCAGATCCTGATGAGCCTGATGATCATCTCGATGATCTACGTCATGCTGACGATCTCGGCCGAGTCGATCAAGCGTCTCGGAGAGGTCATGAGCGAGGAGACCACGCTCAACAGCCCCGCGGAGCCCGTCTTCGAGGTGGCCGACGGCTCGATCGACTTCGAGGACGTCTCCTTCAAATATGCCAGGGACGCGCAGGTCTATGCGCTCTCGGACGTCGACCTGCACATCCCCTCGGGCAGCACGGTCGGCATCCTCGGCGGCACGGGCTCGAGCAAATCCACGCTCGTGCAGCTCATCCCCCGGCTCTACGACGTCAGCGAGGGCTGCGTGAAGGTCGGCGGGCGCGACGTGCGCGAGTACGACCTCGACACGCTGCGCAACAACGTCGCCGTCGTGCTGCAGAAGAATCTGCTCTTCTCCGGCACGATCCGCGACAATCTGCGCTGGGGCGATCCCGACGCCACGGACGAGGAGATGGAGGCGGCCTGCCGCCTCGCGCAGGCGGACGAGTTCATCCGCGCCTTCCCCGACGGGTACGACACCAGGATCGAGCAGGGCGGCTCGAACGTCTCCGGCGGCCAGAAGCAGAGGCTGTGCATCGCGCGCGCCCTGCTGAAAAAGCCGAAGATCCTGATCCTGGACGACTCGACCAGCGCCGTCGACACGCATACCGACGCGCTGATCCGCGCGGGCTTCCGCTCCTATATCCCCGAGACGACCAAGATCATCATCGCCCAGCGCGTGGCCTCCGTCCAGGACGCCGACATGATCCTCGTCATGGACAACGGCCGCATCATAGCCTCCGGAACGCATGAAGAGCTGATGCGCTCCTGCGAGATCTACCGCGAGACTTATCTGCAGCAGAACAAGGGAGGTGAGCGCGATGAATAAGCCGAAAAGAAAGCCCGACGGCTCCCTCTGGCGCGTGATCGGCATGTTCTTCCGCTACTATCCGGTGCTCGCGCCCCTGGTCGTGTTCTGCATCCTCTTCGCCGCCGTCGTCTCTTCGATCCCCTCGCTGTTCATCCAGAAGGTGATCGCGCTGATCGAGACCTGGGTCGAAAGCGGCGACTGGAGCGCCGCCCGCGCGGAGCTGCTGCCCTATCTGATCCTGCTCGGCAGTCTGTACCTGCTGTCGATCGCGGCCATGACCGTGCAGACGCAGCTTATGGCCATCATGACGCAGGGCTTCCTCGACAAGCTCAGAAGAGAGCTCTTCGACGGCATGCAGAACCTGCCGATCCGCTACTTCGACACGCACAAGTTCGGCGACATCATGAGCCACTATACCAACGACGTGGACACGCTGCGCCAGCTTGTTTCGCAGACCATGCCCTCCTTTATCCAGTCCGGCGCGATCGTGCTGGTGGTCTTCTCGATCATGCTGTACTTCTCCGTATGGATGACGCTGGTGCTGCTCGTCGGCGTGGCCGCGATGATCTTCGTGGCCAGGAAGATCGGCGGCGGCTCGGCGAAATCCTTTGTGGAGATGCAAAAGACCGTGGCCGAGAACGAGGGCTATATCCAGGAGTCCATGAACGGTCAGAAGGTGATCAAGGTCTTCTGCCACGAAGAGCAGGGCATCCGCGACTTCGACGAGATCAACGACCGGCTCTTCCGCCACAGCTTCCGCGCCCACGCGCTGGCCAGCACGCTCGGCCCGATCATCGCGAACATCGGCAACGTGATGTACGTCACGCTGGCGCTTGTCGGCGGCGTGTTCCTGCTCACCGGCGTGCCGAACGTCTCGCTCTCCGGCAAGGCCTTCTCGATCAGCATCCTCATCCCGTTTTTGAACATGACCAAGCAGTTCACGGGCAACGTCAACACGCTCTCGCAGCAGATCAACTCCATCGTCATGGCCGCCGCCGGCGCCAAGCGCGTCTTCGCGCTGATGGACGAAAAGAGCGAGCCCGACGACGGCTACGTCACGCTGGTCAACTGCCGCGTCGGCCCCGACGGCACGATCACCGAGACCGACGAGCACACCGGCCGCTGGGCCTGGCGCCATCCCCACGGCGACGGCACCCTGACCTATACCGAGCTGCGCGGCGACGTGCGCATGGTGGATGTCGACTTTGCCTACGAGGAGGGCAAGCAGGTCCTCTACGACATCTCCGTCTATGCCG
>JAFSNA010000040.1 GCA_017447645.1 Oscillospiraceae bacterium
GCGCGCGCGAGCGGGTCCGCGCCCATTCCGCGCCGCCCATTCTGGACAGGCGCACCTCTTTGTCTTCACCGCCGCCGGTATATTTCGTCACCAAATCCAGCTGCGTAGCGGGAACGTAAAGACTGTCCGTCCCGGCGTAGCAGATCTTGACATAGTCCTTTTCAAAGCCGTCCACCGTCATCTTTACGATGCCCGCAAAGCGGCCGATGCCGTGGTTCTCATGCACGACGTAATCGCCCACGGAGAGGTCGGCATAGCTTTCGATGCGCTGCCGGCCGGAGGGCAGGGTCCTGTGCGCGCGGCGTCTTCCGCTCTCGCGCAGCAGCTGCGCGTCGGAGAGCACGCAGAGCCGGATGCCGGGATAGTCCATCCCTGCGGAGATCGCGCCGACGGAGACGCAGCAGCGCCCGGGCGCGGGCAGCTGCGACAGCGGCGCGAAAAACGGCGCGTCGATCCCGCGCTCGGCAAAAAAGTCCCGCAGCACCCTTGCGCGCCGCTCATCGCCCGCGAGGACGACGACGCGGTAATCCTGCTTCAGATAGGCCGCCACGTCCTCGGCCGCCGCCTGCGCGTTGCCCGCGTAGGTCGTGAGCTGGCGGGCGGAAATGCTGGTGAGCGTGCGCGGCGCAAGCGGGCTGCGCCCGACGGTGAAGGCGTCGGCCATATAGACGGGATAGTCCGCAAGCCGCCTGACGAAAGCGTCAAAGCCCAACAGAAAGCCGTCGGGGGCGGCGGCGGACTCGCCGCGGCGCGCGAGCTCCTCGACGTCGCCGCGCAGCTGTGCGCTCCAGTCGCGCGCCTTCTCGGCGCAGCGGTTCGGCTGGTCGAAAAAAACGAGCGCGTCGGGCGGGAAATAATCGGCGGCGCAGGCCATGGGATAAATCAGATCGATATATTTGTCGGCGCAGGAGAGGGCGATCCCCGCGGCGAGCTTTTCCGCGTCTGAGCGGACGCTCCGCGCGGTTTTCTGCGCGATCTCGCTCGTACGGCGGCGCTCATAGCGCGCGGCCCAGCTTTCCAGCTCCCGGGCAAGCGCGGCCGCACCGCCTTCGAACAGGGCGGGCACCGTCTCGGCCGCAGGCAGGATCGTACAGCGCTCGATCTGCCCGGTGCGGCGCTGGTCGGAGACGTCGAAGCCGCCCATCGAGTCGACCGTGTCGCCCCAGAATTCCACGCGCACGGGCTCGGCCCTGCCCGGGGAGAAAAAGTCCAGGATGCCGCCGCGCACCGCGAACTGGCCGGGACCTTCCACCTGCTCGCAGCGCGAATAGCCGCAGCGGACGAGCGCGTCGACGGCGTCCTCGAGCGGGAGCTCGGCGCCGTCCTCGATCGTGAAGGCAGCCCTTTCCAGTATCTGTGGCGGGATCGTGCGCTGTATCGCGCCGCAGACGGACAGCACCGCAGCGGACGCGCCGTGCAGCATGGCCCACAGCGCGGCAAGGCGTTTCTGCTCGCCGCCGCGGGAGACGGCCTCGCTCTCGACAAAGGTGAAGTCGCGCAGACCGAGCGTGACGGCTTCCTCGCCGAGCATGACGGCAAGGTCGCGCGCAAAGCTTTCCGCAGCCGAGTCGTCGGGACAGATCACGACGAGCGGGCGGCCGGTCCGGGCTTTCAGCGCGGCGGCCAGATTGGCCCGGTGCACCGCCCCGAGCCCGGAAATGAGCGCAGGAAGCCCTCCGCTCTCCGACAGGGAGGGGAGGGCGGCGGCTTCCCGATGCTGCAGTATTTGATCAAAGAGGATGTTCATGCAACGGGATTATAGCATCACGCCGTTGCAAAATCAATCGCGTATGCACATGTTTTGACATCTTCCCTGCGCGGGAGACGGTCCCCTTTCTCTTTGCGCGGGAAAAGGGAAAACGAAGGCCTCCCGACGCAAGAGAGAAAAACGGGGCGGGAACGAGTCCCGCCCTGGCGTTCTTTTATTCATCCTTTTTCTTCACCGGCCGCAGGTCGATCATCTTCGCCATCGCGCCGGGCGTGAGACAGCGGGTATAGAAATCCGCCAGAACACGGTGGTACACGCCCGTGATATCCTCGTCTTCGCCGCGTATGGGCTTGACGAAGACGTGCGCCGTCGTGCCGGAGATGCGGTAATCGCTTTCGATCTCCTCGTAGCCGAAGCGTTTGAAAAACCTGAACAGCTTCTTTGTGTGGTCCGGGTCGGGATCGGCGAATTCGGTGATCTCGGCGATGACCCCCTGCTTTTCGGCGTAGCGCTTGTGGATCAGCCGCATGACCTCGACGCCCAGGCCCTTGCCGCGGTACCAGGGGAAAACGCCGAGGTATTTGAGCAGCACATAGCCGTACAGCCCCCGGCAGCAGACCAGGGCGTAGGCCGCCTCAAGGCCGCTCTCGTCGTCATAGGCGATCAGCAACTCCTGGTCGCCGCGCGAGATCGCGCGATGGATCGCGAGCTTGCCGAGCAGCTCTTCGCTGTCAAAATCGACCTCCATGAGCCCGTAATAGCGCTCGAGGTCCCGGTGACCGCCTTTTCTGAGTGTCAGCATGTTGTTTCCTCCCCTGCGAAGCTCTGCGCGCGGACAAGGCCGGCGTAGACGCCGTTTTTCTCCATCAGCTCCGCGTGGGAGCCCATTTCCACGATGCGCTCGCCCTCGATGACGGCGATCCTGTCCGCGTGGCGGATCGTGGAAAGCCGATGGGCGATGATGATGCTGGTCCTTCCCTCGCAGAGCGTATCCAGCGAGGACTGGATCCGCTGCTCCGTCACGGTATCGAGCGCGGAGGTGGCTTCGTCGAGGATCAGGATCTTCGGGTTTTTCAGGAAGATCCGCGCGATGGATACGCGCTGCTTCTGCCCGCCGGAGAGCATCACGCCCCGCTCGCCGATATAGCTGTCGTAGCCGTCGGGCAGGGCCATGATCTCGTCATGGATCTCGGCGCGGATCGCGGCGGCGACGATCTCCTCGTCCGTCGCGTCGCCCCGTCCGTAGCGGATATTCTCGCGGATCGTACCGGCAAACAGGAAAACATCCTGCTGCAGCATGCCGATCCCGCGCCGGAGGCTTGCCTGCGTCAGGTCCCGCACATCCCGTCCGTCGACCAGCACGGCGCCTCCCGTCACGTCGTAGAGCCGCGGCAGCAGCTGGCAGAGCGTGGTCTTGCCGCCGCCGCTCGGCCCGACGACCGCGAGGCACTGCCCCGGCTCGACCGTGAGGTCGATATGGCTCAGCACCGGGACGCCGTTGGAATAGGCGAAGCAGACGTCGCGGTATTCGACCCGGCCTTCGACGTTTTCAAGCTCCTCTGCGTCGGGCCTGTCCCGGATCTCCGGCTCGGTGCGCATGATCTCCAGAAAGCGCTCGAAGCCCGCCGCGCCCTGCATGTACTGCTCGGAGAACTGCGCGAGCTTTCTTACCGGCGTGACGAAGGTGGAGACATAGAGCGAGAAGGTGATGAGATTGACATAGTCCATCTTGCCCTGCATGATCAGCAGCCCGCCGAAGGCGACGACCACGACCTGCATGATGCCGGTTGTGAATTCCATGCCGGACATGAACAGGCCCATGCTCTTGTAGTATTCCACCTTTGCGCCGCGGAAGAGGGCGTTGGCGCCCTCGAACTTCTCGTGCTCGACGTGCTCGTTGGCGAAGGCCTTGGCCGTGCGGATGCCGGAAATGCTGCTTTCGATCGCGGCGTAGATATCCGCGGTCTTGCGCTTGACCTCGACGTTCGCGCGCTTCATGCGCAGACGCTGCGAGAGCGTGAACCAAAGGCACAGCGGCAGGATGACCGTGAGCGCGAGCGCCAGCTCCCAGCGGATCGTGAAGAGCACGATCAGCGCGCCGAGGATCGTGAGCGTGCAGATCACGATATTTTCCGGCCCGTGGTGGCTCAGCTCGGTGACCTCGAAAAGGTCGGAGGTGATACGGCTCATCAGTACGCCGGTGCGGTTCCTGTCATAGAAGCTGCAGGAGAGATCCTGCATGTGCGTGAAGATGTCGCGGCGCATATCCGATTCGGTCAGCACGCCCATGCGATGTCCCACGACCGTGATGATGTAATACAGCACGCTCTTGAGGAAATAGGCCGCGACCATGACCGCCATGACGACAAAGAACGTACGGAACAGCTTCTGCGGCAGCAGCGTGTTCATCGCCGTGCGCGAGACCCAGGGGAAGATCAGGTCGATCGCCGCGACGGCCAGCGCGCAGAGCATGTCGACGGCGAACAGGCCCTTGTGTGCGAACACATAGGCCATAAAGATCTTCAGCGGCTTGTCGTGGTAGTCGAGCTTCAAGTACCTTCCCCCGCAAATTGCTCCCTGGCCGCGACAGCAAGCGCGTCGCAGCGGTTGTTGAATTCGTTCTCGGCGTGGCCCTTGACCCAGTGACAGTGCAGCTCGTGCTCTTCGGCGAGCGTGAGCAGCCTCTCCCAAAGATCGGGGTTGAGGGCAGGTTTTTTGTCGGGCTTTTTCCAGCCGTTTGCACGCCATTTAACGGCCCAGCCCTTGTCCAGCGCGTCGACGACGTATTTCGAGTCGGCGAAGAGCTCGACGATGCAGGGTTCCTTCAGGGCTTCGAGCGCGGCGATGACGCCGGAGAGCTCCATGCGGTTGTTGGTGGTCATCGCCTCGCCGCCCGAGAGCTCCTTTTCCCGGCCGCCCCAGCGCAGGATCGCGCCCCAGCCTCCCGGCCCGGGGTTGCCGCTGCACGCGCCGTCGGTGTATACCTCAACAGTTTTCATATCCATTCCTTAAAAGCTTCTCCCCATGGGAAAAACGGTACGCCGCGCCGACGGAGGCGTCTCTCTGACGCCCGGCGCCTCCGCCGAAAGGGGCGGCGGGGATGCTGTTTTTATCTCCTCCGCCGCTCGAGCAGCACGCGGTACTCGCTGCGGTCGATGATACCGGCCTCCAGAAAACCGTCCAGCTGCTTTTTCCAGTGCTCGGCGGCGCTCTCATTGCCGCGGTATCCCTGCAGCTGGTCGTGTGAATGCGCCGCGGCCGTTCCGCCGCCGCGGGCCTTGATGCCGTCGAAGCGCTTGGCGGCGCGGATCTTTTTCACGCGCGAGATCGCGACGATCAGCACGATGAAGAGCACCGCCGCCGCGAGCGCGCCGATCACCGTGCCGTCGAGGCGGATGTTTCCCGTGCGGATACCCCGGCCCAGACGAGAGAAATTGCGCTGCAGATCGTCAAAATCGATACGGTTGATGATCCAGATGACCGCCAGGACGGCCAGACCCCATAGTCCGGAGCCTTTTTTCTTCTTCCGCTGCTGCTGATTCTGCTTCGAATTGAGCTGATTGGCCATAAAACGCTCTCCTTTCGCGTGTGTGGTCGTCCGAAACGATTATTCCTCGCTGTCCTCTCCGTCTTCGACGCTTTCTTCGTCTCGCTCAGGCAAGGTCTTTTCGATGTCAATGACGCGGCTGCCCTCCTGCAGGCGCATGACGCGCACGCCCTGCGTGGCGCGTCCCAGGCGGGAGATGCGCTCGACCGGGGTGCGGATGATCGTGCCGTCGTTCGTGATGACGAGCAGATCGTCCTCTTCGCCCACCATCTTGATCGCGGCGACCGGGCCGGTCTTTTCCGTGACGGAATAGTTTTTGATGCCAACGCCGCCGCGGCTGTGAACGCTGTATTCGCCCAGATCCGTACGCTTGCCGTAGCCTCTCTCGGTGATCGACAGCACATCATAGCCCTCGCCGCTCGCGCCGGCGCCTACCACAAAGTCGCCGCCGCGCAGCCGGATGCCGCGCACGCCGATGGCCGTGCGGCCCGTGGCGCGCACGTCGGTCTCGTTGAAGCAGACGGCCATGCCGCGCTGCGTGCCGATGAAGATCTGCTCGTCGCCCGCGGTCTGCAGGACGGTGATCAGCTGATCGCCCTCCTCGAGCGTCAGCGCACGGATGCCGCTCGAGCGGATGTTCCGCAGCGCGGACTGCTCCATGCGCTTGACGGTGCCGTTGCGCGTGACGAAGACCAGATAGCTGCCCGTGTCGACGCCGCGGCCGCAGATCATCGCGCTGATCTTTTCTCCGGGTTCGATCTGCAGAATGTTGACGATATTCGTGCCGCGCGCGTTGCGGCCGGCCTCCGGGATCTGGTAGCCCTTTTTGATATATACCCTGCCGCGGTCTGTAAAGAGCAGGATATTGTCGTGCGTCGAGGCGGTGAAGACCGTTTCGGTATAGTCCTCGTCCTTCGTGGCCATCGCGCGCACGCCGCGGCCGCCGCGGCCCTGGGCGCGGTATTCGCTGACGGGCAGGCGCTTGATATAGCCGCCGTGGGTCAGCGTATAGACGCACTGCTTTTCTTCGATGAGATCCTCGATGTCGATCTCATCCTCGACCTCCTGGATCTCGGTGCGGCGCTCGTCGCCGTACTTGTCGCGGATCGCGATAAGCTCGTCCTTCAGGACCTTCCGGATCATCTCCGGAGAGGCAAGCAGCTCTTTATAATACGCGATCTTCTCTTCGAGGTCCCTGTACTCCTGTTCAAGCTTCTCGCGGTTGAGGCCCTGCAGCTGGATAAGTCTCATATCGCAGATCGCCTGCGCCTGCACGTCGGAGAGGGAGAACTTCTCCATCAACCGCTCCTTCGCGTCGTCGTAGCTCTCGCGGATGGTCTTGATGACCTCGTCGATGTGATCCTGCGCGATGAGCAGGCCCTCCAAAATGTGGGCGCGCTCCTGCGCCTTCTTGAGATCGTAGCGCGTGCGGCGGACGATCAGCTCCTCCTGGAAGGTCAGGTATTCATCGATGATGTGGCGCAGGGACAAAATCTTCGGCTGCTTCTGGTTGTCCACCAGCGCCAGCATGTTGATGGCGAAGCTCGTCTGCATCTGCGTCTGGGCGAACAGGCGGTTCAAGACCACCTGCGGGTTCGCGTCGCGCTTGACGTCGATGACGATGCGCATACCGCCGCGGTCGGACTGGTCGGTGATGTTGCTGATGCCCTCGAGCCGCTTGTCGTTGACCTGATCCGCCATGTTCTTGA
>JAFSNA010000041.1 GCA_017447645.1 Oscillospiraceae bacterium
AGCAGCAGCGGGATGCCCTGGACGACCGCGCGGGGGATGAAGGAAATGACGTCAAACATCGCTCACTTGCCCTCCTTTCCGGCGCTGCGGCGGAATTTCAGCTGATAGTTGATGAAGAATTCGCTGCCGATGATGAAGAACAGGATGATGCCCGTCAGGATGTCGCCGAAGCTCGAGTTGAGCGAGAACTTGGTCGCGATCTCGCTGGCGCCGCGGCCGAGGAAGACCAGCAGGAAGCTCGTGAGGATCATCCAGATCGGGTTGAACTTGGCCAGCCACGAGACCATGACGGCCGTGAAGCCGCGGCCCTCGACGATCGTGGGCGTGAGCGTGTGGTGCGTGCTGCCGACGAGCAGCAGGCCCGCCAGACCGCAGATCGCGCCGGAGAGCAGCATCGTGCGGATGATGACGCGGTCGACCTTGATGCCGACGTAGCGGGCGGTGCGCTCGCTCTCGCCGACGACGGCCAGCTCATAGCCGTGCTTGGAGTAGTTCAGGTACACGTACATCCCCAGGCACACGACCGCGACGACGATGATGTTGAGCAGATACTTGTACGAGCCGATCTGCGGGAACCAGCCGATCTGCGTGTTGGGGTTGATGATGCCGATGTTGCCCGAGCCCTTGGGCGACTCCCACACCACGCAGTAGTAGGCCACCAGCTGGGTCGCGACGTAGTTCATCATCAGCGTGAAGAGCGTCTCGTTGGTGTTGAAGCGCGCCTTGAAGAAGGCGGGGATGCCGGCCCAGATCGCGCCGGCGAGGATGCTCGTGACGATCATCAGCAAAATGACCGCGCCGTTGGGCAGCTTGTCGCGCAGGCAGATCATGCAGGCCGCGGCGGCCAGCGCGCCGGCCAGGGCCTGGCCCTCGCCGCCGAGGTTCCAGCAGCGCATGCGGAAGGCGGGCGTGACGGCCAGCGACACGCACAGCAGCATCGCGATGTTCTGCAGCAGCACCCACAGCTTGCGCGCGGTGCCGAAGGAGCCCTTGTAAATGGCCGCGTAGACCAGGAAGGGGTTCTCGCCCGTGACGAGCGAGGTGATCACGCCGCAGACGATCAGCGCCGCGAGCAGCGCGCCGCCGCGGATGGCCCACACGGCCCACCAGGGGAGCGCGGCGCGCTTGGTGATATGGAACAGAGGTTCGCGAGCCTTTTTATTCATGGCTGTTCCCTCCCAGCTTTGTCATCATCATGCCGACCTCGCGCTTCTGCGCGCCGCGGCCGGGCACGATCCCGCTGACCTTGCCGCCGCAGAGCACGAGGATGCGGTCGGCCAGCTCCAGCAGGACGTCCAGGTCCTCGCCGACGTAGATCACGGCGACGCCCGCGGCCTTCTGGCGGTTGATCAGATCGTAGATCGTGTAGGAGGAGTTGATGTCCAGGCCGCGCACGGCGTAAGCCGTCAGCAGCACCTTCGGCGCCGCGGCGATCTCACGGCCGACGAGCACCTTCTGCACGTTGCCGCCGGAGAGGCGCCGCACCGGCGTGGACACGCCGGGGGTGGAGACCTCGAGCTCGCGCACGACGGTCTCGGCCAGCTGCTTGGGCGTGCGGCGGTCGGTAAAGAGCGAACGGCCGCGGCGGAAGGAGCGCAGCATCATGTTGTCCGAGAGGTCCATGTTGCCGACGAGACCCATGCCGAGACGGTCCTCCGGCACAAAGGAAAGGGACACGCCCAGCTCTGCGATCGCGAGCGGGTCCTTGCCGAGCAGCTGTTCGCGGCTGCCGTCATCGCCGATGTACTCGATGCTGCCGCTCTCGACGGGCTGCAGCCCGGCGATGGCCTCCAGCAGTTCCTTCTGGCCGCTGCCGGAGATGCCCGCGATGCCCAGGATCTCGCCGGAATTGGCGGTAAAGGACACGTCGTCGAGCTTGATGATGCCCTCGATGTTGCGTACGGTCAGGCCCTTGACCTCGATGCGGGGCTTCGGGTCGACCGGGTCGGGCCGGTCGATGTTCAGCGTCACGGCGTGGCCGACCATCATGTTGGTCATCTCCTGGGCGTTGGTGCGCCTGGTCGGCATGTCGCCGATGAACTGGCCGTGGCGCAGGATGGCCACGCGGTCGGACAGCGCTTCGACCTCGTGCATCTTGTGCGTGATGATGACGATGGCCTTGCCGTCGTCGCGCATGTTGCGCAGCACGGCGAAGAGCTTGTCCGTCTCCTGCGGGGTCAGCACGGCGGTCGGCTCGTCCAGGATCAGGATGTCCGCGCCGCGGTAGAGCACCTTGACGATCTCCACGGTCTGCTTCTGCGAGACGGACATGTCGTAGATCTTCTGCGCGGGGTCGACCTCGAAGCCGTAGAGCGCGCAGATCTCGCGGATCTTCTGCGAGGCGGCCTTCAGATCGAGCTTGCCGGGCAGGCCGAGCACGATGTTCTCGGCCGCGGAGAGCACGTCGACCAGCTTGAAGTGCTGGTGGATCATGCCGATGCCGAGATCGAAGGCGTCCTTCGGCGAGCGGATCACGACGTCCTTGCCGTCGATCGAGATCGTGCCCTCGTCCGGGAAGTAAATGCCGGAGAGCATGTTCATCAGCGTGGTCTTGCCGCTGCCGTTTTCGCCCAGCAGCGCCAGGATCTCGCCGCGATAGATATCCAGCCAGACCTTGTCGTTGGCCACCGTGGGGCCGAAGGTCTTGGTGATGTTGCGCATTTTGACGGCGGGAGTCTTGTTGTCCAATGTCAGGCCTCCTTTGAAAATGCCGATATGCTGTAAAGAGCAACGCAGGGACTATTGCCCCCACGCTGCTCTTTGCAGCATATCCATGCGGCAAAAAGCGGGCGATGTGTTGTAAAAAGGGAAGTCCCGGAGGGAGTCCGGGACTTCCCGAAAAGCTTATCAGGCGTCGATGTTGGTGATGCCGTCGATGAACAGATCGAAGTAAGGAGCGGAGCGGTACTCGGACTCGTGGAAGTAGCCGTCGGCGATGACGTTGGTCTCGGGGACGAAGTCGCCCATGTCGTCAACGTCGGCCAGGTACTCGGTCAGGGTGGCGCCGTCCTTGGTCCAGGTGGCGGTATCGAAGACCTTCAGGCTGCCGTCGGCCAGGGCGGCCTGGACCTCGGCGAGCTTCTCGGCAGTGCCGGCAGCGGCGGCCTGCTCGTTGACCTCGGTGATCTTGACGGAGCCGGTCGCGATGGTGCCGGTCCAGTCAGCGGGGATCTCCTTGCCTTCGGCAACGCACTGCATGGCGAACTTCATGTAGGGAGCCCAGTCGATGCGGGAGGCGACGATGAAGGTGTCGGGGCAGGCGTCGGCGGCGGAGCCGTTGTAGAACACGAAGGGGATGCCGTTGGCCTGGCACTCGGTGGGAGCGCCCATGGAGTCGGCATGCTCGGACAGGAGGACGCAGCCGCGGCTGATGAGCTTGGTGGCGCCTTCCTTCTCAAGGGTCGGGTCGTACCAGGAGTTGGTGAAGGTCACTTCCATCGTGGCGCTGGGGCAGACGTAGCGGACGCCGAGGAAGAAGGAGGTGAAGCCGGAGACGACTTCGGCGTAGGGGAACGCGCCGATGTAGCCGACCTTGGCCTGCTCGGCGGTGATCTTGCCGCTCTCGATCATCTCGTTGAGCTTCAGACCGGCGGCGACGCCGCCCAGGAAACGGCCCTCATAGATGGAGGCGAAAGCGTTGTGGTAGTTGGCCAGGCCGACGGTGTGGGCCTGGGTGCCGGTGGCGTGGCAGAACTGGACCTCGGGGAATTCCTTGGCGGCCTGGATCATGAAGGGCTCATGGCCGAAGGAGTCGGCGAAGATGAAGTTGCAGCCTTCGTCAACGAGCTCGGCGGCGGTGTCGTAGCACTCCTGGCCTTCGGGAACGCCGGTCTTGAGCAGATACTCAATACCCAGCTCCTCGCAGGCTTCCTTCGCGGCGTTGATGAAGTTGAGGTCGTAGGTGGAGTTCTCGTCGTGCAGGAAGATGAAGCCGGCCTTGACGGCGGGAGCCTCGGCGGCGGGCTCGGCAGCGGGAGCCTCGGCAGCAGGGGCCTCGGCGGCGGGGGCCTCGGCGGCGGGAGCCGCGGACTGGCCGCAGGCCGCAAGGGCGAACACCATCACGAGCGCGAGGAGCATAGCGATGATCTTTTTCATTTTTGTTCTCCTTTTTTATTATTCCGCATACCGCCTGCCATAAAAGCAAAATCGCACTGTCCTGCCGGGGGACGACAGACAATGCGAAAAGCGAAAGAGAGACGCAGTAGGAAAAACACTGCGCCCTCGATCAGTCTTCGATAGTCCGGTCATTTACGGCGTCCGGGTAGAAACTTCAAATCCATATCATTTGCTATATATCGAAAGCGGTATTCGGTTTTTACAGTACCAACATATCAGCTAAATCGACAAAAGTCAACTGTGTTATTTCGCAGATTTGCACAGATGAAGAAAAGCGGATTTGTGTGAAGTGCACAAATCCGCTTGCTCACGCCAAAATCCCGAAAGCCTTGCGGGAGAATGGTTTACAGAATAATAGGGAAAAACAGGAAAACCGTGGTCCGACCTCAACCGAAGCGCAGGCCGTCGTCTGTCATTTCGACGATCCGGGCCAGGGATTCCACCCGCAGACCGGCCGCGCGCAGCGCGTCTCCGCCGCCCTGAAAACGCTTCTCGATCGCGATGCCGGCGCCGACGACCTCCGCGCCCGCCTGCTCGCAGAGGGACTTCAGACCGATCAGCGCCGCGCCGGTGGCGAGAAAATCGTCTATGATCAGCACGCGGTCGCCCGCATGGAGATAATCCCTGGATACCAGCACGGTGTTCTTGTTGCCGTGTGTGAAGGACTCGACCTCGGCAGCCCAGACGCGGTCGGAGAGGTTTTTGGTCTTGCTCTTCTTGGCGAAGACCATCGGACAGCCAAAGACCACGCCCGTCACGGCCGCGATCGCGATGCCGCTGGCCTCGATCGTGAGGATCTTGTTCACGCCCTCGCCGCCGAAGAGACGGTAAAACTCCTTGGCCATCTCGTACAGCAGCGCCGTGTCGATCTGGTGGTTGAGAAAGTTGTCCACCCTCAAAATGCCGCCGGGCAGCACTTTTCCGTCGGACAGGATGCGTTGTTCGAGCAGTTCCATGGTATTTTCCTCCATAGTACCGAAAAAAGCCCGTCTTGGATGCAGACAGGCTTGTTTCGGGTAATGTTCAATTACACAGCGCGGGTGACCTTGCCGCTGCGGAGGCAGCGGGTGCAGACGTAGACATGCTGAGGCGTCCCGTCGACGATGGCCTTGACGCGCTTCACGTTCGGCTTCCAGGTACGGTTGGTGCGTCTGTGGGAGTGGCTGACCTTGATGCCGAAAGACACGCCCTTGTCACAGAACTGGCACTTTGCCATCTTTGAAGCACCTCCTTGCTTGTGTGTTTTTATCCTCTTGGCGGATAAACAGCTTTTATATAATAGCAGAGAGGAGGGGCAAATGCAAGCAGTTTTTTCGCAAATTTCCCGCTTTTTTCCGCATGACAGGTCTTGTTGCTCGGGAGTGGCAAAGCCACAAGATATGGGGGCGGAATGGCGCGGCCATCATCTCAGCACGACGTTTTCCGGCCCGAAGGTCTCGCGCAGCTCGTCGAGCAGCGCCTCGTGGAACTGACAGCGGGCGCCGATGCGCTTTTTCTCTTTCTCGCACCAGATGATCATCTGCTCGCTGCCGGGAAACATCTTGAGCACCAGCTCGAGGTGGCGCAGCCGCGGCTCCTCGCGCGAGGGCAGCTTGACGAAGAGCTTCC
>JAFSNA010000042.1 GCA_017447645.1 Oscillospiraceae bacterium
ACCAGTGGATCATACCGTCGTCGGAATTCTGGTCAAGAACGGCATAAAGGTCCGCATCGAAGTAGATGAAGGGAGCTTCTTCGCCGGGATCGAAATAATCCCGCACCTCTTCCATCGATTCTTCCAACTCTTCCCCCGTGAGGAAGATCATCCGGTCGCCGATGACAACGACGTCTTCGATCTCTGCAAGATCCTCCGCGGTCCAGCCCTCGGGGATCGCAATGATCGGATCATCCGGTGCTTTCGGGGAAGGCTCGCTCCCCTTGACGGAACGCCAGATCAGCAGACCGACGAGGCAGAGCAGAACGATCCCGGCAGCGCCGAGGAAAAGCGGCAGAGTGTTTTTCTTCTTCGGAAGCGCGGAAACGATGCGTTCGGCGATCAGCGGGGCGTCGCGCCCGGAAGCCATGATGATATTGCGCGCGTAAAGCGCGTTTTTTATCCTCTCCGGGATCGGCGCGTCGTCGAGCTGCAGGGGCAGAACGTTCTCCGTTCCAGAGCCGACCAGATCGAGCAGTCCTTGCGTCAATGCCTCGTCCGCGAAAAAGCTCTCCGACAGGACCGCAAGGACGGTGTCGTTCTTTCCGGCCGCTGCCGTCTCGTCCGGAAGGCAGCCGCGCAGGGCAAGCTGCTCTTTGATCGGCTCAAACGCCTCTGCGTCCGCAGCGCTGCGCAGAAGCCGGACATGTTTACGGTTTTCCATATCGATCACAGTCCTGTCTGTCTAATTCAGCCGCAGCTCGAAGCCCAGCTCCTGTCCCTCGAGGCTTGCGACGGCCCCGGTCATGCTCCGGTCGATCGTGAAGACCCGCAGGTTCTCCAAGCCGAGCAGCGGCGTGAGATCCGTTACCTTCTCCGCCCAGCCGAACCACATCGATTCCAGCTCGGGATGATCCGCCGCGAAGGCCGCGAGATCCTCGTTGGAACGGAAATCTCCCGCAGCGCCTATGCTGCGGATCTCGGAATCCGCCAGCGCGGGGATCCAGACGGTCGGGTCGGCGTTGGTAAAGTTGATATCGCTGAATACCCCGATCGATCCCAGCGCCTTGAAATCCTCCTCGGAGAACTGCAAATCGTTGGCGCTTAAGCCAAAGCCGCCGTTCTGACAGGCATACGAGAAATCGCACTGCGCCAGCGGCGTCAGGTCGCTGACCTTCGTATGGTCGATATGCAGCCGGCACAGCTCCGGCAGATTCTGAACGCCCTGGATTGAGTCGATCTTTGTGTCGTTCAGGAAGATGTTCCTCAGTCTCTGCAGCGTGAAGAGCGCCGAGACGTCGGAAAGCTCCGTGCACTGCTCGGTATCGAAGGTCTCCAGCTCCGAGAAGATCTGGATCCCGTCGAGATCCTTCAGCGGCTGACCATAGAGGTGCAGCTCGCGCAGGCCCGTCAGCTCGGAGAAGACGGAAAGATCGGTAAGCGTCCCTTTTTCAAGCACGCTTTCCTCGCCCGTCTGCCGGTCGGTGATCATCAGCTTCGGTCCGCCCCTGCCGCTCCAGTCCGTCCATACGTCATAGCGTTCCGGGTCGACGATCCTGTCGCCCGCCACGGTGACGCTCGTCACATGCCTCAGCAGGGACGGGGGCAGGGTCTCGAGCTCTTCAAAGCTCTGCAGGCTGACCTGCAACTGATCCATCTCCCAGCCGCCCTGCGGGTATTCGATATGATAGCTCCAGAAGCAGCCCGCTTCCACCAGATCCTCCGCCTGCTCGGCGAGCTGCGGCTGGACGCCCAGTTCCTCGCCCTTGAAGCGGTAGAGCGGCATGAGACTGGTCAGTTCTTCCAGGCCGACAAGCTCAAAGTTGCAGGAGTTGGTGTTGCTCATTCCCTCCAGGAATCCCAGATCCGTAACGTCCGCCACGCTGTCGAGGCGGAGGTTGTTCAGGCGGAGCGTCGAGAAGTCCGGCAGCGAGAATCCTCCCGTTATTCTCAGCGAATGCAGATACATGCCGTCCAGCGTGCTCCAGTCGGTCAGTCTCGGGCACAGATAAATCTCCAGGGAAGCTCCTCCGTGACCGGTAAAGGCTATGAGCTTCTGGAGGCCATCCAGAGAGCTGAGACCCGTGCACTTGTTCAGGATGAGCTGAGAGAACGTGCGGCCCTCATTGAAAGAGGAAAGGTCCGTCATGCCGCAGCGGTCAAGCTCCAGCCTTGTCGTCACCTTCGGAAGCAGCGACAGATCCGGGTCGGTAAGCCGGCGCAGCGCGAGGTTGTAGACCGTCGACTCTGCGAGATAGGGCATGATCTGATCGAGCGGCTTATTGTCGCCCGGATCGATATTGAGGTTTTCATACAGCTTGAAAGCATCAAGAGCGGAGTAATCCCCGATATTGCCCGTGATGCCGAGGTTTCCGATCTTGTCGCGCCCCGCTGCGATCGAACGCAGGAATTCAAGATCCCGCATTGCGACGTTCTGCAGCTCGAGATCCTCCAACTTGCCGAGCGGCTCCAGGAAAGAGGGGTCGAACAGGCTGCCGCCCGCCCAGGTGCAGTAGCGGAAACGCTTCAGACGCGTGCAGTTCGAGATCGGGGAGAAATCGGCGATCGCATCGCAGTCCTCTATCTCCAGCTCTTCCAGGACCGAGATGCCGCCCAGCGCGGAAATATCCCGCAGGCGATTCAGGCCGTGCATTTCCACCTTTCTGAGCAGACTGCTCCCGATAAAGGAGAGATCGCTGATCGGCACGTTCGACAGGGTCAGGCCCTGCAGTCTTTCGCAGCGCGAAAGGCCCGAAAGATCCGCCTCTCTGACATTATGGCAGCAAAGATCAAAGTACGCCAGATTCTGCGGAGAGAACGCAGAAAAATCCGCGCCGGTATCGGGATAAGCGTCGACGCTGAGTTTGACGAGATACTTGCTTTCAGAAAGCGGCGAGAGGTCGACATGCGAACGGATATTCATCTCCTCGATCTCCGAATTTGAAAGCCATCCGAGATTCCCTAGCCTGCATTCATTGGCCCACAGGACCTTCAGGCGGCCCATTTCGCTGAGATCCGGCGCCTCGGTCACATCCACGAGCGCCATATGGAGCTCCTCAAGGTTGGGAAGCAGAGAAAGGAAACGCAGGTCATAGGCTGTCAGCGAAGCCTGTGAGCCGTCCTCGTTCCAGTACCAGTCCGCGCCGTCGGCGCCGTGATAGTCGTCGCTTCCCAGCATGAAGAGCATCTCCGGCCATCTGGAGGAGCCGTGAAAGACATAGTCGTTCTTATCCGCGGTCGTAAAGATCTTCATGTGTTCGCCGATGATCACCACGCAGCGGACCTTTTCGAGATCCTCGGCGGTGATCCCTTCGGGCAGCGCGTACTCGATGCGCGGAGGCTCGGTCTCGACGGGGACGGGGATCTCCTCCGCGCTCTGCCGCCCGCCGCGCCAGACAAGAAAGCCTATGAGCGCCAACAACAGGATACCGGCTGCGGCGAGGATGCGCGGGAGAGAGCGTTTTCTCTTCGGAAGCGCGGCAATGATTCTCTCCGCGATCTGCGCAGCGTCCCTGCCGGAGGCGGAGACGATATTGCGCGCATACAGCGCGTTCTTGATCTCGTCGGGGATCGCGGCCTCGTCGAGCTGCAGCGGCAGTAAGTTCTCCGCGCCGGAGCCGATCAGAGCGAGAAGCTTTTCCTTCAGAGCGCCGTCGGCGTAAAAGCGCTCGGACAGAACAGCCAGCACCAGCTCGTTCTTTTCTTTCTTTTTTCCGCTTCCCGAAACATGAAAGCCCCTTTCGGTCAGCTGATCGACGATGGGCGCAAGCGCTTCGCGGTCACATTCTGCGCACAGCAGTTTGAATGAATTATTCATGCTTTTTCCCTCCGACTATTTTCAATCGACCAGAACAACGCGGAAAACGGCGCTCTCGCTCCAAGTGAGAGGCAGCATATCGCGGCTGACTGTCACAATGCCGAGATTGGCCAAATCCTCCAGCGATCTGAGGTCGCGCACAGCCGTATGCTCCAGATGCAGAATTTCAAGGCTGGGAAGCTCCCGCAGCGCATCGACGCTTTCCACCGTGCTTCCCGCAAGGCTGAGCTCACGCAGCAGCACGTGTCCTTTGAGCGCCGAAAGGCTCCCCAACGGCTGGCAGATCAAGGAAAGCTTCTCGAGATAAACGGCGTTTTCCAGCAGGCTCAGATCGGATACCTGACCCATGATGACCTGCGCTCCGTTGACGCGGCAAACGCCGTCCCGGTCAAAGGCGACGTTTTCCGGCCCGTCGGTCACCATATTCCCGCAGAAATGCAGCTGTGTGATCTGCGCAAGCTGCCAGCGGTATACCGCGTCCTCCGGGATGCCGAGCGCGCGGCGGACTCCCCGCTCGGTCTGCTTGTCCGGAAAACTGACGGCAAAATACCGTTCGGCCTCTCCGAGGTCGAGCACCGGCTGCGGCGTTACGGGAACGGGCGTCTCCGCGGGAAGCTCCTGCGTGACCGCCGGCGGATCGATCGGCTTCCACTTACCGCTCGCCAGCGCGCCGAACGCCGAAGCCGCCGCAAGGAAGAAAAGAAGCGAGGCGGCCAAGCCGAACGCCCGCCAGGAGACGTTCTCGAACAGGGCGCGATGATAGCGCCGCGTGACGAAGCCCGAGCGCAGGATCGCGTCCGCCCTCTCCTGAGGCGAGTCAAGCAGCGGGATGACCGTTCTGCCCGAGAGGAGCTCTTGCCAGCGCTCGGCCGGCTGCACATCCTCGAGAAGGATAACAAGGATCTTTTTGTCCATACGAACGGCAGTCCGTATCTCGCTGTAACAGTTGGGAGACTCCATCGCGCGCTGTGACAGAAAAAACAGCACGCGTTCGCACAGCTCCATGTGCTGGGCTATGTTGGCGGGCCAGTCGCTGCCGGCGGGGATGCCCTCGTCGTACCAGAGGCGGAAAGCCTTTTCATGCAGGATGCGTATCGTCTCGACCACGGCGTCGGACTGACGGTGGGCATAGCTGACGAAGAGGAAGGGCCGCGTGCCCTCGTAAGGCTTGAAAAAGCGGCTCACGGTCCGTCACCTCCGTTCAGCTCGATCGTATAATCGCCCTCCGGCAGCGGAGCGCCGTCGAGCAGCGCCTGCTGCGGGATCTCGATGCGCTCGAGCGCGGGCAGGAGGGAAAGATCCTCCCAGCTCTGCGGCATGGCGTCGAGCCGCAGCTCGGTGAGCTCATCCGTGAGCTCCGGCGTGATCGCGCCGCCTCTCGCCGCCTCACGGACGCCGGCACGGATCACGGGATCGCTCAGTTCCACCTCGTCCGTTATTTCAGGCGTGAACCAGTGAAAACAGCGGAGCCCTGCGAAGGCAAGGGCGGAGAGCAGGATCGCAAGAAGGCAGAACAAGGCGCTCAGTCTTGCGAGCGCTCTCCCCCCTGCGATTTTGACGGGCTCGCCGATGATCTCCTGCGAAAAGCCCTCCGCATGGATAAGACTCTCTTCGACCTCTCCCCTGCCGGTGAGTTTGTAAAGCGGTATATGTACAATGTCCTCGCGCAGGCCCATCCGAAGGCGGCGGTCCGCTCCGTCCGGATCGAGGCAGAGGATCTGCCTTCCGTCCTTCTGATTGACGAGCACATAGGTCTTCGTAGCTTTGTCCGCGCAGGCCTCGTCCGAGAGATAAAGCAGCGTCAGCGCCGCGCGGGAGGCGCGCTCCTGCCGGCGCAGCAGTTCGTCCGCGCCT
>JAFSNA010000043.1 GCA_017447645.1 Oscillospiraceae bacterium
CTGCTGGAGAATATACATGGCCGCGAGCATCTTGCCGCTCTCGGTGCGGTATTCCTCACTGCCGTAGCGGCTGATGATGCGCGGATGGTCGTGGTTCTCTATGTAGAGCGCGTTCCAGGCCCTGCCCTGCAGCTTTTTCTGCCATTCGGAGAAAGCGCGCTTCATTTTCACGAGGTTGAAGGGCAGCTGGAGCATGTCGAGCATGAAGCAGTCGGCCTCCATATGCGAGAAGCCGATCATCTCGTCAAGCACCTTGTCCCCATCCTCGGCGATGTATTTGAGCGCGACATCCGCGGTGGTCATCGGGCTCTCGCCGACGGTAAAGCAGTCGTAGTGGTCCAGCACGTCGCGTTTGAATTCCATCAGATACTCGTGCGCCTTGGGCCGGTTGGCATAGCGGTTGATGCCGTTGGCGACGGGCAGCGGCGGATAGGAGCTCGGAAGGCCCTCGTCCTTGGCGATGAAGGTGATGACGTCCTCGCGGAAGCCGTCCACGCCCATATCCAGCCAGAAGCGCAGAATGTTTTTGACCTCCTCGCGTACGCGCGGATTTGCCATGTTCAGATCCGGCTGCTTTTTGGCGAAAACGTGCAGATAGTACTCGTCGAGAGAGGCGTCGTACTCCCAGGCGCCGCCCTCAAAGACACTCGTCCAGTTGTTGGGCGGCAGGCGGCGGCCGTTTTTCGCCCGCTTGCCCTTGCGCCAGAAGTAATAGTCGTGATAGGGGCTGTTCCTGTCCTTCCGCCCCTCGATGAACCAGCGGTGTTCGTCCGAGGTGTGGTTGACAACAAGATCCATGAACACCTTCATCCCCCGCGCATGCGCGCCGTCGAGTACCTGCCGGAAGACCTGCAGGTCGCCGTAGTCGGGATGGATGTCCATGTAATCCGAGATGTCGTAGCCGTAGTCGGCGTTGGGCGAGGGAAACAGCGGCGAGAACCAGATCGCGTCGACGTTCAGCGACTTGATATAGTCGAGCTTTCCCAGCACGCCCCACAGATCGCCGATGCCGTCGCCGTTCCCGTCGCAGAAGCTGCGCGGCCAGATCTGATAGACGGACATATTTTTGTACCAATCGCTCTTCGCCATGTTCGATCCCTTCTTCCGAACGATGAATGTAAAAGTATTGTATCACGATTTGAAAAAGATGTAAACGAAAAACGGGTCTGCCGCCGGCAGACCCGTTTTTCGTTAAAAGATCAAAGATACTGGAATGCAAGGATGACCAGCGCCATGCCGACTGCAAAGCAGAGGCCGACGAGCAGAATCGCCTTCATGGCGCCCATGATCGCCCAGATCCGCTCTTTGCGGGAGAGACCGTCGCCCTCCGCGGGGCTGACGGGACCGCTTTGGCGGTTTCTCTCCATGCCGGCTGCGGAACGGAGCGCGTTCGGATCGAAGCCGAAGAGGTTGCGGCGCGTCACGCCGCTCATATCGGCTATGGTCCGGCCGTCGTCCTCGAGCTCCTCGCGCTTGCGCTCGCTCATTCCTTATCGTAGAGGTGGCAGACCACGAAGTGGCCGGGCTCGACCTCGACCTGCTTGGGCACCTCGTGCTTGCAGCGCTCCGTGCAGCGGGCGCAGCGGGTGTGGAACTTGCAGCCGGAGGGCGGGTTGGCCGGGCTGGGGATGCTACCCTCGAGCACGATGCGGTTCATCTTCGCGTTCGGATCCGGGACGGGGATCGCCGAGAACAGCGCCTCGGTGTAGGGGTGCAGCGGGTTGGAGAAGATATCCTCCGTCGAGCCGTACTCCACCAGATCGCCCAGATACATGACGCCGACCGAGTCGGAAATGTGCTCGACGACGGAGAGATCGTGGGAGATAAAGAGATAGGTCAGCTTGAACTGCTCCTGCAGGTCGCGCAGCAGGTTGATGATCTGCGCCTGGATCGACACGTCCAGCGCGGAGACCGGCTCGTCGCAGACGACGAACTCCGGATTGAGCGCGAGGGCGCGCGCGATGCAGATACGCTGGCGCTGGCCGCCGGAGAACTCGTGCGGATAACGGTCCTTATGGAAGGGCTGCAGGCCGCACTTGTCCATGATGTTGTCGATATAGTCGTCAAACTCGTTGGCGGGGACGAGCTTGTGTTCGCGCACGGCCTCGCCGATGATCTCGCCGACGGGCAGACGCGGGGAGAGGCTGGAGAAGGGGTCCTGGAAGATGATCTGCATCTTCGGGCGCATCGCGCGCATCTCCTTGGGCGTAAGGTCGTAGACCTCCTGGCCGTTGAAGAGCACCTGGCCGCCGGATTTCTCCCCCGCGAGACGGAGGATCGTACGGCCGGTCGTGGTCTTGCCGCAGCCGGACTCGCCGACGAGGCCCATCGTGGTGCCGCGCTTGATATTGAAGGTGACGCCGTCGACGGCCTTGACGTAGCCGACGGTATGGGCGATCAGGCCGTCCTTGATCGGGAAGTACTTCTTGAGCGCGTTGACCATCAGGATGTACTGCGGATCGTATTCGACGGGGGTAAAGGCGTTGTCGATTTGAAGGCTGGCCCTATCGATCTTGCTCATGGTTTAGTCCTCCTTCTTATCGTAGTAGCGATAGCAGCTCACCTTATGCGTCTCGCTCAGGCTGATCTCGCAGGGATACTCGCCGCTGCAGCGCTCGACGCACATCTCGCAGCGATCCTTGAAATAGCAGTAGTTGGGCATGTTGATGGGGTTGGGCAC
>JAFSNA010000044.1 GCA_017447645.1 Oscillospiraceae bacterium
CCGGCGCTGAAAATGAACTCTTTGCCGCACTCTTTGCAAACTAAGGTTTTGTCTTCGTACATGGTGAATCCTCTCTTTTGATCTGTGCCTGTTGTGGCTGTATTTGCGTTCAGCTTGCGCTGATATCGCCGAAATTAGGGTCCCGCGCCATTTTGCGCCTTATTCGCTGCACAGCGTTGTCCACCGCTTTGGCGTCCTTGCCGAGGCGCTGTGCAATATCCTGATAGGAAAGACCGTCTAGAAAGAGGTCCAGGACCTTTTTCTCAAGTCCGGACAGTCGGTCGTGAAAGGCGCTGTAAAGTTCTTCCTTGCTCTCTCTGGCTAAAACAAGCTCTTCTGGCGATGGCTGGACCGCTGGGATCGCCGCAAAAGGCAGTGAGGTGTCTTCGGAGAGTTGCTCGAGCGACAGACCGTCGTTGAGCGGGAAATGCTTCAAACGGGATGCGGATCGAATGGCAGAAATGATGCGTTTTTTGATGCAATGCTCCGCAAAGGTGCGAAAAGAAGCGCCGTTGTCGGGGTCATACTGTCTGACGGCGGAGAGAAGACCGAACATTCCCTCCTGGATCAGGTCTTCACTGTCTCCGCCCGCGAGAAAGAAGGGCCTCGCGCTGGCTCGAACAAGCTGCAGATACCGGCCGACAAGCGCCTCTTCGGCGTCACGCTCGCCCGCTGCGGCCATTTGTTGGAGCTGGAGATCGGTAAAGGATGCAAAATCAATCATAGTATTTCTGTATTCTATTATAAGTGTACAAATTGTATTATACCGCCGGAGGTCTTTTTGTCAATCATTTTTTTGCTGAATTCACGTCATTTCCATCTGCTGCTGGCCGAGATATTCGATGCCCAGATGCTCATAGGCCTTGCGGGTCACACAGCGTCCGCGCGGCGTGCGCGTAAGGAATCCGCATTGAAGAAGATAAGGCTCGTAGACGTCCTCGATCGTGACGGCTTCTTCGTTGATCGTCGCGGCAAGCGTGTCCAGCCCGACCGGCCCGCCGCCGTAGAAGTCGATGATGCTGCGCAGCATCCGTCTGTCGAGCGCGTCAAGGCCGAGCTTGTCGACTTCCAGGCTGGAAAGCGCGCGATCCGCGACAGCGCCGGTGATCACGCCGTCCGCGCAGACCTGCGCGTAATCGCGCACACGGCGCAGCAGACGGTTGGCGATACGCGGCGTCCCGCGGGAACGCGAGGCGATCTCCAGCGCGCCGCTCTCCTCTATCTGAACGCCGAGGATCCCGGCGGAACGCTTGACGATGCGCTTGAGCTCGTCCGGCGTGTAGAGCTCCAGACGCAGCGTTACGCCGAAGCGGTCACGCAGCGGCGCCGTAAGCTGGCCCGAGCGCGTCGTGGCGCCGATCAGTGTAAAATGCGGCAGATCCAGATGGATGGAGTTGGCCGAGGGTCCCTTGCCGAGGATGATGTCGATAGCATAGTCCTCCATCGCCGGATAGAGGATCTCCTCGTATGCGCGGTTAAGACGATGGATCTCATCCACAAAAAGAATGTCGCCCTCGTTGAGGTTGGTGAGCATCGCCACCAGATCGCCCGGCTTTTCGATCGCGGGGCCGGAGGTGATGCGCATGTTCACGCCCATCTCGTTGGCGATGACCGCAGCCAGCGTCGTTTTGCCGAGGCCCGGGGGGCCGTGCAGCAGCACGTGATCAAGCGGCTCGTTTCGGATCCTGGCGGCGTGGATAAAGATGCGGAGATTCTCCTTCGCCTTCTCCTGGCCGATGTATTCCGCGATCGTCCTGGGGCGCAGAGATCCCTCGCTGCTGTCCTCCGGAAGGCTGACGGCAGTGGTGATCTCCTCGTTGATGTCGTCGGAAAAACTGATACCCATATCCCTCTCCCCTTATTTCACCATACGGCGCAGGACGGTCTTGATGATCTGCTCGGTGGTCATGCCGCTTGTGTCGGTGGTCTTCAGGACCTGCGCGATCTCATTGGAGTTATAGCCCAGCACCGTCAGCGCCGCGACCGCGTCGCCGACCGCGCTGTTGTCGCTCGCCTGAACGACGGGAGCGCTGATGCTCTCGCTTCCGAAGCCGCTGTCCTTGGCGATCTTGTCCTTGAGCTCCAGAATCACGCGCTGGGCGATCTTCTTTCCGATCCCGGGCGCCACCGTCAGCGCTTTTTCATTCCCGTTCGCGACCGCGAGCGCCAGGCCCTCCGGCGTATTGGCCGAGAGGATCGAGAGCGCGGCCTTCGGCCCGATGCCGGAGACCGATGTCAGCATCTCAAAAAAGAGCTTTTCATTTTTGCTATAAAAGCCATAGAGATCAAACGCATCCTCGCGGATCGATTCGGACACATAGAGCCGGCAAACTGCGCCTCTGGAGAGAGCGGCGATCGTATTGGCCGTGCTGTTGAGCGCATAGCCGACGCCCCCGCAGTCGAGCACGACAAGGTTGGGCTCAAGCTCCGCGACAGTGCCTTCTAAATAGTAGAACAATCCTCTCTCTCCTCCTTATACAGCAGCGATGTGGAGCTGCGCGCATGGCACAGCGCGAGCGCGACCGCGTCTGCGGCGTCGTCCGGCTTCGGCGGGGCCGGAAGACGGCAGATACGCTTGACCATTTCCATGACCTGCTTTTTCTCCGCCCGTCCGTAGCCGACGACCGATTGCTTGACCTGCAGCGGCGTGTACTCATAGATCTTGACGCCGGCCCTCTGGCAGGCCAGGAGGATCACGCCTCTCCCGTGTGCGACGGCGATGCCTGTCGTGATATTCGTATTGAAAAACAGCTCTTCCACCGAGACGGCGTCGGGCTTGAACAGCTCGATAAGCTGCGTCATGTCTTCGTAGATCTGCTCGAGACGGGACGAGAGACTCGTATGCGCAGGCGTTGTAATGATGCCGCACTGTACCAGCCGCTGTGTGCCGCTCTCGCTGTCGACGACGCCGAAGCCGATCGTGGCGATGCCGGGGTCGATGCCCAAGATCCGCATAGTATCACTTCCTTTGCTGATTTTATCATAAATACCCGGCGAGTTCAACACGAAAAAGCTCCCGTATCCTGTTTCGGGATACGGGAGCGGATGAGCTTGTTTTCAGGCACGCGGATGGGCTTTGTTGTAGACGTCCTTGAGCTGCTTTTTGACGAGCTGGGAATAGATCTGCGTCGAGGAAATGTCCGCATGTCCGAGCATCTCCTGGATCGCATGGATATCCGCGCCGTTTTCCAGCAGATGCGCGGCAAAGGAATGGCGCAGCGTGTGCGGCGTGATGTCCTTGTCGATGCGGGCCTTCTTCTGGTAGTATTTCATGATCTTCCAGAAGCCCTGACGCGACATACGCTCGCCCGAGACGTTGACGAAAAGCGATTCCTCATCCGGCAGCGCGATCATTTGCGGACGGACCAGGTTGATATAGTCCTCAAGCGCCTTGACCGCCTTTGGGTACATGGGGATGAAGCGTTCCTTGTCGCGGCTGCGGCAGCGTACGACGCCGGCGGTCAGATTGACGTCGCTGATGTCCAGGTCGATCAGCTCGGTCACGCGGATGCCCGTGGCGTAAAGCAGCTCCAGCATGGCCTTGTCGCGGTAGCCCTTGGCGTCCGTGCACTGCGGCTGCTCGAGCAGCAGATCCACTTCCCTGCTGCTGAGGATCTGCGGCAGCTTATGCTCGCCCTTGTCCGGCACCAGCTTGGAAGCGGGGTTGTCGCCGATCAGCTGTTTGATACGCAGATAGGAATAGAGGCATTTGATCGAAGCGATGCATCTCGAGACCGTCGCGACGGATTTCCCGTTGCTCTTCATCCAGGCGATATACTCTGTCAGCTGCTCCTCCGTCGCATCCGTGATCACGGTGTCATGGTGGATATCCAGATACTCGCCGAGCTGCCTGACGTCGCGCATATAGGAACTGAGGGTATTTGCCGATGCTTTTTTCTCATTGGCCAGATAGCTTTCAAAGATCTCGATGCACTCGCTGTTCTGCATGCAAACGCCCCTCCTTTCCTTTTTTCTGATCCGAGCGCGGCACAAAGCGCCGATAAGATGAAGAGTGCGCCGCTATGTCTCTCTTTTGTGCATAAAAGCACGATTAACATAACTACGCTACGGGGACAATATATTACAAAATCGCAAAATAATCAAGCCCTTTTTTCAGAAAAAACCTAAATTTATGTCAACTTTGAAACTCTTTGTGTATTTTCTGCAATATTTTGTATCATGGGCCGCTTCCGTGTCTATATATAGATCCGCCTTTTTTACATGCGCGAGTTATGAAAACCTCAGTTTTCCATCTTCTTCCACACCTTGCTTTTTGCCCGAAAACGGGAACGTTTGCTCTTCCGGACAGGGAGCATCGCTCCGAGCGCGCAGCCCGTCAAAGTGAAGCTGAGGACGCTCAGAACGGCGTTTCCGTCCAGTCTACCCCTGATCAGAAAGCCCAGCAGCAAAAGCAGCGCCGTAAGAAAGACGCCCGACAGGATCCCTTTGAGGAATCGCCGCTCTTTCTGCGCCGAGGCTGCGGCGGCTCCCGCGCCTACGGCCGCTAGAAAGCTGATGATCGAGCTGGCATAACCGAGCGAAGAGAGCGCCGCCGCATCGGACGCATAGAGGACAGTCCCGCTGAGCAGCAGCGCCGCCGCGCATACCGTCCACGCGGCGAGAGCGTGCGGCAGAAAAGCGAGATCCGGAGACCTCTTCTTGGTTTCGGACATAAAAACACCCCCGGGCAATATGATGATACATCATACTGCCCGGGGGGCTTTTTCATTCAAAAAGCGGTGATCACTTCTTGCCGGTCTTGGCCTCTTCCGCCTCCATCTTGGCGGTGGTGGAAATGGCCCACTTCTTCGTCTGGATGCGGACGCGATCCTCTCCCGTCTCGAAGGTGATCGTATCTTCCGTGATCTGGACGATCTTGCCGATCATGCCGCCGATCGTGATGATCTCATCGCCGAGGGAGAGCGAATTTCTCATTTCCTCGGTCTTTTTCTTTTTCTTGTTTTCCGGACGGATCACAAAGAAGTAGAAAACGGCGAACATGATGACGATCATAATGAGCATGCCGGGCATGCCGGTGCCGGTGCCGGTCGCTGCGGCAGCCTCAAGAAACAAAGTCATACAGAGCGTACCTCCCTTTCAAACTGTAGCCTATTATACATAGTTTATCCCATGATTTCAAGGATTTAAATTCGAATATCCAGTTTTTCTGAAAATTCCCGTCTGAAGGCGTCAAAGCGGTCCTCATCCAGGCTTTGACGGATCCTGGCAAGCAGATCATTGTAGAAATAAAGATTGTGCGCGACGGCCAGGCGCATCGCGAGCATCTCCTCCGCTTTGAACAGATGGCGGATATAGGCCCTCGAATAGCGCCGGCAGACGGGGCAGCCGCAAGCGGGGTCGATCGGGCTCTCGTCACGCTCATAGCGATGGTTCTTGATGTTGATGATGCCGTTCCAGGTAAAGAGGTGGCCGTGTCTCCCGTTGCGGGCCGGCATCACGCAGTCGAAAAGATCGACGCCGCGCGCCACGCCCTCAATGATATTCCCCGGCGTACCGACGCCCATAAGGTAACGTGGCCGGTCTTGGGGCATATGCTCCTCGACCGCCTCGATCGTGTCGTACATTTCCCGATGCGTCTCCCCTACCGCCAGGCCTCCGATGGCATAGCCGGGCAGGTCCAGCTCGGCGATGCGCTTCATATGCGCGATGCGAAGGTCGTGGAACACGGCGCCCTGGTTGATACCGAAGAGCATCTGTCCGGGGTTGACCGCGTCCTCCTCCGCGTTGTACGCAGCAAGCGCCGTCTTGCAGCGCTCCAGCCAGCGCGCGGTCCGGTCGCAGGAGCGTGCGACATACTCGCGCGGCGAAGGGATCTTGACGCACTCGTCGAAGGCCATCGCAATGTCCGAACCGAGATTGGACTGGATCCGCATGCTTTCCTCCGGCCCCATAAAAATGTGGCGCCCGTCCACGTGCGAGTTGAAATAGACTCCCTCTTCCCGGATCTTCCGCAGCGAGGCCAGTGAAAAGATCTGAAAGCCGCCGCTGTCGGTAAGGATCGGGCCGTCCCAGGTCATGAAGCGGTGGAGGCCGCCCAGCTCGCGGATCAGCGCGTCCCCCGGGCGGACATGCAGATGGTAGGTGTTGGAAAGCTCGATCTGACAGCCGATCTCCTTAAGATCGCGTGCCGACAGAGCGCCCTTGATCGCTCCCTGTGTGCCGACATTCATGAAAAGCGGCGTCTGGACCGTGCCATGCGGCGTCGTAAACTCGCCCCGGCGGGCGTGCCCGGATCGTTTGATGAGCTTATACAAGGCTGTTCTCCTTTAATGAATGAACATGGCGTCACCGAAGGAGAAGAAACGGTATCTCTCCTCGACCGCCGTGCGATAGGCCTCCAGGATCTTTTCCCGTCCCGCCAGCGCGGAGACGAGCATGATCAGCGTGCTCTCCGGCAGATGGAAATTTGTTACCAGCGCATCGATGCATTTAAAACGGTAGCCGGGATAAATAAAGATGTTCGTCCAGCCGGAGGCGGCGGTAAGCGTTCCGTCTTCAAGGGAAAAGCTTTCCAGCGTGCGGCAGGAGGTCGTGCCGACGGCGACGACGCGGCCGCCGCGTCTCTTTGTTTCGCTGACGACGCGGGCGGTCTCCTCCGGGATCATGAAGAACTCGGAGTGCATCTCGTGGTCTTCTATCTCGTCCTCCTTGACGGGGCGGAAGGTCCCGAGCCCAACATGCAGCGTGACGGTACATATCTGCACGCCCTTTGCGCGGATCTGATCGAGCAGCGCTTCGGTAAAATGAAGACCGGCCGTCGGGGCGGCCGCGCTGCCGAGCTCGCGGGAATACACGGTCTGATAGCGTTCGGCGTCCTGCAGCTCAGCCTTGATATACGGCGGCAGAGGCATCTTGCCGAGTTTTTCGAGTACTTCGAGAAAAATACCTTCAAAATGGAACTGCACGATCCGGTTGCCGCCCTCGGCGACCTCCAGGACAGTTGCCCTCAGCTCTCCGCTGCCGAAGATCAGCTCCGTCCCGGGTCTGGTCTTTCTGCCCGGACGGCTGAGACATTCCCATTTCCCCTCCCCCAGGTCGCGCAGCAGAACCAGCTCCACGCTTCCTCCGCTGCTGCGGCAGCCCAGCAGCCGCGCCGGAAGGACGCGCGAATCGTTGAGCACCAGGCAGTCGCCTTCACGAAGATAGGAAGGAAGGTCGTAAAAATGCTTATGCTCGATCTCGCCCGATTCCTTGTCCAGGACCAGCAGACGGGAATGATCGCGTTCGGGGATCGGCGTCTGCGCGATCAGCTCCTCGGGAAGATCGAAATAGAAGTCTGTTTTTTTCATCGTTCAAGCTCCGCTCTCGGGTGGTTATGCTTCGCCATTATAACAAAGGCTTCCCTCTTTTTCAATCGTATATCATAATTCGCGCCGCGAAAGAATACAATGACCTGAACTTGCTGATCAAGGAGGTCTGAAATGGTCAAAACACCGCTGTTCAAAGGCTCCTGTACGGCGCTTGTCACTCCGCTGAACGAGAACGGGATCGACTATGAACGCCTGAAAAAGAATATCGACGTGCAGTATGAAAACGGCACGTCTGCGATCGTGATCTGCGGCACGACGGGCGAAAACGCCGTGCAGAGCCAGAACGAGCACGACGAGCTGGTGCGCTTCGCGGTCAATCACACGGCCGGACGCATGAAGGTGATCGCCGGGATCGGCAGCAACGATACCGCGCACGCCCTTACAAACGCGCAGAACGCCAAAGCGGTCGGAGCGGACGGAGTTCTGATGGTCACGCCGTACTATAACAAGACGACGCAGAAGGGGCTCGTCGAGCACTTTACTTATGTCGCCGACCGCATCGAGATCCCGATGATCCTCTACAACGTCCCAAGCCGCACCGGGATCGGGATCAGCGTCGAAACCTATAAGACGCTGTCGGCTCATCCCAATATCAACGGCGTGAAGGAGGCGTCGGGAGACTTCACGCTGATCGGGAAAACGACCGCTCTGTGCGGGGACGATCTTTTCATCTGGAGCGGGAACGACGACAACACCGTCCCCATGATGGCTCTGGGCGCGCTCGGCGTGATCTCGGTCGCCAGCAATCTCGTTCCGGGCGTGCTTTCCCGGCTTTGCGCGCTGTGTCTGGAAGGCGACTATGCAGCAGCAGCGGCGCTGTACCGGAAATTCGCAGGTCTGTTTTCAACGCTTTTCATCGAGACGAATCCGATCCCCATTAAGACCGCCATGCGCCTCTGCGGCCTTGACAGCGGCTTGATGCGCCTGCCGCTGACCGACATGAGCGAGGAGCATCTCGCCGCGCTGCAGGGCTGTCTGCGGGAACTGGGGCTGTTGTAACGAAAAACGAGCGTGCTTTCCCCCTTTGAAAAGCCCGCTCGTTTTTTTGTATTCTCTTTCAGGCGCGCATCGCGTCGATGGTCCGCGCGATCAGCTCGTTCAGCTCCATTTCAAGCATCTCCGCACCTTTTCGGATGACGTCGCGGTTGCAGCCTGCGGCGAATTTTTTGTCCTTGAACTTTTTGACGACGGATTTCGGCTCCATGTCCGAGATCCCCGTCGGACGCATCAGCGCCGCGGCGCCGATCAGTCCCGTCAGCTCGTCGACTGCGAAAAGGACCTTCTCCATGTACTGCGTCGGCTCGACGTCGTAGCAGATCCCGAAGCCGTGACTGACGACGGCATGGATCAGCTCTTCGTCGAGATCGAGCTCGTGGAGCAGCTCGTCCGCTCTGGCACAGTGGCGCTCCGGCCACAGTTCAAAATCGATGTCGTGCAGCATGCCGACTGCGCGCCAGAAGTCCACTCGGCCACCGTCGAATTCCTTGGCAAATTCGCCCAGCACCTTTGAAACGGTCTCGGCATGCTGGATATGAAAGGCTTCCTTGTTGTAGCGTTTGAGCAGCTCTTCCGCCTGCTCGGGAGTCGGTATGTAGCTCACGGATCACACTCTCCTTTTCTTCTTTTGTTGTATGATACCGTAAAACGCGTTTCGATTCAAGTGAAAAGCATGAAAATCGGGCCGTCACCGGCCCGATTTTTCACATATTCGGGGTATCGTTCCGCTGAGCCTCCGGCATAGGCGTCTGCTCTGCGGGAGCATTCTCCGCCGTATCCTTTTCAGAAGGCTTGCTCGAAGGGCGCGGCGTGCTTGTAACGGCAGGGCTTTCCACAGGCGCAGTCGTCTGCGAGGGCCGATCTTCGATATAACCGTCCTGAGCCATCCCGCAGCCGGACAGAACAGCAAGCGAAAGGATCGCAGCGGCAAGGCAAAATTTGATCTTCTTCACGTGTTTCCCTCCTTTTGCTTTTTTAGTATCTGCGGCGATCCGAAAAATATGCGTGCGTCGCTTTGCTGTCGATTGCCATATCCGGAAAAGGATGCTACAATAAAAAGCATGGAAGAATTGATGAAAAATCAGATTTATACCGTAACGATCGACGGCTATTCCAGCGAGGCCTACGGCGTCTGCCGTATAAACGGACGCGCCGTATTCGTGCCGCGCGCGCTTGCCGGCGAGCGTTGGCGTGTGCGCATCGTCAAGGCAGGAGCCTCCGCCGTCTATGCGCGCGGAGAAGAGCTGCTGTCGCCGTCGCCCGAACGCATCGAACCGGACTGCCCGTATTTTGGGAAATGCGGCGGCTGCGACTGCCGTCATATGAGCTATGACGAGGAGCTGCGCTTCAAGCTCGAGCGTGTCAATTCCGCTCTGCACAGGATCGGGAAACAGACGGTCGAAGCCCGGGAGATCATCGGAAGCGATGATCTCGAGCGTTACCGCAATAAGGGCATTTTTGCTGTTGCGGAAAGAAACGGCGAGCCTGACTGCGGCTTTTTCCGCGGACGTACGCACGAGCTGATCGGCGTCGAGCGCTGCCTGCTGCAGACCGAGCTGGCCGAACGTGCCGCGCATGCCGTCACTTCCTTTCTTCGCGAAAACGCCTTGCCCGCCTACGACGAAAAAAGCGGCCGCGGCACCGTACGGCATGTCTTCTGCCGTCGGGCGATGAAGGGCTCCGACGCAGTCGTGTGCGTCGTTTCCGTCGGGGGCTTCGGAGACAAGACCGCTTTGCTCGTCGAAACGCTTCGCGCGGCCTGTCCGGAACTCAGCGGCGTCGTTTTGAACATCAACAAGAACCGCGGCAACACGATCCTTGCGGGTGACTTTTATACGCTGTGGGGCAGGGCCGAGATCGTCGACGAGCTGTGCGGCTCGAGGTTTTCCATAGCGCCGCAGGCTTTCTTTCAGATCAACCCGCCGCAGGCGGAAAAGCTGTACGAGCGCGCCGTCCGATACGCCGGAGGCGGCGAGCTGGCTTTTGACCTATACTGCGGCGCCGGGACGATCAGCCTGTGCCTCGCACGCGTCTTTCAGCGCGTCATCGGCGCGGAAATCGTCTCCGAGGCCGTGGAGAACGCAAGAGCGAACGCCGTCGCGAACGGCGTTGAAAACGTCGAATTCCTGTGCGCCGACGCGGGCGAGGCGGCCCGCGCGCTGGCGGAAAGAAAGCTGCGCCCGGACGTGATCGTCGTTGATCCGCCGCGCAGGGGTATGGACGAGGCGGCCGTCCGTGCTGTCTGCTCGATGTCTCCCGGACGCGTCGTCTATGTTTCCTGCGATCCGGCTACGCTTGCGCGCGATGTCCTGCGCTTCAGCGAGCTCGGCTACACGCCGCAGGAGGTCACAGCCGTCGATATGTTCCCGCGCACCTGTCATGTGGAGACGGTATGTTTATTGTCCAAACTCTCGGAGGCAAAGCATCATATCAGCGTTCAAGTCGATATGGATGAGCTGGATCTGACCTCCGCCGAGAGTAAGGCTACATATGAAGAGATCCAGGAGTGGGTAAAGGAGGAGTATGGGTTCCATGTGACACATCTGAATATCGCCCAGGTAAAACGCAAGCATGGGATCATCGAGCGGGAGAACTATAATAAGGCGAAATCTCCGGATTCTAAACAACCAGGATGTCCGGAGGAAAAGGTAAAGGCTATAGAGGCAGCTTTGAAGCATTTTCAAATGATTGAATGAGACAGGCCAAATGACAGAAAATGCCCGCGGTTTTGAGGC
>JAFSNA010000004.1 GCA_017447645.1 Oscillospiraceae bacterium
CTGGATCCAGTACATCACCTACTACAGCACCAATCACATGATGTGGTTCCAGCGCACGATGGCCGATCCGAACTATCCGATGTTCGTGCTGTGGCTGTTCCCGATCGTGCTGATCCTCTTCGGCTCGACGATCATCTCCCGCATGATCTACAAGGCCACGAAGAACCCCTACCTTGCCGGCATCATCAACGCCATCATCGTCGGCCTCATGACCATCACGAACACCTGCACCGTGTTCACCTGATAAACGCTTACAGTAAGAACAAGGCCTGCGGCAATTGCCGCAGGCCTTGTTCTTTTTTGCGGGCTTTTCCCCGGAAGCGCCCCGTCCGCTCATGGCTTCCCCCCGGGGGAAGCTGTCGAGCGGCAGCGAGACTGATGAGGGCCTTTACGGACGCCCTTCCCTCATCCGGCCGCTCCGCGGCCACCTTCCCCCAGGGGAAGGCTTCGGGACGTCGAGGACGCCGTCCCCTACGGAAAAGGCGCGGGCTTTCGCGTCCCCACAAAATCAAAACCCAGCATAGCGGAGGGCCGAAGTAGTCGACGAGGCCCGAAGCGGCCGTGCGGTTTTGATTTTGAAAGGAGGAGCAGCGGAACGAGCGCGAGATGACTTTTGATGCGAAGCATAAAAAGTCGTCGCAAGCGATGTGCAGCTTGCGACGACGCCATAGCCAGATTCGAACTGGCGAACAGTATCGCGCGGCGATGCTGTTCGTTTTATTGTAAAATGCTTCGCATTTGAGGTCGCCAGTTCGAATTCCAACCTCAAATGCAAAAAGACAGCACCCCTTGATTGGGGTGCTGTCTTTTTGGAGCTGATAGCCAGATTCGAACTGGCGACCTCATCCTTACCAAGGATGCGCTCTACCTACTGAGCTATATCAGCGAAAGTTCATGCCCCTTAAAAAAGGGGCATGTGGCGACCAAGAAGGGACTTGAACCCTCGACCTCCGGCGTGACAGGCCGGCGTTCTAACCGACTGAACTACTTGGCCACGGCTTGATTATACTATCAAATCGCTTTGCGTTTGTCAACACTTTTTTTGTATGTACGCCCTTCCTTCCGCGGGGAGGTCCCTTTTGCCCCTCCCCGCGATCCCCGTCAGGCCGCCCGCGCCGCGATGCCCGCCGCGTCGAGCATGTCATAGATCCCGATGGCGAAGCCCCGTCGCGGGTCGTTGACAAAGACATGGGTCACCGCGCCGACGATGCTGCCGTCCTGGATGATGGGACTGCCGGACATGCCCTGCACGATGCCGCCTGCGCCGGAAGAGAGCGCCGCGTCCGTCACCGTCAGCAGGGCGTGGGTATGACCGCCCTCGCTGTACACCCGGTCGATCTCGACGGCGTACTCCTTCGTTTCGTGCCCCGAGAGCGTGGAAATAATGTTGGCTCGCCCGGTTTTGATCTCTCCGGTCTGCAGAAGCAGTCCGCCCTGCACGGCGTTCAGGTGACCAAAGATGCCGGCGGCCGTGTTCTTCTCCACGCTGCCCAGCTTCTCCGCGGCCGCGCCGCCGCAGAGTTCGCCGGGCGTGCCGGGCACGCCGGGGCTGACCGAGACGATCTCCGCCGCGCTGATCCAGCCCTCGCGCAGAGGGACGCAGCGTCCGCTGCTCTCATCGTTGACGCTGTGGCCCAACGCGCCGAAAAGCCCGCTGCGCGGCTCGATGAAGGTGATCGTCCCGATGCCGGAAACGCCGTCGCGCAGCCACATGCCCAGCAGCCACTGCCGCGTTTCGGACAGCGCCGGGCGCACGCGCAGGCGCTGCGTCTCTCCGCCGCGCTGTACCTCCACCTCGCCCTCGCCGCCGCCGAGTGCCGCCGCGGCGGCGATCAGATCCTCGGCGCTGCGGATCGGCGCGCCGTCCAGCCCCACGATCAGGTCGCCCACGGCGAAGCCCGCCTCCCGCGCGGGACAGACGACGCCGTTTTCGGTCTGCACCTCGCAGAAGCCCGAGACGATCACGCCGTCGGCGCAGATCTCGATGCCGACCGCCTGTCCGCCTACGAGCAGCTCCTCGGCCCAGGCGGCGCAGGGAAACAGCAGAAACACGGACAGCACGCCGAGCGCCGCCGATAATCTCTTTTTCATGGAAAAATTCTCCTCTCCGTGCTCCTCGCCGCACATGTATCAGTATGTGCGCCGCGAGCGGGAAAAAAGAAGGATAAATCTCTCTGCGCTTCCAAACGAAAAGCGGCCCCTGCGCGCGCAAGGACCGCTCTTTTTGGCAATTTTTTCTTCAATTTTATCTGTGTCTGTCCAGATACCCCTGCAGGATCAGACTGGCCGCGACCGCGTCCACGGTGCGGCGGTGGAGCTTTTCCTTCTTGCCCGCCGCGTGCAGGATCGCGTGGGCCTCGATGCTGCTGCGGCGCTCGTCCCAGAGAACGACCGGAAGAGAGCTGTCCGCCTCGAGCAGAGCGGCAAAGGCGCGGCTTTTTTCGGCGCGCGGGCCCTCGCTGCCGTCCATGTTCTTCGGCAGGCCGAGCACGAGCGTCCCGACCTCCCGGCGCGCCGCCTCCTCGGCGATGCGCTGAGAGGCGCGTTCCATATTCCATTCCTGCATCGTCCAGGCCTCGCCACAGAGCAGGCCCGTGAGATCCGACACCGCCAGACCGATCCGTTGGTCGCCGTAGTCGATCGCCATCACGCGCATAGTGTTTCTCCTTGATTTGATCATGTTGCGAATAGTATACCACACATATTTTGTGTTGAAAAGCGGCGGAGACAACAAGATGCTGAAAGCGGGCTGTGAAACGCCCGAAAGCCTTGAAATTTCTTGGAAAAGCCGCAAAAAAATGTTGACCGCGCCGCCGCGCTGTGCTATACTTCAACTTACCTGTCGGACGAGAGGTTTCTTTTTGCGCGCTTTTTTCCGCGCAGACGGCCTTTTCTCGCCCAATATACAGGGAGGCAATGCCCGTTTTTTACGGGTAAATAAAATAGGAGGTGCCGAAAGAATGGCTGCAGACGCAAGAGTAAAGATCACGCTCAGATGCGAAGAATGCAAGCAGAGGAACTACAACACGGTCAAGAACAAGAAGAACAAGTCCGACCGTTTGGAGCGCAGCAAGTATTGCCCCTTCTGCCGCAAGCA
>JAFSNA010000045.1 GCA_017447645.1 Oscillospiraceae bacterium
CTGACGGGCATCATCCTGTTCTTCATCATCGGCAGTGAGTTCTTTATCAACTATCAGCTGAAATTCCGCAGCAAAGCCGGAAAGGAGGACAAGTGAGAGATGTTTGACGTCATTTCCTTCATCCCCCGCGCGGTCGTCCAGGGTATCCCGCTGCTGCTCGGCAGCACGGGCGAGACGCTGACGGAGAAATCCGGCAACCTGAACCTCGGCATCCCGGGCATCATGTACGTCGGCGCGATCAGCGGCGTCATCGGCTCGTTCTTCTACGAGCAGTCCACTGCCTCCGGCGGCTTCAATCCCTTCACCGGCATCCTGATCCCGTTTGTCTGCTGCCTGATCGGCTCGCTTCTGATGGGCCTGCTGTACTGCTTCCTCACCGTGACGCTGCGCGCCAACCAGAACGTCACCGGTCTCGCGCTGACGACCTTCGGCGTGGGCTTCGGAAACTTCTTCGGCGGCTCCCTGATCAAGCTCTCCGGCAGCGAGCTGCCCTCGATCATTCTCTCGTCGACGAGCTACGCCTTCCGCAGCAGCCTGCCCGTTGCGGAAAAGCTCGGCGTCTTCGGCAAGCTCTTCCTCAGCTACGGCTTCCTGGCCTATCTGGCCGTCGTCATCGCGCTCGTGGCCTCCTACATCCTGAAGCGGACGCGTCTGGGCCTGCATCTGCGCGCTGTGGGCGAGAGCCCCAACACCGCGGACGCCGCCGGCATCAACGTTGCGCGGCACAAGTACATGGCCACCTGCATCGGCGCGATGATCGCGGGCCTGGGCGGTCTGTACTACGTGATGGACTACGCCTCGGGCGTATGGTCGAACAACGCCTTCGGCGACCGCGGCTGGCTCGCGATCGCGCTGGTCATTTTCACAGTCTGGCGGCCGAACATCGGCGTGCTGGCTTCCTTCCTCTTCGGCGGGCTCTATATCGTGCACATGTACATCCCCTCGGGCATGAACCTTGCCGTCAAGGAGCTGTACAAGATGGCGCCTTACGTCGTCACGATCATCGTGCTGGTGCTGACCTCCATGCGCAACAAGCGCGAGAATCAGCCGCCCGCTTCGCTGGGTCTTCCCTATTTCCGCGAGGAAAGATAGTCTCCGCTTCTTCTCCTTCGGCCCCGGGGCGACAGTCCCGGGGCAGGCTTCCGCCCTTGACTTTTCTTATTTAGCGTGATAAATTATTGATATCTGTACGACAGGGGGGATCTCCATGCTCTGCGACAATATCAGCCGCGGCTCGGATGGCGCGCTGTACTTTGCGGGCCAGAGCGTAAATGCGCTGGCGGATCGCTACGGCACGCCGCTGTACCTGATGGATGAGGACCGCATCCGCCAAAACTGCCGGATGTATCTTTCGGCCTTCCGCGCCAGCTTCGGAGAAGACGCGCTGCCGCTCTATGCGAGCAAGGCCGCCGCCTTCCGCCGGATGTACCGCATCATGGCCGAGGAGGGCATGGGCGTCGATGCGGTCTCGCCCGGCGAGATCCGCACGGCCCTGTCCGCGGGCTTTCCCGCCGAGAAGATCTACTACCACGGCGACGGCAAAACGGAAGCGGACATCCGCTTCGCGCTCGAGAACGGCGTGGGCTGTTTTGTCGTGGACAACGGCGACGAGCTGATCTCGCTGTCCGAGGCCGCCGCGCGCGGCGTGCGCCAGAAGGTGCTGCTGCGCATCACGCCGGGCATCGATCCGCACACCTATCACGCCATCAACACCGGCGCGGTGGACGTGAAGTTCGGCGTGCCCGTCGAGACCGGACAGGCCATGGAGTTCGTCCGTGCGGCGCTGCACATGCCCCGGCTCGACGTTGCAGGCCTGCACTGCCACGTCGGTTCGATGGTCTTTGACGAGGATGTGTTCCTGCGCACGGTCGATCTGATGGTCGGCTTCATGGCCGACGTGCGCGACGAGCTCGGTTTCGTCTTCCGCGAGCTGGATCTCGGCGGCGGATACGGCGTGCGCTATACGGACGACGACCCGGCGGCGGATATCCCTGCGCGCATAGGAGAAGTCTCGTCCCGTCTGCGGAAACGTCTCGAAGAGGCGTCCCTGCCGATGCCGCGCTTTCTGCTGGAGCCCGGCCGCAGCATCGTGGCAGACGCGGGCATGACGGTCTACACCGTCTGCAGCGTCAAGCGTATCCCGGGCTACAAGAGCTATGTCATCACCGACGGCGGCATGACCGACAACCCGCGCTACTGTCTCTACGGCGCGACCTACACGGTTCTGCATGCCGCGCCGCGCGGCAGGCTGCGTGCGATCTTCGACCTCGCCGGCCGCTGCTGCGAGAGCGGCGACATCATCCAGCCGGCGATCAGTCTGCCGGCCGCCACCGCCCGCGGCGACCGCATCGCGGTCTGCACGACCGGAGCTTACAACTACTCGATGGCCTCGAACTACAACCGTTTCGGCCGGCCGCCGGTCGTCATGCTGCGCGGCGGCGAGAGCTATCTCGCCGTGAAGCGCGAGAGCGTCGAGGACGTGCTGGCCCTCGACCTGTAAAAAAGAAAAGAAAAATCCCCGCTCTCTCGAGCGGGGATTTTTGTATTTGTGTGTATAGCTCA
>JAFSNA010000046.1 GCA_017447645.1 Oscillospiraceae bacterium
CTCCTGCGCGCGATCCGCGAGCAGGGGCGCGAGGACAGCTACCGCTTCGTCTACATCGGCACCGTGGCCGAGACCGGCGACCGGATGCCCCCGATCCACTGGGGGCGCGTGGGCGATCCGATCAAGCCCAGCATGTTCGACTACTACGCCGTCTCGAAGGTCGCGGCGGAGCGCGAGGTCATCGAGAGCGGCCTGAAATACTGGGTCTCGCTGCGCCAGACCGGCATCATGGGCCCCGCGATGGCGAAGATCCGCGACGCAATCCAGTTCCACAACTGCCTCGACAACGTGCTCGAGTACGTCTCCGACCGCGACAGCGGGCAGCTCATGCGCAACCTCAGCGCCTTCACGGCGGACGGCTCGCTCGACGAGAGCTTCTGGCGCCACATCTACAACATCGGCGGCGGGGCGAGCTGCCGCATCGACACCCGCGCGATGTACGAGAAGATGTACGGCGAGATGGGCTTCACCGATCTCGACCCGGTGATCGAGCCGAAGTATTACGCCACGCGCAACTTCCACGGCCAGTACTATCTCGACTCCGACAAGCTGGAAAACTACCTGCACTTCCGCTCCGACAGCATACAGTATTTCTACGACGCCTATCTCGACGGCGTCAAGAGCGTCAAGGGCACGGCGCGGGTGATGTGCCGGCTCCCCGGCGGGCAGAAGCTGATGGGCTCGATCATCAAAAAGACCTTCGAGAAGCCCATGATGAGCGAGCACGGCACGAAGCGCTGGCTCAGGGAGAACGTCGAGGAAGCCATCGACGCCTACTGGGGCAGCAAAAAGGCCTGGGAGGCGCTGCCCGAGAAGCTCAGTGACCTGCCGCGCTTCACCGACTGGGACACGGTCGTGCCCATCGACCACGGCTATGACGAGTCGAAGCCGGAGGGCGAGCTGACGCTGGACGACGTAAAGGGCGCGGCAAAGTTCCGCGGCGGCGAATGCCTGTCCGAGACGATGGAAACCGGCGACTGGCGCACGAAGCTCAGATTCAAATGCGCCTTCGGGCATGAGTTTGAGGCAAGCCCCCGCCTGGTGCTCGAGGGCGGGCACTGGTGCCCGGACTGCGAGCGCAAAAGCTGGAACTATGGGCAGCGCGCGAAGGTCGATCCCTTCTTCGCGCAGGTCTGGAATCCGCTGCACGACGAGGACGAGCTGCGGGAGTACCCGAAGGTCGTCTCGGAGCTGGATGTAAAGGAATAAAAGGAGCGAGTCATCATGAAAAAAGTATCCGCCGCGCTGAAAAACTACATCGTGGACGCCGTCGCGATGATCATCGAGGGCGTGTGCCTGCTGATCGCGCTGTCAAGAGCGGCGTAAACAGAAAAATACAGAGCGCCTCTAATACCCCGAGTCGGGGCTTAGAGGCGCTCATTGCATTACTTCTTCCGCTTCCTGAAATCCGCCTTGATCCGCGCGTTCCAGTCCGCGGCGATGGGCGCTCCTGCTCTCTGCATACAGACGGCTTCGGCCACGGTTTCATAGGCCACCTGCGTCCCCAGACTGTCGGCGTGATAGTTCACCGCGCGATCCTCCGTGATGCCGAAGTGCCGCGCCGTCTCCACGGCGTCGATGTTCGCCGCGAGGAAGAGAAACTCCCAGCCGTACTTCTCCTTCTCGTGCTCGATCATGCGCTTGACCGTTTCGCTGTCGTACTGGCGGCTGGCGTTCTCCATGCCGTCGGTCATGATGACGAAGGTCGTGTGCTCCGGCACGTCCTCCGGCCGGGCGTACTTGTGGATGTGCGCGATATGGCGGATCGTCCCGCCCAGCGCGTCGAGCAGCGCCGTGCAGCCGCGAACGCTGTAATCGTCCCCGGTCATGGGTTTGATCTCGCCCAGCTCCACGCGGTCGTGGATCGTCTCGCTCCGGTTGTCGAAGAGCACCGTGGTCACATAGCACCTGCCCTCCACCTTCTTCTGCTTTTCGATCAGGCTGTTGAAGCCGCCGATCGTGTCGCCCTCCAGCCCGCGCATGGAGCCGCTGCGGTCGAGGATGAAAACGAGCTCGCTGATGTTGTTTTTCATAGGGAAAACCTCCTGTACCGTGTTTTTTGTTTACGAACACAGTATAGGAGGTTTTCACGTCTTGATGGTCGCCCGTCAGGCGACATTTTCAGCTTCCGAGCAGGCTCTGGTCGTAGTAGAACAGCACCTCGTTGATCTCGAAGATGTTGTAGTTCCGGCGCTCGATGAAGTATTGCACGATCACGTCAAAGCGGCTGCTTCCGGACAGCGCGAAGCCGGCCTTTTCCAGCAGGCTCCTGGTCTCGCGCAGATTCAGCTCCAGCGCGACGGCGAAGGCCAGCGCCGTGGATTTGCTCGGACGGTATTGCGGGTCCTTGCGGATCTTGGAGAACAGCTTGCGGTCGATGTTGGCCTTCTTGTAGCACTGGGCGTCGGTCATGCCGCTCTCGTCGATCTTGCGCAGCAGCATCTGCTGGAAGCTCTCATCCAGGTCGTCGAACAGCCCGTTGAGGACAAGCGTCGCCTCCTGCGTGTCAAAGGACGGCTTCGGTCTGGCCGCCGCTTTCGGCTTTATCAGTCCGGGACGCGCTGCGGTCGGCAGGACGCTGTCTTCCTCAAGGGCCGCGCTCTCGCAGGGCATGGCCATGTCGAAGGAAATGCTTCCGTCCGGCACATCCCGTGTCTGTCTTCGCCGGGCATAGAAAGGCCGATGTTCCTCGACGTAATGCCCGTCTATGTACTCCTGCACGTCCGCGAAGAGCTTTTTGCCGAGCTCCAAGCTCTCCGCGCCGTAGACGACCAGATAGACCGTCATCTCGTTCTCGAGCAGGAACGCGCTGATCTCATCCACCGCGACCCGCAGCGCTTTGTCCTTGGGATAGCCGTAGTGCCCGGCGGAAATCAGCGGAAAGGCGACGGTTTCGCAGTTGTTCTCCTTCGCAAGCGCCAGGGCCGAACGATAGCAAGAGGCCAGCTGCCGCCGCTCCCCGAACA
>JAFSNA010000047.1 GCA_017447645.1 Oscillospiraceae bacterium
CGGCCCGACTTGAAAAAGTCGGGCCGTCCTCCGCTGTCTTTTTGTTTTTACTCGTATTCGATCGTGGCGCAGGGCTTGGGCGTGAAGTCGTAGAGCACGCGGTTGACGCCCCTGACCTCGGAGGTGATGCGCTGCACGAGCCTCTGCATCAGGGCGAAGGGGATCTCCTCGACCGTGGCGCTCATCGCATCGACGGTGTTGACCGCGCGGATGATGACGAACCACTCGAAGGTGCGCCTGCCGTCGCGGATGCCGGTGGACTTGAAGTCCGGCACGACGGTGAAGTACTGCCAGACCTTGCCCGCAAGACCCGCCGCGGCGAACTCCTCGCGCAGGATGGCGTCGGACTCGCGCACGGCCTCGAGACGGTCGCGCGTGATCGCGCCGGGGCAGCGCACGCCGAGACCCGGGCCGGGGAAGGGCTGTCTTTCCACCATGCTCTCGGGCAGACCGAGCGCGCGGCCGACCATGCGGACCTCGTCCTTGAAAAGGATGCGGACGGGCTCGACCAGCTCGAAGCGCAGATCCTCCGGCAGCCCGCCGGCGTTGTGGTGGGCCTTGATGCCCGCCTCGCTCTCGAGGATGTCGGGCCAGATCGTGCCCTGGCCGAGGAAGGAGATGCCGTCGAGCTTGCGCGCCTCTTCGACGAAGACGTCGATGAATTCCTTGCCGATGATCTTTCTTTTCCGCTCGGGGTCGGTCACGCCGGCGAGCTTGTCGAGAAAGCGGTCGGCCGCGTCGACATAGATGAGGTTGGCGTCCATCTCCTCGCGGAACACGCGGATGACCTGTTCCGGCTCGCCCTTGCGCAGCAGGCCGTGGTTGACGTGTACGCAGGTGAGCTGTCTGCCGACCGCGCGGATCAGCATCGCGGCGACGACGGACGAGTCCACGCCGCCCGAGAGGGCCAGCAGGACCTTTTTGTCTCCGATCTGCTCGCGCAGCATGGCGAGCCTTTCGTCGATATAGGCCTGCGCCAGCTCGAGAGAGTCGATGCGCTTCATGTTTTCGGGACGAGATTCCAGTGCCATATCCGTATCCTCCGTCTTTCTTTCTGGATGGGACCATTATAGCCCCCGCCGCCCGGCGCGCGCAACGGGAAACTCAGCGCGGCAGCGTAAAAATGATCGGCTCTCCGACACAGGAGATTTGGCCGTTTTTCACAAGGACGCGCCCGCCGGAGACGAGCTCGCCGTATTCCCCGTCCGGGCAGTCGACCCTGACGGAGGCGCTCTTGCCGCGCAGCGAGAACACGCCGACGGCGCGGCGTTCGGGGCCGAAGCGCTCCATCACGGCGATCGCGCGGGCGTCGTCCGCGCGGGCGGCAAAGCGGTCTGTCTCGCCGAGAGCCTCTTTTTTGACCGCGGCCAGATGCGCCAGATATGCGCTGACGTCTTCCCCCGTGCGGGGGAAGACCTCGCGCTCGAAGAGGCTGGGCCGGTGCGTGCAGGAAAACTCCTGCCCGGCGTAGAGCAGCGTCGTGCCCTTGAGGAAGTACAGCATCGCGGTGAGGTTTTTCCGCGCCCCTGCGTCCTTCACGCGCGCGGCGATGCGCGGCTGGTCGTGGTTTTCGAGATAGCGCAGCTTGTTGTGGTTTTCGCGGTACACGGCCTCCTGCAGGTTGAGCTGCTCGGTCCACTCGTGCAGCAGCGCCTCGCCCCGCAAAAAGCGCTCGAAGCACTCCCAGACGTCGTACTGATACTCGATGTCGAAGGCGTCGAAGAGCTCGGTATCGCGTTCGCAGGGAAAGCCCTCGCGGCGGACGTAGTTGCCGAAGCTCAGGTGCACGCTCTCGGCCAGCCATACGCAGGCGGGATTGACCTCCGACACGGCCGCGCGCGCCGCCCTCCAGAAGGCCAGCGGCACGAAGGGGGCCACGTCGCAGCGAAAGCCGTCGACGACGCCGGCCCACATCTTCAGGCTCTCGATCTGATAGTCCCACAGGCCGCGGCAGCGGTAGTCGAGGTCGATCACGTCGGCCCAGTCGCCGATCTTGTTGCCCGTGTTCCCGTCCGCGCCGCGCCAGTAGAACTCCGGATGCTCCTCAAGCAGCATGGCGTCGGGCGAGGAATGGTTGTACACCACGTCGATCATGACCTTCATGCCGCGCTCACGGATCGCGGCGCAGAGCGCGCGGAAGTCCTCCATGCTGCCGTAGGCGGGGTTCACCGCGCGGTAGTCGCGGTTGGCGTAGGGGCAGCCCAGAGAGCCCTTTCTGCCCTTGACGCCGATGGGGTGGATCGGCAGGAACCAGATCCAGTCCGCCCCGAGGGCCCGGATGCGGTCGAGATCGGGGACGATCGCGCGGAAGGTCCCCTCCTCCGTGTGCGCGCGCACATAGATCGAATAGATGATCTGCTTCTGCAGCGAGAGGTCTGTGTTCTCAGCCATGTCTTTTACGCTCCTTCGGCGTTCTCGGCCGGAGCCTCCGTCGGCTCGGGCGTGGGCTCGGGCGTGGGCGTGGGCGCCGGCGTCAGGACTTGGGTGGAGAGGTAATAGTAGTTCTCCATCAGTTCTCCCGCGCTGGGCGAATAGAAGTCGCCGGGGTCGAGGACCCATCCGCCGTCGACCTTTACGGCCGGGCAGCCGAGAAAGGCCGTCATCTCCTCGTCGGGCTCCAGCCAGCCGTTCTCATAGGCCTCGCGCCAGTCGAGATAGTGGTCGATGCGCACGTCCTCGTACATCATCGCGCCGTTCATCAGCGAATAGAGCAGCTCCTCGCCCTCCTTCGGGCCGGGGCCGACGAGGCGGATGATCGCGCCGAAGCTCTCGCTGCGGCGCATCTCCAGCAGCCGCGTGCAGGGGATCGAGAAGCCGCCGCGGCCGGAGGCGCTGCCGACGGGGAAGTCGACCAGCCTGCCGGGCAGGAGCGAAGCCAGGCTCTGCTCGCTCAGGCCGCGCAGCAGGCGGATCCGCCCGTCGAACAGGGCGCGTTCCAGCTCCAGCAGGCGGCGCTGCAGCTCCTCGTCCGCGCTGCCGGGGACCAGCTCCATGTATTCCGTGTGGCCCTCGCTCGTCTCGGAGGTGAAGGCGCGCGCCTTGATCAGCACGACGTTGCCGTCGAGCTGGCGGCCCATGCACAGGGCCGAGACGACGTCGCCGTTTTCATTGGTGACCTTTGCGTCCTTTTCCAGGAACAGCACTTCGCCGCCGGTGTTCTGAAAGACGGAATAGCCCTCGCCCTCGCCGGTACTGATATAGCTCGGCGCGTCGGCGTACCAGCGCTGCCGCTCCAGCTTCGCGCCGGGCCAGATGAAGATCTCCAGCCGGCACTCGCTGCGGCGGTTGCTGTTCGCGTCGCCGCTGCCCTCGGTGCGGCTGAGGCGGACGTAGGCCATATCGCTGTACTTCACCAGCTCCTCGACGCCGAAGCGCCCGACGCCGGGCAGCGACTGCAGACGGCTGAGCTGCAGCACCAGATCGTCGTCGATCTGCCAGCTCACCGCGTCGTCGCAGAGCCGCCACATCGCGCTCGTGCGCAGATAGACGGGGTCGGACTCGCCGCGGCCGAGGCTGTACTGTCCGTCCGAGCGCCGGATCTGCTCCCGGGAGGGCTCCGGCGTGGGCGCGGGGCTCTCCTGTGTTTGAGACGGGGACGGCTCGCCGCCGCTCGAAGGCAGCGGCGCGGCGGCGCTCTCCCGCGGGGGCTCCGGCGCCGGGGTATCCTCGGCCTTTGAGAAGAAGGACAGCGCGATCGCCGCCGCGAAGATCACCAGCGCGGCGGAGAGCAGCATCCCGAGCTTTTTCCAGAAGCCGGCCTTGAAAAAGTTCACGACCCAGGCGACGACGGCCACGACGATCACGAGCCCGACGATGAGCGCCGCGCGGTCGCCCGCGCTGGCTCTCCCCTCGCTCCAGGCCCGGATGATCGCCGGGGCGTTCAGGCAGCGCTCGAATACGATCTTCAGTTTTTCCCACAGCCCGTCAAGCAGCTGACGGATCCATTCGTACGACATGTTGTTTCCTTAAAGCTCCTTACGGCAGCGGGATGCCGCGCATCACGAAGAAGGCGGCGACCGCCAGGACCACGACGACCGCGAGCAGGATCAGCAGGCTCTCGCCCTTTTTCTTCCACGGCTCGGTGATGAAGCGGATCAGCGCGCCGATCACGAACAGCGCAACGATCAGCGCCGCCGCGCACATCATGACGAGGTCGGGGCGCGAGACGATCGAGGGGTCTCGGATCAGCTGGCGGACAAAGACCGCGAACTGCCCGAAATAATACGAAATCTTCTGCCAGAACAGCTCCAGCTCCTGCTCAATGATCCCTGTGCTCATGTTTTATTACCTCCCTGTGAGTTTTCGTCCGTATAGGTGGATATCCCGTTTCTTTTATGCTCGCTGCGCGCGTGGTAGCGTTCGATCACGGCCAGGTCCTTTTCCTCGCCCGTGCCGCAGAGGATCCACTCGTCGATCGCGCGATAGCTCACGCCCATGTCCTGCTCGTCGGTCTGGCCGTCGAACAGCCCGGCCGAGGGCGCCTTGTCGATGACCTGCCGCGGGGCGTGCAGGTATTCGAGGAACTCGAATACCTCGCCCGCCGTCAGATCGGCGATCGGGTCGAAGTCGCTGGCCCCGTCGCCCCATTTGGTGAAGTAGCCCATGTAGATCTCGCTTCGGTTGCCCGTACCGGCGACGAGGCGGTCCTCCGCCGCCGCGATCGCGTACAGCGCCGTCATGCGCAGCCGCGGGGCGAGATTCGTCAGCGCGGCATCGTTGAGCGATGCCGCCTCGCCGAGCGAATCGATCATGGCCTCGCGCACCGCGCCGAGATCGACCCGGCGCGTCTCGATGCCGAAGCGATCTGCCAGCGCGCGGCCGTCGTCGGCGTCCGCGCCGTAGCTGCGCGAAGAGCCGCAGGGCAGCAGCACGCCCACGGTGTTATCGCAGGCGGCCTTGCACAGGATGCCGACGAGGGCGCTGTCCTTGCCGCCGGAGTTGCCGAAGACGATGCCCTTCGCGTGCGCGCTCCCGACGAGGGAGCGGATGTAGGCGACGCGGCCCTCGAATTCCTTTGCGTAATCTCTCATTCCTTTTCGACCTCCGTGACGGTCAGCGTTTCCCCGTCCGCGCGGAAGCGGACGGTCAGGCGGGCGAAGCTCATCGCGTAGACGCGATCGGGATCGTCCTGATAGCGCGGGCGCGGATCGTTCGCAAGCACGCCGCGCAGCGCGGCGCGTTTTTCGGCCGGGACCTTTTCTTCCTCTCCCGGCGCGAACTCGACCCACAGCGTCCTGCCCGGATCGGGCGCAAAGCCGGCGGCGGCCTCGGGATGGGCGTCGGCGTAGGGGACATAGGGCTTGACGTCGAAGATCGGCGTGCCGTCCATCAGGTCGGCCCCGGCGACGAGCAGCGTCGTGCCCTTGCCCTCGAGCTTTTCCAGGCCGAGCAGCCGCACGCAGCTCAGCCCCAGGGCGTTGGGACGGAAGGGCGAGCGCGTGGCGAACACGCCCATGCGCGCGTTCCCGCCGAGCCGCGGCGGCCGCACTGTGGGCGACCAGGACTCCCGCCCGGAGGCGGAGAACTGCCAGATCAGCCAGACGTGCGAAAAGCCCTCGAGCCCGCGCAGAGCCTCGTCGCAGCGGTATTCCCCGTCGAAGACCACCCGCGCGCGCAGCTCGTCCACGATCCCCGCCTGGCGCGGGATGCCGAATTTTTCGCCGAAGTCGCTTTCGATGTGCGCGACGGGGCGGATGACATGCTCGTTCATATCAGCTCACTCAAGGCCGAGAGGGCCAGCATGGACACGCCGTTGACCGTCATATGCAGGAAGATCGAGGCCCACAGCGTGTTGGTTTTCTCATAGATCCGCGCGAGCAGGAAGCTCGCCGGCAGATACTGCAGCAGATAGATCCAGGCCGTCGGGTCGTCGAGCGCGAAGCTCCAGAGGTGATAGACCGCGAAGACCAGCATGCTCACGGCGTAGGCCGCGAGGCGGTTGTGTCGCCGCAGCAGGCCGAACACGCCGCCGCGGAACATCGCCTCCTCCGCGATCGGCGCGAGAAAGACGGCCACGGCCGCCGTCATGCCGAGATCCTCCCCCGCCAGGGAGAAGACCGCGGCGTTGTTCGGATTTTCCTTCTGCCCGATGAGGATCAGAAGGAGTCCGACGCCCATGTTGCACAGCAGCAGCACGCCGTAGTGCTTCAGGATCTCCAGCAGCACGACGGGGCCGCAGTCGCACAGCGCGTCGAACTCGCGGCGGAAGAAGCGCCGCAGGAGGAGGAACAGCACGACCGCCGCCGTCACGTAGCACACGGCGTTGAGCGCCGTAGAAGAGAGCTCTTCCGTCCCGACGGTTTTTACCAGCAGCAGCGGCAGCAGATAGACGTGCACCGGGATATAGCCCAGCGCGGCGGCGCGCTCGAAGGCGCTCATCGTGCTGGTGAAGGGGACCTTTCTCTTGTCCATCGTCAGCCGCGCGCCTTTCTCTGCAGCTCGAAGAGCAGGTTCATCGCCTCGATGGGCGTGATCGTGTTGAGGTCCGTGGCGCAGAGGATGTCGCGCACCTCGTCGCCGCCGAGGTCGGAGAGGCTGATCTGTCCGCCGCGCTCCTTCGGCGCGCCGGAGGAGATCGCCGCGGTGCCGCCCTCGTTGAGCTCCTTGAGATAGCCCTTGGCCTTGCCGATGATGCCCTCGGGCAGCCCGGCGAGCTTGGCGACCTCGATGCCGTAGCTGTCGTCGGCCGCGCCGCGCACGATCTTGCGCAGGAACACCAGCGTGCCGCCCTGCTTTTTTGCCGTGATGTTGTAGTTGCGCACGCCCGCGACCTCGCCCTCGAGGGCGGAGAGCTCGTGATAGTGCGTGGCGAACATGGTCTTGGCGCCGAGGCGGCGCTTGTCCGCGCAGTATTCCAGCACCGCGCGTGCGATGGCCATGCCGTCGAAGGTCGAGGTGCCGCGGCCGATCTCGTCGAGGATCAGCAGCGAGGAGCTCGTCGCGTGGGCGAGGATATTCGCCATCTCGGTCATCTCCACCATGAAGGTGGACTGTCCGGCGGCCAGGTCGTCTGAGGCGCCGATGCGCGTGAACACGCGGTCGACGATGCCGATGAGGGCGCTCTTCGCCGGGACGAAGGAGCCCATCTGCGCCATGAGCACGATCAGCGCGGTCTGGCGCATGTAGGTGGATTTGCCCGCCATGTTCGGGCCGGTGACGATGGCCACGCGGTCGTCGCCGTCGTTGAGCGTCGTGTCGTTCGGAACGAAGAGCACGTCCTTCATCGTCTGCTCGACGACGGGGTGGCGGCCCTCGACGATGCGGATCACGCGCGAGGTGTCGACGTCGGGCTTGGTATAGCCGTTGCGCACCGCCGTCTCGGCGAGCGAACAGAGCGCGTCGAGCTTCGCCACGGCTGCGGCCGTGGCCTGCACGCGCTCGACCTCTGCGGCTACCGCGTCGCGGACTTCGCAGAAATAGCGGTATTCCAGCTCGTTGATGCGGTCGCGCGCCGTCAGGAGCGTGTTTTCCAGCTCCTTGAGCTCCTGCGTGAAGTATCGCTCGTTCGACACGAGCGTCTGTTTGCGGATATAGTCGGCGGGGATATGCTCCTCGCCCGCAGATTTCGGCACGTCGATGAAATAGCCGAATACCTTGTTGTAGCCGACCTTGAGCTTTTTGATGCCGGTGCGCTCGCGCTCGCGCGCCTCCAGCTCGGCCACCAGGCGCGCGCCGTTGTCGCGCACGCTGCGCAGCCGGTCGACCTCCTCGGAGTAGCCGGGGCGCAGGATGCCGCCCTCGCGCACGGAGAAGGGCGGCTCGTCGCAGATCGCCTCTTCGATGCGGCGGCGTACGTCCTCGAGCGGGTCCATCGCGCCGATCTCGCGCAGCTCGAGGCTGCGGTACGGCGCGCAGAGCTCGATAAGGCGCGGCAGCGCCGCGCAGCACAGGCCCAGCGTGCGCAGATCGCGCCCGCCCGCCGTGCCGTAGACCGTGCGGCCGATCAGGCGCTGCATGTCGCCGATCTCCCGCAGCGCGGCCATCAGCTCGCCGCGGCCGACGTTGTCGCGATAGAGCTCGTCCACGGCCGCGAGACGGCGGCCGATCGCCACTGCGCTCAGCAGCGGCCGCTCGACCCAGGAGCGCAGCAGCCGCCCGCCCATCGGCGTTTTCGTTTTATCCAGCACCCACAGCAGCGAGCCGCGTTTTTCGCCGCTGCGCAGCGACTCGGTCAGCTCAAGATTGCGGCGGGTGGTCCAGTCCAGCTCCATGAAGCGGCCGCCGAAGAAAACGTCCAGGCGGTCGATGTGGCTCATGTCGCACTTCTGCGTCTCGGCGATGTAGCCCAGCAGCGCGCCGGCGGCGCAGACCGCGGCGGGCGCCTCGCCCAGGCCGCTCTCGTCCACGTCGGCATAGCCGAACTGCCGGCACAGCCGCACCGAGGCGGCAAGATACTCAAAGCGCTCGGCCCCGCTCTCGACCATCGCGTCGAGCTTCTTCGTCAGGAAGTCGACGATCGCGCCCTCGCCCTCGGCGCCGAAGGAGAGGATGGCCTCGCGGGGGGCGAAGCGTCCCAGTTCGTTGACGATGTGGCTGACGGCGTCGGTCTCGAAGCCCGCGCAGCAGAACTCGCCCGTGGAGACGTCGCAGAAGGCGGCGCCGCCGCGGCCGCCCTCGAGGCAGACGGCGCAGAGATAGTTGCTCTTCCCCTCCTCGAGCATCGAGCTGTCGGTGACGGTGCCGGGGGTGATGATGCGGATGACCTCGCGCGAGACGAGCCCCTTGGCCAGGGCAGGATCCTCGGTCTGCTCGCAGATGGCCACCTTGTAGCCGCGCGCGATCAGCCGCGCGATATAGGCCTCGGCGCTGTGGTAGGGCACGCCGCACATCGGCGTGCGGTCCTCCGGATCGGGGACGTTGCGGTCGCGCGTGGTCAGCGCGAGATCCAGCTCGCGCGAGGCGAGCTTGGCGTCCTCGTCGAACATCTCGTAGAAATCGCCGAGACGGAAGAAGAGCAGACAGTCCCTGTGCTGCTCCTTGATCTCGTTGTACTGCCGCTTCATCGGCGTTAATTCAGCCATATCTCTATCTCCTGTTCCATATAGGCTCCCCCCTCCGGGGGAGCTGTCAGCCGCACGGCTGACTGAAGGGGCGCGCCGCCGTCAGACCCCTATCGGCACTGCGCGCCACTTCCCCCCGAGGGGGAAGCAAGCCCGCGCTGTGCTCAACGCTCCAAATGCGTCAAAATGTCCTCGCAGACGCCTTGAATCCGCCGGTTGACGTCTGCATTTGAATAACGAAGTACCGTCAGGCCTTTCTTTGACAGAAATGCGTCTCTTGCCCGGTCGGCCGTCATGCCTTCTGTTTCAAAGTGCTGTGATCCGTCTATCTCAATGACGAGCTTTTCTCATGGCAATAGAAATCGACGATGCAGCAGCCGATGATCTGCTGTCTCCTGAAACGGATCGGACAGGTGCTCAAAAAACCGTACCAGAGCCGTCGCTCTTCCCTCGTCATGTTTTTCCGAAGCGTGCGGGCATATTGCCGCAGATGCGGCGCGTAGTATTCCATTTCGCATCTCCTTGGCTTCCCCGCGCGCGGGGAAGGTCAAGAGGCGGGCGGCTCCTCCCGCCGCGGCCGTGCCCTCTGAAACTATGCGCTAAAAACTAAAATCTAAAAACTAAACAATCTCCCCGTACAGCGCCCAGGTGTTGGAAGAGACGATCTTCACCTCGGCGAACTGCCCGATCAGGGACGGGTCGCCCCTGAGGTGGACGAGCCGCCCGCCGTTCGTGCGGGACGAGAGGTTGTATTCCTCCCTCCCGGTCTCGCCGTCGATGAGCACGCGCATCCGTCTGCCCTCATAGGCGGCGTGCTTTTCGCCCGAGATGCGGTTGGAAAGCTCGGTCAGGGCGTCGAAGTGCCGCTGCTTGTCGGCGCGCGTGTAGGGGTCGGGCATCTTCGCCGCGGGCGTGCCGACGCGCGGGGAGTAGATGAAGGTGAACATCGCGTCGAAGCGTACCTCCTCGCAGAGGGACAGCGTTTCGGCGAAGTCCTCCTCCGTCTCGCCGGGGAAGCCGACGATGATGTCGGTCGTCACGACGAGATCCGGCATCAGCGCGCGCGCCTTTTCGATCTCCGCGAGGTATTTCGCGCGGTCGTAATGCCGGTTCATCAGCTTCAGGATCCGGTCGCTGCCGGACTGCACCGGCAGATGCAGGTGATGCGCGCATTTTTCGCACTTCGCCATCGTTTCGAAGAGCTTGTCCGTCGCGTCGCGCGGATGGCTGGTCATGAAGCGGATCAGAAAATCGCCCGGGATGGCGTTGATCATCGCGATGAGATCGGCGAAGTCCACGCCGACGTCGAGGTCCTTGCCGTAGGAATTCACGTTCTGTCCCAGCAGCGTGATGTCCCTGTATCCGGCAGCGACGAGCTCTCTTGCCTCGGCCACGACGTCCTCCGGCAGGCGCGAGCGCTCGCGTCCGCGCACGTAGGGGACGATGCAGTAGGTGCAGAAGTTGTTGCAGCCGTACATGATCGACAGCCAGGCCTTCACGGTCCCGTCGCGCCGCAGGGGGATGCCCTCGGCCACGGCGCCGTCGTTTTTGTCGGCGGCGAAGACGCGCCGGTGCTTTTCCATCACGGTCTCCAGCAGCTCGGGGAAGCGCCAGAGCTCGTGCGGGCCGAAGACGAGATCGACGATCGGGTAGGATTTCCTGATCTTTTCGGCCATATGCTCCTGCTGCACCATGCAGCCGCAGACCGCAATGATCTGCGAGGGCCGGGCCTTCTTCGTATGGTTCAGCGCTCCGACGTTGCCCAGCACCCGCATCTCGGCGTGCTCGCGCACGGCGCAGGTGTTCACGACGATGATATCGGCGGCAAATTCGTCCTGCGTAAAGCCGCAGCCCATCTCGGCGAGATAGCCGCGCAGCTTCTCGCTGTCGGCCTCGTTCTGCTGGCAGCCGTAGGTGTCCACCATCGCGAGCGGGCGCGCGTCCTCCGCGGCGAAGCGCGCGGCGATGCGCGCGCAGATCTCCTCCTGGCGGCGGATCTCCTCCGGAGCGATGACTTTTCTGATGTAGGCCATGGAACTTTCCTCAAATACGCACAGATTTTTACAGTTTATAATACCATAAAAGCTATGGAAAATTCAACTTAAATCCTGTATAATACGCTTATCGAACGAACGAGGAGACCAGACTATGAGCGTTATCAATATCCTCTCCCCCCACGTGGCGGATCTGATCGCCGCCGGCGAGGTGGTCGAGCGGCCCGCCTCCGTCGTCAAGGAGCTGTGCGAGAACGCGATCGACGCCGGAGCGAAGAATATCACGGTCGAGATCCGCGGCGGCGGCGCGGCGATGATCCGCGTACGCGACGACGGCTGCGGCATGTCGCCGGAGGACGCGGGCGTGGCCTTCCTGCGCCACGCCACCTCCAAGCTGCGCGACGAGCGCGACCTGGAGGCCATCGGGACGATGGGCTTCCGCGGCGAGGCGCTGGCCGCCATCTCCGCCGTGTCGAAGATCCGGCTCACGACCCGGCAGAAGGGCTCGGCGTGCGGAACGCTCGTCACGCTCGAGGCGGGCGAGATCACGGACATGCAGCCCTTCGGCTGCCCCGACGGCACGGTGATGGAGGTCACGGAGCTGTTTTACAACACGCCCGCGCGCCAGAAATTCCTCAAATCCGACCGCGCCGAGGCCGCGGCCTGCCAGACGGCGGCGCTGCGCTGCGCGATGGCGCACCCGGAGATCAGCTTCCGCTTCCTCCGCGACGGGGAAGAGCAGTTCTTCTCCCCCGGGGACGGACGGCAGGATTCCTGCCTCTACGCGCTGCTCGGGCGCGCGCTGGCCGCCGACATGCTCAAGTGCACGGGCGACAACGACGGCGTCTCCGTCTCGGGCTATGTGTCCTCGCCCGCGGCCGGGCGCGGCAGCCGCGCGATGCAGTTCTTCTTCTGCAACGGCCGCGCGATCCGCTCGCAGCTGCTGCAGGCCGCGCTGGAGCAGGCCTATAAAAACACGCTGCTGACGGGGCGCTTCCCCGCCTGCGCGCTGTATATCACGCTCTCCTGCGGCAGCGTGGACGTGAACGTCCACCCCGCCAAGACCGAGGTGAAATTCACCGACGAGCGCAAGGTCTTCGACGCGGTCTATTACGCCGTGCTCTCGGCCCTCACGGGCGAGGAGCGCACGAAGGCCCCCGCCGCCGAGCTGCCGGAGTCGGTCCGGCCGAAGGAAGGCTTTTATCAGTCCATGAGCGCGGCAGACTTCCGCTCGAACGGCTATGCCGCCGCGCCGAAGCCCCCCGCCGGGAACTGGCGGCCGACCTCTCTGCGCGCCCCCGACCTCTCGTGGCAGGAACGCTTCGACCTCAAGAGCCCCGCTTCGACGGCCTTCGAGCCGAAAAAGCCCTCCGCGCCAGTCGATACGGCCCCTGCGGGCAGCCGGATTGTGGAAAAAGCTGTTCAAAATGTGGAAAAGCCGCGCCTTCCCGACCACAAAATATTGGGGGAGGCCATGAAGACCTACGTCATCGTCGAGTGCGGCGAGGATCTGATCCTGATCGACAAGCACGCCGCGCACGAGCGCATGATCTTCGACCGGCTCAAGGCGCAGGACCGCGCCGTCATGGCGCAGAGCCTGCTCGTCCCCGTCACGGTCCGTCCCGACGCCGCGGACGCCGCTCTGATCGAACAGAACGCGGAGCTGCTGAGCTCTCTCGGCTTTGAGATCGAGCCCTTCGGCGCTTCGGAATACGCCGTGCGCGCGCTGCCCGCGGACATGGACGCCGCGGAGGTGCCCGGCGCGATCGAGGAGATCTGCGAGAAGCTGCGCCGCGGCGGCGCGCCGAAGGCCGGAGACGCGCGCGACGAGATCCTGCACACCGTGGCCTGCAAGGCCGCGATCAAGGCCGGCTGGGACAACGCGCCCGAGGAGCTCGAGCGGCTCGTCGAGGCCGTGCTCTCCGGCGCGGTCAAGTACTGCCCGCACGGGCGCCCGGTGTCCGCGGTGCTGACGAAGAAAGAGCTGGACAAGCTCTTCCGGCGCATCGTATGAGCGCGCCGCAGATCGTCGTCGTGGCGGGGCCGACCGCCACGGGCAAGACGCGCCTGGGCATCCTGCTGGCGCGGGCTTTGGACGGCGAGATCGTTTCGGCCGACTCGATGCAGGTCTACCGCCGCATGGACGTCGGCACGGCCAAGGCCACGCCCGCCGAGCGCGCCGAGGCGCCCCATCACATGCTGGACGTGGCCGAGCCCCGGGAGAACTACTCCGTCTCGCGCTACGTCGAGGCGGCCTCCGCCTGCTGCGACGACATCCTCGCGCGCGGGAAACTGCCGATCCTCGTCGGCGGGACGGGACTGTATATCGACTCGCTGCTTGCCGGGCGCGGCTTCGCCGGGCGCGGGGAGGGCGAAGAGAGCCTGCGCGAAAGCCTGAACGCGCGCTGGGACGCCGAGGGCGGCGAGGCCCTGCTCGAAGAGCTGCGCTCCTTCGATCCCGAGCGCGCGGCGAAGCTGCACCCCTCGGACAGGCGGCGCATCGTGCGCGCCATCGAGATCTACCGCCTGACCGGCGAGACGATCAGCGAGCACGACGCGCGCACGAGGGCCATGCCGCCGCGCTACGAAGCCGCGCGCATCCACCTGACTTACCGCTCCCGCGCCGAGCTTTACGCCCGCATCGACGCGCGGGTGGACGCGATGGTCGCCGCCGGGCTCTTCGAGGAGGTCGCCGCGCTGCTCTCCGAGGGCGTCCCCTCCGACTGCACGGCCATGCAGGCCATCGGCTACAAGGAGACGGCCGCGGCGCTGCGCGGCGAGCTCTCCCGCGCCGAGGCGATCGCGCTGATCAAGCAGAGCAGCCGCCGCTACGCCAAACGGCAGCTCACCTGGTTTTCCCGCTCCGCGGACGCGCTGGAGATCGCCTGGGACGGCGCTCCGGATTTTGATGAGGCCCTGCGCGTTTCGACAGAATTCCTTGCCGGCCGCGGTTTATCATGATGGAACAGGCCCGGACGATCCGGGCGAAATACATCATGACGGAGCGCCGCCGCGCACGCGGACGCTCCGCGGGAAAAAGGAGCGCTCATATATGCAGAAAACGCAAAATCTCCAGGATCTGTTTCTCAACCAGGCAAGGAAGGAAAAGCTCGCCGTGACGATGTTCCTGATGAACGGCTTTCAGCTGCGCGGCGTGATCCGCGGCTTTGACGGCTTCACCGTGATCCTCGACTCGGACGGCAGGCAGCAGATGATCTACAAGCACGCCATTTCCACCGTGGTGCCCGTGCGGCCTCTGCCGCTGGACGGCGCGGAGGGAAGCTTTTAGCTTTTCGGGGAGGCGGAACGCCTCCCCGCGCGCGGGGAAGGCCGACAAGGAAAGAGAGATGTTATCCATGACCATCGCGGAAAACGTTGCCATCGCAAAGAAAAACATCGCCGCGGCCGCGCTGCGCGCCGGGCGGGATCCCGGAGAGATCCTGCTCGTCGCAGCCTCGAAGACGAACGGCGCCGACCGCGTGCGCGAAGCGATCGCCGCGGGCGTGGACGCCTGCGGCGAGAACCGCGTGCAGGAAATGCTGGAGAAGGCCGCCCTCGGCGCGTACGAGGGCGCGCCTTTGCATTTTATCGGCCACCTGCAGCGCAACAAGGTCAAGCACGTCGTCGGGCTCGTCTCGCTGATCCACAGCGTCGACACGCTCGAGCTGCTGCGGCAGATCGACCGCGCCGCGGCTCAGAAGGGGCTCGTGCAGGACGTGCTGCTGGAGATCAACATCGGCGCGGAGGCGTCGAAATCCGGCTTCGCGCCGGAGGATCTGCCCGCCGCGCTCGCCGCGGCGGCGCCTCTTTCCAACATCCGCGTCCGCGGACTGATGGCGGTCCCTCCGATCTGCGCTTCGGGAGAGGAAAACCGCCGATATTTTGAAAGAATACAGCAGCTTTTTGTTGACAATTGCGAGAAAAAATACGATAATGTACGTATGGATTTTATGTCCATGGGGATGAGCGGCGATTATGAGACCGCCGTGGAGTGCGGCGCGCACATGGTCCGCCTCGGCACGGCCATCTTCGGCGAGCGGCACTATCCCGAAAAACAGGCGACTTGACACGCATATTTCCGGAGGGTAATACAGCATGGGCTTCCTGGACGAACTGAAAAAACTGACGCAGCCTTACGACGATGACGACGACTTTTTCGAGGGCGCCAGCGAGAGCGAGCGTTCCTCCGCCGCCGCGGTGAGCGCCGCGCAGATGCAGTTTGAGAACGCCTTCGGCGAGGAGAGCGTCTCCAACGCCGAGCCCGAGGAAAAGAAAGCCGCTCCCAAGAGCGAGGGCGGCGGCCTGTTCGGCGCCTTCGGCTCCCGCCGCGAGCAGAAAAAGCCCCGCGGCCCGCTGCGCGAGCGTACCGTCAACTTCGGCGGCAGCGACACCCAGGTGATTCTCTTCAACCCCAAGACCTTCGACGAGGCGGGCGAGCTGGTCGGCCATCTGCTGCGCAGCCGCAGCGTGGTCATGACGCTCGAGGGCCTTCCCACCGAGAACGCGCGCCGTCTGCTGGATTTCATGTCCGGCATCGCCTTTGCGCTGGAGGGGAAGATCACCCCCGTCTCCGCCAAGACCTACTTCGTCACGCCCCGGAACGTCGACGTGCTCGGCGCGCAGGGCGACGCGGCGGAGAGCGACGGCGGCTATCTCTGAAAACGTACACACGGCCTCCCGCCCGTCGGGCGGCGGCGGCAGCTCCCCGCGCAGGGGAAAAGACATACAGACTGAAAGGTGGATAATGGTATGATTACCGCACAGGACATTCGTGAGAAGACCTTTGAGAAGGCCAAGTTCGGCGGCTACGACATGGCTTCCGTCGACGATTTTCTGGAGGATCTCGCCGAGGACGTGACCGCGGCCCAGAAGGAAAACGCCGTTCTCAAGAGCAAGATGAAGATCCTCGTCGACAAGATCGAGGAGTACCGCGCCAACGAGGAGGCGCTCAACATGGCCGTCCTCAGCGCGCAGAAGCTCGCCGTTCAGATCGAGGCCGAGGCGCGTGAGCGCGCCCGCGCGATGATCGCCGAGGCCGACCGCACGGTGAACGCCAAGATCGGCGGCATCGCCGAGCAGGCCGACGCCGAGGAAGGCCGTCTTGCCGCCGCGAAGAGCGCCACCCTGAAATTCATCCAGGCCATGCGCGAGGCCTGCAACAAAGAGCTGAAGAATCTCGAGGACATCGGCAACGGCTTCATCCCCGAAGAGATGGCCGCCGCCGAGGAGGCCGTTGAGGAAGAGCCCACCGTCGCCGTCCCGGCGCCGGCTCCTGCCCCGGCTCCCGCGCCCGCCTCGATCGAGGACGCCGTCCGCAGCATCGAGCGCAGCGTCTCCCGCATCCAGCCCGAGGAACACGTCGACATCGACATCACGCCCGCCATGGGCAAGAGCGCTCCGTCCTCGCGCTTCGACAGCACGCAGCCTTTCAGCTTCTGACCCTTTTTCCTGACGAAACCTCGGGGCGCGCGCAGCGGCGCGCGCCCTCGCCC
>JAFSNA010000048.1 GCA_017447645.1 Oscillospiraceae bacterium
GAGGTGCCCGTGGGCGAGGCCCTGCTGGGCCGCGTCGTGGACACGCTCGGCCGTCCCGTGGACGGCAAGGGCGAGATCCGTACGGACACGACCCGCCCGGTCGAGAGCCCGGCCCCCGGCGTGATCGAACGCCGTCCGGTCTCGGTGCCGATGATGACGGGCATCAAGGCCATCGACGCGCTGATCCCCATCGGCCGCGGCCAGCGCGAGCTGATCATCGGCGACCGTCAGACGGGCAAGACCGCCATCGCGGTCGATACGATCATCAACCAGCGCGGCAAGGACATGATCTGCATCTATGTCGCCGTCGGCCAGAAGGAATCCACCGTGGCTTCCGTGGTCGAGAGGCTGAAAAAGCACGGGGCGATGGATTATACCATCGTCGTGTGCGCCAACGCCTCCGAGCCCGCGCCCATGCTGTACCTCGCGCCTTACGCCGGCGCGGCGATGGGCGAGTATTTCATGTACAGTGGCCGCGACGTACTGATCATCTATGACGATCTGACCAAGCAGGCGGTGGCCTACCGCGAGATCTCGCTACTGCTGCACCGACCGCCCGGCCGCGAGGCCTATCCCGGCGACGTGTTCTATCTGCATTCCCGTCTGCTCGAGCGCGCGGCGCGCCTGAACGAGGCCGCGGGCGGCGGCAGCATGACCGCGCTGCCCATCATCGAGACGCAGGCGGGCGACATCGCCGCCTATATCCCGACGAACGTGATCTCGATCACCGACGGACAGATCTTCCTGGAAACCGACCTGTTCAACGCCGGCGTGCGGCCGGCCGTCAACGTGGGGCTGTCCGTCTCGCGTGTCGGCGGCGCGGCGCAGCTGGGCGCGATGAAGCAGGTGGCGGGCCGCCTGCGCATGGACCTGGCGCAGTACCGCGAGCTGGCCGCCTTCTCGCAGTTCGGCTCGGACCTGGACAAGGCCACGCGCGCGACGCTGCACCGCGGCGACCGCATGACCGAGCTCCTCAAACAGGGCCAGTACGCGCCCTTGAGCGCGGCGGATCAGGTCATTGTCCTTTACGCCGGCGGCGCGGGCTACTTCGACGGCGTGGAGCTGCGCGACGTATCGCGCTTTGAGGCGGGACTGATCCCCTTCGTGCATGGGCGTATCCCGGAGTTCGACGCGTGGGTGCAGTCCGGCGAAAAGCTGGATAAGGATCAGCTCGAGCACCTCAGAAGCGTCATCGAGGAATACACCGAACAGTTTGAATAAGCATTGATCGGATCCGAAACGGGAGGAGGGGAGAACGGTGGCCAACGTACGCGCCATTCGGACGCATATCAAAAGCGTCGAGAGCACGCGCAAGATCACCAAATCCATGAAGATGGTCTCCGCGGCGAAGCTCAAGCGCACGCAGCAGGCCATGAACGCCCTCCGTCCCTATGCCGGGGCGGCGGCGGAACTGCTCGCGCGCATCAGCGCCGCGCCCGTCGCCGGAGAGAACCCCTTTTTGAAGAAACGCGAGACAAAGCGGGTGCTCTATGTGCTTTTCGTGGGCAACCGCGGGCTGTGCGGCGTGTACAACACGGCGCTGCTGAAATATCTTGCCGCGCTCTGCGAGCGCGAAGAGCGGGAGCACGCCGTCCTTGTCTGCGGCCGCTGGGGCCGCGACCTGCTTGCCTCCTCCGCGCTTCCGGTCACGGAGACGATCGACACGATCTCCGACGCGCCGACGAAAGAGGAGGCCGGAGAGCTGGCGGAAAAGCTCAAGGCGCTTTACCTCTCCGGCGAGGCGGACGAGATCGTGCTGGTCTACGAGCGCTACTACTCCGCCCTTCGGCAGGAGCCGGAGACGCTGCGCCTGCTTCCGATCGAACCGGCGTCGGCGCAGGAGAGCGTGCAGATCATCCTCGAACCGGACGGAAAAACACTCACGGACGAGCTCGTGCGCCTTCACCTCCTCAGCACGGTCTGGTCCGTACTGCTGGAAGCCAAGACCGGCGAGCACTCCGCCCGCATGACGGCCATGACCGCCGCCACCGACAACACCGAGCAGCTGCTCGAGACGCTCAACCTGGAGCTCAACCACGCGCGCCAGAGCGCGATCACCAAGGAGATCACCGAGATCGTCGGCGGTGCAAACGCGCTCAAGGATTCAAAGGAGGGTAAGCGTGCATAAGGGGGAAGTCAGAAACGTGATCGGCCCTGTGGTCGATATCCGTTTCGCTCCGGATGAACTGCCGGAGCTGTATAACGCCATTGAGATCCGCCTGAAAGACCGCACGGTCGTGCTGGAAACCGTCCAGCAGACGGGCGGCGGCGTGGCGCGCTGCATCGCGCTCTCCGCCACCGACGGGATCTCCCGCGGCATGGAGGCCTGGAACACCGGCTGCTCGATCACGATGCCCGTGGGCGAGGCCACGCTCGGCCGTATGTTCAACGTCGTCGGCGAGCCGATCGACGGCAAGGGCCCGGTCGAGGCCGAGCGCCGTTTGCCCATCCACCGCGAGGCGCCGCCCTTTACCGACGTGCGCCCCTCCACCGAGGTCCTCGAGACCGGCATCAAAGTCGTCGACCTGCTGGCGCCCTATGCAAAGGGCGGCAAGATCGGCCTCTTCGGCGGCGCGGGCGTCGGCAAGACCGTGCTGATCATGGAGCTGATCCGCAACATCGCCTATGAGCACGGCGGCTATTCCGTGTTCGCCGGCGTGGGCGAGCGCAGCCGCGAGGGCAACGACCTGTGGAACGAGATGAACGCCTCCGGCGTCATCAACAAGACCGCGCTCGTCTTCGGCCAGATGAACGAGCCGCCCGGAGCGAGACTGCGCGTGCCGCTCTCGGGCCTGACGATCGCGGAGGATTTCCGCGACCGCAGCGGCCAGGACGTTCTGCTGTTCATCGACAATATCTTCCGCTTCACGCAGGCCGGCTCCGAGGTCTCGGCCTTGCTGGGACGCATGCCCTCCGCCGTCGGCTATCAGCCCACGCTCGCCACCGAGATGGGCTCGCTGCAGGAGCGCATCACCTCGACGAAAAACGGCTCGGTCACTTCGGTGCAGGCGATCTACGTCCCTGCCGACGACCTGACCGATCCCGCGCCCGCCACGGCCTTCGCGCATCTTGACGCCACGACCGTGCTGTCGCGTTCGATCGCGGAGCTCGGCATCTATCCGGCGGTCGACCCGCTGGATTCGACCTCGCGCATCCTCGACCCGGCCGTCATCGGCAGGGAGCACTACGACACGGCGCGCGCCGTGCAGAGCGTGCTGGAGAAGTACCGCCAGCTGCAGGACATCATCGCGGTGCTCGGCATGGACGAGCTCGGCGCGGAGGACCGCGCGACCGTCAACCGCGCCCGCCGCATCCAGCGCTTCCTCTCCCAGCCATTCCATGTGGCGGAAAACTTCACCGGCATGGAGGGCCGCTACGTCCGCATCGAGGACACGATCAAGGGCTTCCAGGCCATTCTCGGCGGCGACGTGGACGACCTGCCCGAGCAGGCCTTCCTGCTCTGCGGCACGATCGACGAGATCATCGCCAAGCGCGGGGAGTTTGTATGATGGCGGACCGGATCCGTTTGAAGATCGTCACACCGGCGGGCACGGCGCTCGATCGGATGACGAATTATGTAAACCTTCCGACTCCGGAGGGCTCGGTCGGGATCCTGGCGGATCACGCCCCGATGCTCTGCGCCCTGGGAAAGGGAAGGCTGAAGTACCGCTTCGAGGGAGGGGAGAGCTTTCTCTCCGTCTCCGGGGGCGTCGCCGGCGTCGGGAACAACGAGCTGACGGTGCTTGCCGAAGAGGTCCGGAACGAGGAATAAGAGAACAGACGGCCGCCGCGCCCGGAACGATCCGGGCGCGGCGGCGTTTTCATCCTCTTTTTCGACCCCGCCCGCCCTTGCCCGCGCGGGCGTTGGTGGGTCCAATACTATGCCTTACGGTGTCTATTGGACGAGTATGCTTTCTACGGAGCATTGAGGACGCCTATGTTTATTTCGGACAAGTGGAAGGATTTTGAGCTCATCGACTGCTCAAAGGGCGAAAAGCTGGAGCGCTGGGGAAAATACTGCCTCGTGCGCCCCGATCCGCAGGCGATCTGGGAGACGCCCCGGCGCGACGAGCGATGGAAGCTGCGCGACGGGCGCTATCAGCGCAGCGAGAGCGGCGGCGGAAGCTGGGATAAGTCCGCCCTGCCGGAGAGCTGGCAGATCGGCTACGGCGAGCTGCGCTTCAACGTCCGCCCGATGAACTTCAAGCACACGGGCATTTTCCCCGAGCAGGCCTGCAACTGGGACTGGGCGATGGAAAAGATCCGTCTCGCGCAAAGGCCGATCAGCGTGCTCAATCTCTTTGGCTACACCGGGGCGGCAACGCTGGCCTGCGCAAAGGCGGGCGCGAGCGTCTGCCACGTCGACGCGGCGAAGGGGATGGTCGCCTGGGGCAAGGAGAACGCCGCGGCCTCCGGTCTCGCCGACGCGCCGATCCGCTGGATCGTGGACGACTGCGCCAAGTTCGTCGAACGGGAGATCCGCCGCGGACGCCGCTACGATGCGATCATCATGGACCCGCCCTCCTACGGACGCGGCCCGGGCGGCGAGGTCTGGAAACTGGAAAAGGACCTCTGGGGCTTTGTGTCGCTCTGCGCCGGGGTGCTGTCGGACGAGCCGCTCTTCGTGCTGATCAATTCCTACACCACCGGCCTTTCCCCCTCGGTGCTCAGCTACGTTTCCGAGAGCATCTTCACGAAAAAGTACGGCGGCCGCTCCGACAGTCAGGAGCTCGGCCTGCCGGTCACGGCCAGCGGGCTCGTCCTGCCCTGCGGCGCGACCGACCGATGGGAACGATAAAAGCGGGAGGGGCAGCTCCCGGTCAAGCGCGGGCCCTTTTGATCCCGGCCGCCGCAGGCGGAGGACACGCCCTCCCGCCAACAGAAGAACAACAAGGGAAAACCATATGAGCATCATCAGTTTCAAACAAGTGCATTTCACCTACCCCGGGGATGAGCTGGAAAGTCTCTGCGGGGTAGATCTGGAGATCAAGCAGGGCGAGTTCGTCGCCGTGCTCGGCCACAACGGCAGCGGCAAGTCCACGCTGGCCAAGCATATGAACGCCATCCTTGTCCCCGACGAGGGCAAGGTCGTCGTCGACGGGATCGACAGCTCGGAGGAAGAGAACGTCTTTGAGATCCGCCGCCGCGTCGGTATGGTCTTTCAGAACCCGGACAACCAGATCGTCGCCAACGTCGTCGAGGACGACGTGGCCTTCGCGCCGGAAAACCTCGGCGTACCCAGCGCGGAGATCCGCGAGCGGGTCGACGCGGCCTTAAAGCAGGTCGGCATGTACGAGTACCGCACGCATGCGCCGCATCTGCTCTCGGGCGGACAGAAGCAGCGCGTGGCCATCGCGGGCGTCATCGCCATGCAGCCGAAGATCATCGTGCTCGACGAGCCCACGGCCATGCTCGACCCGCAGGGCCGCGAGGAGGTGCTCTCCACGGTGACGAAGCTCTGCCGCGAGAAGGGCATGACGGTGGTGCTCATCACGCACCACATGGACGAGTGCATCGGCGCGGACAAGCTTGTCATCATGTCCAACGGCTA
>JAFSNA010000049.1 GCA_017447645.1 Oscillospiraceae bacterium
CACCACGCTGGGCCGCTTCATCCTCGACGGCATCGCTCCCGCGCCGCGCGGCATCCCGCAGATCGAAGTCACGTTCGATATCGACGCCAACGGCATCGTGAACGTCTCGGCGAAGGATCTCGGCACCGGCAAGGAGCAGCACATCACCATCACCTCCTCGTCCAACATGTCCAAGGAGGACATCGACAAGGCCGTCCGCGAGGCGGAGAAGTACGCCGCCGAGGACGCCAAGCGCAAGGAAGAGGTCGACACCCGCAACGCCGGCGACCAGATGGTCTATCAGACCGAAAAGACCCTCGCCGAGATGGGCGACAAGCTCGATCCGGCCGACAAGGGCGAGGTCGAAAGCAAGCTCCAGGCGCTCAAGACCGCGCTGACGGGCACCGACAGCGCCGCCATCAAGCACGCCACCGAGGAGCTGACGCAGGCCTTCTACAAGGTCAGCGAGAAGCTCTACCAGGCGGCCAATCCCCAGGGCGCGCAGGGCGCGGGCTTCGATCCCAGCCAGTACGCCGGCGCGCAGGGCGGCCAGCCGGGCGGCGGCCAGGACTATTACGACGCCGACTACACGGTCGTCGACGACGACACCAAGAAGTAAAGACCGACTGCGATCCGCTCCCGGCGAACGGATCCCGGAGCGGCGGGAAAGTATTCTGTTGAGACATTTTCATTCTTTGAGGCGGAGAAAAACACTCCGCCTCAAAGAGCGGTTTTATGACCGCAGCCTGCGAGGATAATATGGCAGAAAAACGCGACTACTACGAGGTGCTCGGCCTGCAGAAGACCGCGAGCGCCGAGGAGATAAAAAAAGCATACCGCAAGCTCGCCAAGGAGAACCACCCCGATCTGCACCCCGGCGACAAGGCCTGTGAGGAGCGCTTCAAGGAGATCAACGAGGCCTACGAGATCCTCTCCGACGACGACAAGCGCGCGAAGTACGACCAGTACGGCCACGCCGCCTTCGATCCGAACGCCGGCTTCGGCGGCGGCTTCGGCGGCTTCGGCGACTTCGGCGACCTGGGGGACATCTTCTCCAGCTTCTTCGGCGGCGGCTTCGGCGGCTTCGGCGGCGGCACGCGCACGAATCCCAACGCGCCGCGCCGCGGCGAGAACCTGCGCGCGAGCGTGAACATCTCCTTCGAGGAGGCGGCCTTCGGCTGCAAGAAGGAGGTCACGGTCGGGCGTGTGGAGAAGTGCGCCGACTGCAAGGGCACGGGCTGCGCTCCCGGCACCACGCCGGAGATCTGCCCGGACTGCAAGGGCTCGGGCACCGTCCGCACGACGCAGCGCACGCCCTTCGGCATGGCCCAGTCGACCGGACCCTGCCAGAAGTGCCGCGGCACGGGCAAGATCATCCACCAGCCCTGCAAGAGCTGCCGCGGGATGGGCAGCGTCCGCCGCCAGCACAAGATCAGCGTAAACATCCCCGCGGGCATCGACGACGGCCAGGCCATCTCCCTGCACGGCCAGGGCAACGAGGGCGCGAACGGCGGCCCGGCGGGCGATCTGCTCGTGTCCGTGATCGTGCGTCCGCACGCCCGCTTTGAGCGCGACGGGAACTCCGTGCTGCTGATGCAGGACATCTCCTACGCGCAGGCCGCGCTCGGCGCCGAGATCGAGGTGCCGACCATAGACGGCCCCGTCAAGCTGACGATCCCCGAGGGGACGCAGCCCGGAGCCACCTTCCGTCTGCGCGGCAAGGGCATCCCGTATCTGCGCGGCAGCGGCCGCGGCGACCAGTTCGTCACCGTGAACGTCAAGGTGCCCAAGGGTCTGACGGGCGCGCAGAAGGAGCTGCTGCGGCAGTTCGCCGCCTCGATGGGCGAGCTTGACCGCGCCGGCGGCGGCACCGGAAGCGGGATCTTCGGGAAAAAGAAGAAGTAAGAAAGAACGGAGCGCATCGGCGCTCCGTTTTTTATTTACAAAAAAGAATTGCATCTGCCGCCGTTTCGGATATAATGAAGACATCACCAAGAAAAGGAGCTTTGCCATGGATTTCAGAAGCCTTTCCGTCAAGGAACTGTTCGACAACCCCAAGACCGCGGCCGTCATCAAGGAGATGGCGCCCCAGCTGCTCAAATACCCGGTGAAGATGTTCAACAAGAAGAGCTGCGGCGAGATCTTCGACCGCGTCGTCAAGGTCGGCATCGTGCCGCTGGAGCAGGCCAAAAAAATCGAGGCCAAGGTCAACGAACTGATCAAGTAAGGAGAAACGGCAGGGGCTTTCCGAAAGACCCCCGCCGTTTTCTTCACGGAGAGAAAGACCATGCTGAAAACGCTGTTTGAAGAATTCGACAGTCTGCTCGTGCTCGACACGGAGACCACGGGCGTCGTGCCGCGCCGGGACGAGGTCATCGAGCTGGCGATGCTGCGCGTGGACGCGCGCGGCGCGCGGGAGGAATACGACGAGCTGATCCGTCTCTCGCCGGGTACGGCGCTCCCGGAGCAGATCCGTCTGCTCACCGGCATCACGGAGGAGATGCTTGCCTCGGAGGGCTTGAGCAAGGGCGAGGCGGCCCGCGCGCTCGCGGACCGGCTCGGAAGGGGAGAGCGCACGCTCGTGTGCGCCTACAACGCGCAGTTCGACCTGGTGTTCCTCTACTATCTGCTGGACGCCTACGGCCTCGCCGGCGCGCTGCGCGGCGCGAGGTTCCTCGACGCGCTGACGGTCTACCGCGACCGCCGCCCTTATCCCCATCGCCTCTGCGACGCGCTGGAGGCCTATGCGCTTTCGGCGCAGAACACGCACCGCGCCCTCGACGACACGCGCGCGACCTTTGAGCTGCTGTGCGCGATGGACGCGGAGGAGGGCGACCTGCTCCGCTACATCAACCTCTTCGGCTACAACGCGCGCTACGGTCTGCCGCCGAAGCGCATCTCCTCCGTCACCTACCGCCCGCAGGGCTTCGACGCGCTCGGCAAGCTGTACGATCGGGAACAGACGCCCGATTAGTCCGCCCCCGGGAAGGCCCTCATGCCGTGTTGCATCGGCTCGCCGGAAGTGCTATACTTTGTCCATCTTCCGTAAACAGGAGAGAAAACGAAATGAAAAAACCGCAAAAACTGATCGCCCTCGTGCTTGTGCTGTGCATGGGCTTCACGCTCGCGGCCTGCGGCTTGACGCGCGGCGGGGGAAAGTCGACGCAGACGATCACCGTCCACGCGAGAGTGCCCTCTTCCTGGCGCGCTCCCATCTGCGCCTGGGCCTGGAAGAACACCAAAGACGTCTTTGACGCCTGGCCCGGCGAGCCCATGAGCCGGAACGGGACCTGGTATGAGATCTCCATCCCCTCTTGGGCGAACTGCGTCATCATCAACGGCAGCGGCGGCGAGGTCCAGACGCCGGATCTCGGGATCGAGCCCGGCTATGATGTCTGGATCATCGCCAACAGCGACGGCAGCGCCAGGATCTGCTATGAGGAGCCCGACGAGCCGGCGGAGGATCTGCGCACGCCGGACTTTGTCGAATACGGGCTGGACCGTTTTGTCTCGCTCCTGGATCCGATGAGCTTCGTCACGGAATGCGCCGACGATGCCAGCAAGGAGACGACGGGCTATTTCACCGTGACGGCGGACGAGACGACTCCCCGCAGCGACGGCTGGGAGGATCGGCACATCCAGTTCCAGGTGAGCTTCTCCGACAGCAACGCCGAAACGTACTCGCCGCGCTTCTACTTCCTCTTCGAAGACTATTACGACAGCAAGCTGATGAACGACACCGTCAGCGAGGTTGCGGAGCGCTCCTACAGCTATCAGGTAAACTGGAACGGCGAGCTGCATCAGATCGAATTCTCCTACACCGTCGGCTCGACCGGCTGGGTCGACCACGAGCTTCTCTATCTGTATGATTTCTATTACGTCGTGCCCGCGGGCTATGACGGGGTCGTCCTGGGCGTGACGAGGCCGATCTACGACGCGCCCTCCGATTATATCTACGATTACGCGACGGACGACACCCTGTTTTACCGCGCGGCCTGAGCAAAAAAACACAGATCCCCGATCCTTCAAAACGGATCGGGGATCTGCTTTTTTTATGCCCGAAGAGTCAAAGAGCTCAGATCCGGCAGACCAGCTCGCCGTTTTCGGCGTCGACGGTGATCGTCGCGCCCTCGGACAGCTCGCCGGAGAGGATCGTGCGCGCCAGCAGCGTTTCGACGCTACTCTGCAGGACGCGCCGCAGCGGCCGCGCGCCGTAGAGCGGGTCGAAGCCGCGCTCGATGATGAGGCTCTTCGCCGCCTCGGTCAGCTCCAGCGACAGGGACTTGTCGGCCAGACGCCGCCGCAGCGAGGCGATCATGATGTCGATGATGCCGTCGAGGTTTTCGCGCGTCAGCGGGCGGAAGAAGATGATCTCGTCGAGACGGTTCAAAAACTCCGGGCGGAAGGCGCGCTTGAGCTCCGCCGTGACGGCGGCCCTGGCCGCCTCGGAGATCGTGCCGTCGGGCCCGATGCCGTCGAGCAGATAGGAGCTGCCGAGATTGGAAGTCAGGATGATGATCGTGTTCTTGAAGTCCACGGTGC
>JAFSNA010000050.1 GCA_017447645.1 Oscillospiraceae bacterium
AGCCGCCGCCGGCGCCACCGAGGAGCTGATGGAGAAGTTCTTCGAGACGATGGAGCTTGAAGAGGCCGACATCATCGAAGGTCTGAAGGTCGGCGTAGCCGAGCGCGCGGTCGTTCCCGTGTTCGCCACCGACGCGATGACCAACGTCGGCACCGCCGCCATGCTGCAGGGCATCGCGGACTACTGCCCCGCTCCGGAAGAGAAGGCCGGCCCCACGCTGGGCTTCGTGTTCAAGACCATCTCCGACAAGTTCGGCAAGTACAGCTTCATCAAGGTCCTCGCCGGCAGCGTCAGCGCCGGCATGAGCCTGCGCAACTGCCGCGCCTCCAGCACCGATAAGCTCGGCCGTCTGTACACCATGTGCGGCAAGAAGTCGACCGAGGTCGACGGCGCCTGCTGCGGCGACATCGTCGCCGTCGGCAAGATGGACTGGAAGACCGGCGACGTGGTCGTCGACTCCCGCGAGGACGTCGAGCTGCCCGCCATCGAGCTGCCCGAGCCGATGTACTCCATGGCCATCGCGCCCAAGACCAAGGGCCAGGACGACAAGGTCGCGGCCGGTCTCGCCAAGCTGGGCGAGGAAGACATCTCCTTCTCGCTCGTCAACAACGCCGAGACCCACCAGATGGTCATCTCCGGCGAGGGCGACATCCAGATCGGCGTGCTCTGCTCCAAGCTGAAGAACCTCTACAACGTCGACACCGAGCTTCTCCCCGCGCGCGTCGCGTACCGCGAGAAGATCAAGGGCAAGGTCGAGGCTCACGGCCGCCACAAGAAGCAGTCCGGCGGCAGCGGCCAGTTCGGCGACGTGTGGATCCGCTTCGAGCCCCAGGAGGAGCAGGACGACATGATCTTCGCCGAGGAGGTCTTCGGCGGCTCCGTTCCCAAGAACTTCTTCCCCTCCGTTGAAAAGGGCCTGCGCAACGCGGTGCAGAAGGGCGTTCTCGCCGGCTACCCGCTCGTCGGCCTCAAGGCCACGCTGTACGACGGCTCCTACCACCCCGTCGACTCCAACGATATGGCCTTCCAGACGGCGGCTCGTCTCGCCTACCAGGACGGCATCCCCAAGGCCCGCCCGACGATCCTTGAGCCGATCGGCCAGCTCTTCGTCACGATCCCCGACGAGTACCAGGGCGCGATCATCGGCGACATCAACTCCAAGCGCCGCGGCACCATGATGGGCTCGATGCCCGCCGAGGACGGCATGACCACCATCGAGGCCGAGGTCCCGATGGCCGAAATGAGCACCTACACGATCGACCTGCGCTCCATGACCCAGGGCGCCGGCTCCTTCACCTGCAAGTTCGTGCGGTATGAAGAGGCCCCCGGCAACGTCCAGCAGAAGGTCATCGAGGAGGCCAAGGCTCTGGCCGAGGCCGAATAAGCAAGTCTCTCCTGACAGCTTAAAAAGCGGGGTCCCCAGACCCCGCTTTTTTTCTCCTTTTTCCATTGCACGCGAAAGGGCTGTTTCATCATGTTTGACAGAGTAACCGGTTTGAAGAATATCCTATGGGCGATCGGGATCGTGCTGTGCCTGCTCGCGCTGCTCGTCGGCTTTCTTGTCTCGGCCGTCACGCCCTACGCCGGCGAGACCGATCCGCGCACCCCGGATCTCAACGCCGTGCGCGATCAGAATTCCAGCGCCGACGTCTCGGCGCTGACCTTCGTCGAGCCGGACGGCCAGCTGCATCTGCTGCGCGAATCGAAGGACGCGGGCGCGGAATACATCAGTTCCTCCGTCTTTCTCACCGACAGCGCCATGATCGTGCTGCGCGAGCAGTCGCTCACGGGCGGCGACGTCTGGGGCAGCGAATCCGGCAATCTCCCCATCGGCAGCGTCGCCACCTGGAACATCCTTTTCAGCGACGGCTCCAAGATCTCCCCGATCGACGCCTGCATGATCGACAAGCCCGCGCGGCTCTTCATCGTGATCGGCAGCGACGGACTGGACAAGATCAGTCGGGACGAGTTCATTTCCGGCTATAAGACCCTGATCACCTCGATCCTGCGCGTCAGTCCCCAGACGCAGATCGTCTGCTGCTCCGTCTCCCCCATCACGGCGGACTATAACGAAGACAGCTATCTCGACAACGATATGATCGCAAATGCCAACGACTGGCTGCGCGAGATCTGTCTCGACACCGGCGTCTATTTCGCCGACACCGCCTCCGCTCTCCTCGCCGACGGAAACCTCGATCCGCGCTGCGCCGCCGAAAACGGCCGCGCGCTCAACAGCACAGGGGCCCAGGCCGTGCTCGATTATCTGCGTACGCACGCCATCCCTTCTCTCTGAACGATCATACGGACATATCGACAAGCGCCCCGCGGTATTGCGGGGCGCTTGTCTTTTTCAAACGAAAACGCTTGACAAACTGCTATAAGTTTGATATCATTTTGATATCATCCCAAACAGGAGGAATTACCAATGGAAGAAAAAATCCTCAACACCAGAAAAAACGGCATGCCCATGCTGCTGCTTTCCGTCGCGCTGTATGTCTGCGCGATCCTGGGCGTCATCTTCGGCGCGATCAATATGGACAGGGGCAATATGCTGGGCCTGGCGCTGTTCATCCCCGGCCTCATCTGGGTGATCTTCGGCTGGATCCTGTTCCTCGGCCTGAAGGTGCTCAAGCCGCAGGAGGCGCTGGTGCTCACCCTCTTCGGCAAGTACATCGGCACGCTCAAGGGCGAGGGCTTTTACTTCGTCAACCCCTTCTGCACCGGCGTCAACCCCGCCGCGGCCACCCGTCTGAACCAGAGCGGCGACGTGGACAGCAATTCCCAGAACAACCTCCTCGGCGTGCTGTCGAACGCCAATAACGCCAACGCGGCCGCCGTCATGGCCGCCGAGAGCGGCAAGAAGATCTCGCTGAAGATCATGACTCTGTCGAACAGCCGCCAGAAGATCAACGACTGCCTGGGCAACCCCATCGAGATCGGCATTGCGGTCATGTGGCGCGTGGTGGACACCGCGAAGGCGGTCTTTACCGTGGACAACTACAAGGAATACCTCTCGCTGCAGTGCGACAGCGCCCTGCGCGACATCGTGCGCATCTACCCCTACGACGTCGCGCCCGGCGTGGACACGACCGGCGACGGCGTGGCCGACGAGGGCAGCCTGCGCGGCTCGTCCGAGACCGTGGCGCAGCGCATCCGAGACGAGATCCAGTCGAAGGTCGAGAGCGCGGGGCTTGAGATCCTCGAGGCCCGCATCACCTATCTCGCCTATGCGCCCGAGATCGCGGCGGTCATGCTGCAGCGTCAGCAGGCCCGCGCCATCATCGACGCGCGCAAGATGATCGTCGACGGCGCGGTCGGCATGGTCGAGATGGCGCTCGAGCGTCTGAGTGAGAACAACACCGTCCAGCTCGACGAGGAGCGCAAGGCGGCGATGGTATCGAACCTGTTGGTCGTGCTCTGCGGCAACAAGGACGCCCAGCCCGTCGTGAACTCCGGCAGCCTGTACTGATATGACGGACAACGTCAAGAAACAGGTCCCGCTGCGCCTCTCGCCCAAGCTCTACGACGCGATCGCCTCCTGGGCGGAGGACGACTTCCGCTCGATCAACGGGCAGATCGAATACCTGCTGAGCGAGTGTGTGCGCCAGCGGAAGAAGAACGGCAAATACGTCTCGGACGAGATCGACGTCCCGCCCGAGCTGGACATCTCCTGAAACGATTATCCAGGAGGGAAAAAATGAAAGACCGTCAACTCGTCAAATATATCGTCTTTGCCTTCGTTATCGCCTGGCCGATCATGATCCTCGGCTCCATCCTCGGGCTGCGCGGGAATCTGGTCGCCTTCCAGCTGATCACCATGCTGGCGATGTTCGCGCCCGCCGCCGCCGTGCTGATCGCGCGCGTCCCGCTGCGGGAGATCGGATGGAGGCCCCGCATCCGCGGCAAAAACATCCTGATCTATCTCGCCGCCTGGCTGGTTCCGGCGCTTCTGACCCTGCTCGGCGCGTCGTTGTTCTATGCGCTCTTCCCTCAGGCTTTTTCATCAGAGGGCGCGTACCTTTCGGCGGTGTCCGGCATGGACACAGGCGTCCTGCTCGCGCAGCAGGGCATATCTCTGCGGGCCTATCTGATTCTTTCGGCAGTGATGTCCGTCGTGGCCGCGCCCTTTCTCAACATCCTTCCCTCGCTGGGCGAGGAGCTTGGCTGGCGAGGCGTGATGTACCCGCGGCTGCGCGCGCGTTTCGGCGACCGCTTGGGACGCTTGATCGGCGGCGCGATCTGGGGCGTCTGGCACTGGCCGCTGATGCTGATTGCCGGATATGAATACGGCCTGGAGTATTGGGGCTCGCCCGTGCTCGGTCCGCTGCTGTTCTGCGTGATCAGCTGCGCGATGGGCATCCTGCTCGATCTGGCCGCCGAAAAGAGCGGCAGTATCTGGCCCGCGGCGCTCGGCCACGGCGCGATCAACGCCGTCGCCTCTCTTCCGATGCTGTTCCTCGACCCGGCGAAGGCGCCCGACATGACCGTCGGCCCCACGATGGTTGGGGTCATCGGCGGCCTGCCGATGCTGATCCTCGCGACCGTGCTCTTCTTCCGCTTTGGGAAGAAGAGAGAAAGGGTGGAAGAAGCATGAATACGAGGCCGCGGCTCATCGACTTTGTCTTCCTCGGTCTGGCTTTGCTGTGCTTTCTCTTCACGCTGATCTTCGTAGTCGTGAAGTATCCCTCGCTGCCGGACCTGCTGCCGAGCCATTTCAACGCCCGCGGCGAGATCGACGCCTGGAGCGGCAAGGCCTCCGCGGCCTTCTTCCCGCCGATCGTCGGCTTTATCCTGCTGCTGGTCCTCGGTCCCATCCAGTTTTTCCCGAAGCTGTGGAACAACACGCAGGGCGTGCCGGCCTACAAGCTGCCGCGCGTGATCCGCTCGACCCGCACGGGCCTGTGCCTGATGCTTTTTACCATGGAGGCCTTCTTCGCCTGCATCGCCGTCTGTACGGCGCAGCTGCGCCCGATCCCCGGGCTTGTCAACTATCTCTTTATGGGGATTTTCGTCTGCTGCATCGGCTTTATCCTTGTGCAGACCATCCGGAAATAAACCGAATCAAAAAGCTTTATCCGCAATCCGTATCAGATCTCCCCTTGCGGGCCGGGACGCCCGGCCCGCATTATTCCTCTCCGCTAAATATTTTTTTCACAAATATGTAAAGCTAGCTTGACATATGATGGGTACAGTGCTATGCTGTGCATGTAAAGCAAACTTTACAAGAGGTGAAGCGCATGAGAAACCGGATCGAAGAGATCCGACGAACGCGAGGCATCCGGCAGGAGGAATTCGCCCGGGCAATGGGCGTCTCGCGGCAGACGATCAGCTCGCTGGAGACGGGGCGCTACAATCCCTCGATCTTCCTGGCCTACAAGATCGCGCGGTTTTTCGATCTGACGATCGAGGAGGTCTTCCTCTTCGAAGAAAGCGGGGACGGGACATGAGCAACAACAGGAGACTGATCTCCTCTATTCTGGAGATCGTGATCGGCGCAGCGCTGATCGTGGGCGTCAAGGCCGCCGGCGGCGACAGCGTATGGCTCGGCATGGGCGGTGCACTCTTCGGCGTCGGGATCGTATATCTCGTGCAGGCCCTGCGCTACCGGACGGACGACAGTTTCCGGGAAAAGGTCGACATTGAAGCCGGGGACGAGAGAAACAATTTCATCCGGCTGCGCGCCTGGGCCTGGGCCGGCACCGGCTTCGTGATCCTCGGCGGCGTCCTGACCGTCGTTTTCCTGATCCTCGGCAGGCAGGAAATCAGTACCCTGATCGGCTGCGGCGTCAGTCTGATGGTCCTTTTCTACTGGCTCTCGTTTCTGATCCTGAGAAAGAAATACTGAAATTATAGGAGGAATGCGCCATGCTGCGTATCGAACACCTGACCAAGACCTTCGGCGACAAGGTCGCCGTGGACGACCTCAGCCTGCACATCGCGCCGGGCGAGATCTACGGCTTCATCGGCCACAACGGCGCGGGCAAGACCACGACGCTGCGCTCGGCCGTCGGCATCCAGAGCTTTGATTCCGGCGAGATCTATATCGGCGGGATCTCGATCAAGGCCGATCCCCTCGCCTGCAAGCGCCAGATCGCCTACATCCCGGACAATCCCGACCTCTATGAGTTCATGTCCGGCATCAAGTATCTGAACTTCATCGCAGATGTCTTCGCCATTCCGGCGGACGTGCGCGCTGCGCGCATCGCCGACTACGCCGCGCGCTTCGAGCTGACCGACGACCTCGCCCAGCCGATCTCGGCCTATTCCCACGGCATGAAGCAGAAGCTGGCGATCATCTCGGCCTGGCTGCACGACCCGAAGCTGATCCTGATGGACGAGCCCTTCGTCGGGCTCGACCCCAAGGCCTCCTTCCTGCTCAAGGGCATGATGCGCGAGCTTTGTGACCGCGGCGGCGCGATCTTCTTCTCCACGCACGTGCTGGAGGTCGCGGAAAAGCTCTGCGACAAGGTCGCGATCATCAAGCAGGGCCGTCTGATCCGCTCCGGCACGATGGAAGAGGTCAAGGGCGACGAGTCTCTCGAAGAGGTCTTTTTGGAGCTGGAGGCGGAGTAAATGGTCAAAACGCTTCTCAAAAAGCAGTTCGCGGAGATGTTCCGCAGCTACTTTTACGACACAAAAAAGAACAAGGCCCGCTCGAAGGCAGGCACGATCGCCTATATTGCTCTGTTCGTGCTGATCATGGCGGGGCTGCTCGGCGGCACCTTCGGCGCGATGGCCTATTCGCTCTGCGCGCCGCTCGCCGCGGCGGGCGCGGGCTGGCTGTATTTTGCGATCATGAGCGCCATCGCGTTCCTGCTCGGCATCTTCGGCAGCGTATTCACCACCTACACGGGGCTGTATCTGTCCAAGGACAACGACCTGCTGCTCTCGATGCCGATCCCGACGGGGAAGATCATGCTCGCGCGTCTGCTGGGCGTGTACCTGATGGGGCTGATGTATTCCGCGGTTGTGATCGTCCCGGCCGTCATCGTCTATCTCGTCACGGTCCCCTTCTCCGCCGCGGCTCTCGTCGGCTGCGTCGTGCTGATCCTGCTGCTCTCCGTTTTCGTGCTGACGCTCTCGTGCCTGCTCGGATGGGTCGTGGCCAGGATCAGTCTGAAGCTCAAGAACAAGGGCATCGTGACGGTGCTGATCTCGCTCGCTTTCATCGGCCTGTATTACTTCTGCTACTTTAAGGCCATGGATCTTATCCGCGATCTCATCGCGAACATCGCCGTCTACGGCCCGGCGATTCGCGAGAAAGCCTACGGACTGTATCTTTTCGGCAGCATCGGAGAGGGCAATTGGATCGGCATGGCCGTGTGTACGGCCGTCGTCGCGCTGCTCTTCGCTCTGATGTGGCTGCTACTCGGGCGCACCTTCCTCTCTCTCGCCACGGCCACCGGCGCAGGCGAAAAAATCAAATACACAGCGCGCAGAGAAAAGCAGCGCAGCGCGGCCTCCGCGCTGCTTGCCAAGGAGTTCGGTCGGCTCGGCTCGAGCGCGAACTATATGCTCAACTGCTCTCTGAGTACGCTGCTGATCCCGATTGTCGGCGTGCTGCTCCTGATCAAGGGACCCGTTCTGGTCGAGGTCCTCAGCGAGGTCTTCGGCGCGATCCCCGGCGCGGTGACGCTGCTCTTCACCGCGGCGCTGTGCATGGCCGCGGCGATGAACGACGCGGCGGCCCCCTCCGTCTCGCTGGAGGGCAGAAGCATCTGGATCCCCCAATCGCTGCCTGTCGAGCCCTGGCAGATCCTGCGCGCCAAGCTGCGGATGCAGCTGCTGCTCACGGCGCCGGTCATGCTCTTCGCCTCCGTGTGCGCCGCGCTTGTGATCAAAGCGCCGCCGGCCGAGACGCTTGCGCTCCTCGCGCTGCCGCAGCTTTTCGCGCTCTTCTTCGCGCTGCTGGGTCTGACGCTCGATCTCCGGCACGCGAATCTGCAGTGGACGAACGAGCTCTCACCGATCAAGCAGAGCCTTCCGGTCACCGTCGTGATCCTCGGCAGCTTCTTCTACGCCGCCGCGCTTGCGGGGATCTATCTGCTGCTGACGCCGTCCTTCGGCGTGGCTCTCTACCTCTGGGGCTTCGCGGCGGTCACGGGCGTCGCCTGTCTGATCCTGTATCTCTGGCTGCGCCGCAAGGGCGGGAAGGTCTTTATGGAGCTGTAAAAAACACAAAAAACAGGCAAAAACGGGAACTCTTTCACGAGTTCCCGTTTTTGCCTGTTTATTAGCGTTGAGCTTATCCCTTCACGGCGCCGCTCGTCATGCCGGCGATGATCTGCTCCTGGAAGAGCACATAGCCGATGATCGAGGGAATGATCGAGATCATGATCGCGGCGTACATCGACACGTAGTCCGTGGAGAACTGGTTCGTGAAGTAACGGATGCCGACCTGGATCGTCCGCAGCTTTTCGGACGAGACGAGGAGGTTTGCGAACACAAACTCGTTCCAGCAGGTGAGGAACTCAAAGGTCGCGGCCGTGACGATGCCCGTGCGGCTCAGCGGCAGGATAATGTGGAAGAAACGGCCGAAGAAGCCGCAGCCGTCGATGTAGGCGGCCTCCTCCAGATCCATGGGGATCGAGTCCATCAGCCCGCGGATGAGGAAGGTGGACATCGGGATACCGATCGCGCAGTACAGCAGGATCATGCCGCCGTAGGTATTGATGAGTCCCAGCTTCGTGATGATGACGAAATACGGCACCATCAGCGCGTTGAGCGGCACAAGGATGCCGGCGGTGAAGAGCGTGAAGATCCTCTCGCGTCCCTTGAAGCGGAAACGGGAGATGCAATACGCGCCCATGCTGGCGACGATGACGTTGAACACTGTCGCGGCCAGCCCGACGATCACGGAGTTGAGCAGCATCCGCCCGAGACCGGCAACCGTAAGGGCGTTGACATAGTTCTGCCACTGCGGCACTGCGGGCAGTGCGAAAGGCGAAAGGGCGAGAAATTCATAGTTCGTCTTCAGCGAGGAGATGAACAGCCACACCAGTGGGAAGAGCGTGTACAGTGCAAAAAAGATGATCAGGATCCAGCGCAGTACAGCGAGGATCAGCTCCTTGCCGCGCAGGGTGGGACGCACTCTTGTTTCACTCATTTGCCCGCCCTCCCCTTCTTGACTTTCACCGTCTCGCTGCGGCCCTCGAAGAGCGCACGGATGCAGACGATGAACACCACGCCCACGACGATCAGGATGACCGCCGAAGCGCTGGCCATGCCGTAGTTGGTATCCTGCAGCTTTTTATACATATACAGCACGATGGTCGAGGTCGTATTGGCAGGCTGGCCGTTCGTGAGCATATAGACCTGCTCGAACTGGCGCAGACCCATGACGCTCGCCAGCGTCACGCAGGTCAGCAGCGAGGTGCGCCGGATCAGCGGGATCGTGATGTGGATCGCCTGCTGGAAGTCCGTAGCGCCGTCGATCGTTGCGGCCTCGTAGTAGCTCTCGTCGATCGTCGTGATGTCGGCCATCATGATGACCATATAGTATCCGATGTAAAAGATCCAGTAGATCAGCACCGCGGGGAAAGCCGTTTTCAGCCCGCCCAGCCAGTCGCAGGCCAGATTTCCCAGCCCTACGCTCTTCAGAATGCCGTTGAGCAGACCGGTCTCGGCATTGTAGACCGCACGCCACAGCATGGCCAGCGCGATGCCGGAGATGACCTGCGGGAAAAAGTAGACCGTGCGGAAGAACTTCCATCCCTTCGGCTTGCGCGAGAGGATGATGGCCATGACCATGGCCAGCGGGACCTGGATAAAGCCGGCGACCAGCGCCCAGATCACGTTGTTGAGTACGGACCTCAGAAAGGCCTTGTCTTTGAACAGCAGTACGTAGTTTCGGACCTGTCTGAACTCCGGAGCGACAATGCCGTCCCATTTCAGAAAACTGACGACCGCAACATAGATGACGGGGATCACGAAAAAGACCACCATCAGAACCAGCGCCGGAGTCAGAAAAGCGATCAGCGGAGCCCGGTCGGAGCGTTCGAGTTTCAAATAGTCACCCCCTAGGGAAAATCACGAATAGGGTGCGCTGTGAAACGCACCCTATTCGAACGGAAAATGCTGTGATTACGCAGCGTTGTCGATCGCGGTCTGGAGCTGATCGACAAAGCCCTGGGCGTCGACCTGGCCAAGAACCAGAGCGGAGAGGGCGGCCGGGAACTCGGTGGAGAAGGCCGTCGGGAAAGCGCCGTTGACGTGGATGATCGTGAAGGAGGCGTCGTTGGCGACCTGCGTGAGCTTCTGGGAGATCACGCTGGTGTCGGGCGAGGGCTCGTACTTCACAAAGAACATGGCGCCGGAAGAGAGAGCGAGCTCGGAAACGTGCTGGGGATCAGTGATGTACTTGATGAACTTGACGACAGCCGCTTCCTTGGCGGGATCATCCTGCTTGGCAGCAGCCAGGAAGGCCTGAACGGTGGTCACGAGACCGCCTTCGCCCTTGCCGCCTTCATACTTCGGGTTGACGGCGACTTCGCAGTCGTCAGCGAGGAGGACGCCGTCCTTGGCGTTCTCTTCCTTGTAGAGGTTGGCAACCCACCACGGACCGTTGAGGTAAATGGCGGTGTCGCGGGCCAGCCAGTGGCCGTTCACATCGCCGGCACTGGCGGAGATGGCTCCGTCAAAGGTGTAGCTGTACATCTCCTTGAGGATCTCGGCAGCCTGAACGAAGGCCGGATCCTTCAGGCCGTTGGCATACACGTCCTTGCCGCCGATAGCCTCGACGATCAGGGAGTACCACAGCATGGAGCTCCAGCCGTTCTCGCCGGCCATCTGACCCATGGCGTTGTAGCCCTTGGCCTTGGCGTCCTTGCAGAACTGCATGAACTCGTCATAGGTGGCAGGGAAGTGATCCCAGCCGATTTCGGCAAAGATCTTGGTGTTGTAGATCGGGGTGAAAACAGCGGACTCGAAGGGCAGGAAGCAGACCTTGCCGTCCACGCTCCACGCCTCGTAGGAGCCATCGGCGAAGTCCTCGCCCCATCCTTCGTTGAGGTAGGGAGCGAGATCCATGAACTTGCCGGACGCAGTGTAGGCCTTGATGTCATACGTGGTGTCCAGGATGCAGAGATCGGGGGTGTTGCCGGTGGTGATCGTGGTGCGCAGCTTGTCGCGGGCAGCCTGGTAGTCGGTCTGCTCTTCGACGACGACCTTGATGGAGCCGGCGTTTTCCTCATTGAACTGGGCAATCAGCTTCTCCATGTAGGGAGCCTTGGAGTCAGTGCCGACCCAGACGCTGGGGAAATTGATGATGATCTCCTGCGCGGGTTTGTCGTTCGCGGCGGGAGCGTCATTGCTCGCGGCGGGAGCATCGTTGCTCGCAGCGGGGGCCGGAGCAGCCTGCTGGCCGCAGGCGCAGAGCGCGAAGACCATCGTCAGCGCAAGCAGCAGTGCGATAGCTTTCTTCATTTTTCTTCCTCCTAATTTTTTATTCAAAGGCGCTGTTGGCGTCCGTGAATTCCGCAAGGGAAGGCTCATCATTCCGTGAAACACGGAATGAAAAAGGGGGTACCCCCTTTTTTGCCTCGATCCGGTGTTGTGCCTTTACTTTAATTAACAGAGTTAATTATTTTGCCTCAAAAAAACGCCTTTGCGGCTTACAGCTTGATTATAAGAGTCTTCCCCTTTTTTGTAAAGCCCCATCGCCCGCATGAAAATGTAGATTTTCCATCCGGCTTTTTGTGCACCATGAATAAAAGGCTGGCCTGAATCGCCTAAAAAAAGGCTGTTCGGGCCGGTTCTTTTGACTATTTTAGCTAATTTTGCCGAATTCCTTCGCAGCTGCGCGGAACAGCGCCTCGTGCGAACAGCCGCGGCGATAGAAAACGGGAGGGAAGCCCATCGGAGCGGCGACCTTCGTCATCCCCGCGGCATGCTCTTCCCCGCTCCAAAGATGGACCCAGCCGTCCGAGGGCAGATAGAGCTCGCGCTCCTCCTCGCCGGGCTTCACGAGGGGCGCCACGAGCAGCTCCTCTCCGAGGAAGTAGCTGTAATTCTCCCGTGCCCAGGCGCGCGCATCGTCCGGGGCGTCGAAGAACAGCGGACGCATGACGGGGACGCCGCTCGCGGCGTTTTCACGCACACATTCTTTCATATAGGGCAGCAGCGCCGTGTGCAGTTTTGACAGGCGCGCGGCCTTTTCGATGATCTCCGCGCTGGAATAGAGCTGGACGTTGCTGTCGGGGCGGTTGCCCTCGTGCGTGCGCATGACGGGCGTGAAGCAGGCAAATTCGAGCCAGCGCAGCAGCAGCTCCTCGTCGCGGCGGAGATGGAACAGCGTCGTGTAGCCGCCCGCGTCGCAGGTGTGCAGGCCGAAGCCGCTCATACCGGCGGTCAGCGCCGCCGTCACGACGGAGGGAAGTCCGTCGTCCTCGCTCCAGTCCACGCACTGGTCGCCCGCCCAGGTGAGCGTGGAATAACGCTGGCTTCCCGCCGCGCCGGCGCGCATGTAGAACACGCACTCGCCGACAAGGCCGCACTCCTCCACCGCCTCGCGGTTGCATTTTGCCCAGAGCATCGGCCATGCGTTGTGCATCTGCAGCCCGCTGCCGCCGAAGCAGACGGCGTCGGCGGGCAGATACTCGCCGAAGTCCGCCATCCAGCCGCGGAAGCCCAGGCCGATCAGGTTCGTTTTGATGATGCCCTTGTACCACGCGAAGGCCTCCGGCATCGTCAGATCGACCACGCCGCAGTCGTATTCGCCGAAGTCGAAAAGATAATCCTCCCCCGCACGGTTCTTGACGAAATAGCCCTTTTCTTTTGCCTCTTTGAAAAGCACGCCGCCTTCGACGAGGTAGGGGTTGATATAGCCCATCCAGCGCGTCTCGGGGTCGGAGGCGATCACGGCGTCGAGGCCGGGATACATCTCGCGGTTCCAGCGCCAGTCCCACTGGAGGCGTTTTCCGAAGGAGGTGATGCGTTTGCCTTCCCAGTCCTGGATCCAGACGGCGGGAACGTCCATGCCGGAGGCGCGGCAGCGCTCCAACAGATCCGTCACGCGCGCGGTGCCGCCCTGCGCGCCAAGCCAGATCCCGCGCATCGCCCAATCGGGGAGCTCCGGCTGGCGGCCGAGCAGGGCGCTCAGCTTTCCGACAAGCTCGCGGCAGCTCTCCCCCGCCGCGAGAACGAGCGAGAGGGAGCTCGACCAAAGAGCGATCTCGTGGAAACGCTCGTCGCGGAAGTCGAGCTCGCTGTATTCGTAGTTTTCCAGGTGCGCAAAGTACAGGCGGGAGGAGAGAAAGGTCGGCTGCGGGAAAAAGGTCGTGTGATAGTCTCCTCCGCCGCCGTCGCTGCAGTCGGCCAGGCGCGTGATCTCGGTGAGCTTGTTGCGGCCTACGCCCTGCTCGCGCGTCCAGATCGGAAAGAGCCTGCCGCGCAGGTCAAGATACGAAAACTGCTCGCCGCCGCCCGTGACGTGCTCATCGGCTTCGGCTTTCAGGCGAAGCCAAAGGCGGTTGACGCGCCGATCCTCCGTATGCCCGGAAAGGCGCACGAGGCCATCTTTTTCTTCGATCCGAAGGCGGTAATCGCCTGCAAGCTCCGCGCTCGTGAAAACGGCCGTTTCGCTCTCCATGCGGGCAAAACGCAGCGCGACGCGTTCGGACACGCGGTCGGCGATATCGAAGTTGCCGCGGTACATGCGGATGGACTCTTCTCCCTTTCCCAGGAAGAGCGCGGGGGCGTCCGGCGTATGGGCAAGGATTTCTCTGCCGTCGAGGGAGAGGATCAGGCTGTTGTTTTCGGTCTTGATGCTAAGCATGGCGTACCTCTTTATCGTTTATATCATTTATTCGTTGAACCAGTCGTCTCCGTCCTCGGCGCTCATTTCCGCCGTGAGGGGCTGGAACACGCGCTCGATATGCAGGCTGAGCAGCAAACAGACAAGCCCGGGCAGGATGAAGACGAGCGGCGGCATCAGATAGATCATCACGCCGAAGGCAAGCAGCTCCATCGTCATCAGCAGCGTCGTGCCGAAGTGCCGCAGCGCGAGATAGCCGCAGAAGCGGAGCGTGCCGGAGACGGTGTTGGAAAAGCGCGAGACAAAGGCGAAGACCCAGGGGAAGAAAGCGAGCAGGGCAACGAGCAGGATCATCCCGACCGTTCCCAGCAGGCCGCCGCCCATGCGTTCGATCGCGTAAATATCCGCCGAAAAGATCAGCGCGGCCGCAAGAAAAATCAGCCACAGCAGCGTTGCGATCCTGAAATCGCGGCGGAAGGCGGCGAAAAAGCTCTTCACCAGACGGCCGCGCTCATGCCGGATGCATTTGACGACGCAGTAATACAGCGCCGTGCTGGCCGCGCCGAGCGTAAAGAGCGGCAGCGAGCAGAGAAGCCACAGCAGCCCCGCGGTGACGATGTCGATCACGGCGGTGATCGCCGCACCGATCTTCGATTCCTTCTTCAAGAGCCTTCCCTCCTTCGCAGCGGAATTCGCTTCAAAGCATAATACAGCCTTTCGGCAAAGTCAACAAGGAAAAGACCCTCGGCGGCAATCGGCCGGAAGCCGTGGACAGACCGCCCGACAGGACAGAACAGGCGGAGATAACGCTTGCCGTTCTCTCCGCCTGTTTTGCTGTCTTTCCAAACTCAGAATCTGCAGACCTCAAAGCCGTACATGTTCGCCAGCGCCTCAAGCGCGGCGGCGTGGCGGCCCTTGATGACCACGAAGTGCGGCTCGAAGCCTTTCCTGACGCTCTCCTCCACGATCTCGCGCGCGGGATTGTCGGTCCTGACGACGATCGAGGTGCCGATGAACTGCTTGGGCTTGTCCAGCGCCTCGCCCTCGAGCAGGAAGAAGCGGAAGAAGCCGTCGGGCTCGCGGCCGATGCGGAAGACCGTGGCCTCCGGGAAGGATTCGCAGCCGAAGTCCATCGCCGGGCCGATCCTGCGGTTGGGATGCACCCCCACGACCGCGCCGGTGTCGCGCCGCGCCAGCGAGCAGGCGGCAGCGCCGCAGTGCCAGAAGGTGATCGTGTTCTCGCCCTCGTCGAGGGAGACCGGGTCGCCGAAGAAGACCGGCTCGCCGGAAAGCTGCATGCCGATCCACATCGACAGCGCGCCGTAGATGTCGGCCTCGCAGGCGGCGGCCACGCCCTCGTCGTTGAGCATGGACAGCACCGTGCACACCGGCGTGCCGAAGGCTGTGAAGAAGTCCGGCCAGCAGCGGGAGGCCAGCGCGCCGATATGATGCTCGCGCACATAGTCGCTGTACGCTTTCAAAAGCCTCGCATGGTCCAGACGGTTGCGCTCGGGCGTCTTGTCCAGGCCGCAGGTCGCCTGCGCCGTCTTTTCGAGATATGCGGCGCATTCCTCGTCGGAGTAGCCCTTCGCCTTTTCGATCAGCTCGCGCGCCTCGATGGCCTCAAGCTCGATGCCGAAGGCGTTCATCAGCTCGCCGTCCAGCGCGCGGCCGAAGCCGAAGCCCTGCGGCGTGTGGCCGACGGCGGACATCTTCAGGCTGCGCATGGCTTTTTTGACCGAGGCGGCCCTGACGACGGATTCGACCGTTTTTTTCACGCGCTCCTCCCCGGGCGAGCCGAAGAGGTATTCAAAGCTGCGATCGTCGAAGGCGCGCAGGGTGTTCGCCGCGCTGTAGGCGCCGGTAAGGGAGTTCAGCCGCAGCCGTCCCCCGTCGATGACGGGCTCGCGCAGCGTCCAGAGCAGCATGGGGCAGTCGAAACGGCGCAGCACCTCGGACATATAGGCGGCGTTGGCAAAGGTGAGGTTCTGGAACACGATGAGATCCGGCGAGACGCCGTCAAGAAAGGCGCGCAGATCGTCGAGCGAGAGCAGCATCTTTTCCGGCACGGCAAAGCGCTCGTCAACGGCTTTGAGCAGCCCGACGGACAGATCGAACTGGCGCTGTGCGCTCTCGAGATGGAAGGTCGGCACGCCGACGGGAACATAAACGGGAGTGAATTCTTTCATGGATACCCTCCGATAACAATTGATAAACTGCGTGAAATATCATAGCCTTGATCCGGGAAGATGTCAACAGGGAACGCGAAAAAGTTTTTCTCTTTTTTATTTGTAGTGCCTTGACAAAGCCCTCTTCCGGGATTACAATCCATTTTAGTTAAACCTTTTAATCAAATTAGGAGGAGTTACCATTGAACACCGATCTGAAAACCATTTGCAAGGATATCCGCTGTGATATCATGACCTGCATCGGCCACCTGGGCGTCGGCCACATCGGCGGCTGCCTCTCCATCGCCGAGCTGCTTGCCGTGCTGTATTTTGAAGAAATGAACATCGACCCGGCCGAGCCGAAGAAGGCGGGACGCGACCGCTTCATCTGCTCGAAGGGTCACGCCGGCCCCGCGGTCTACGCCGCGCTCGCCAACCGGGGCTATTTCCCCAAGTCCGAGCTGCTGACCCTCAACCAGGGCGGCACCCATCTGCCCAGCCACTGCGATATGAATCTCACCACCGGCATCGACATGACCGCCGGCTCGCTCGGCCAGGGCTTCTCCTGCGCCGCGGGCGTCGCGCTCGGCTCCAAGCTTGAGAACGACGGTGCGACGATCTATGCTCTCGTCGGCGACGGCGAGTCGCAGGAAGGTCAGATCTGGGAGGCGGCCATGTTCGCCGCGTCCAAGGGGCTTTCCAATCTCATCGGCTTCACCGATTACAACAAGCTGCAGATCGACGACACGGTCGCCAAGGTCAACGACATCGCGCCGCTCGGCGACAAGTGGGCCGCCTTCGGCTGGAACGTGATCGACGTGGAGGACGGCAACGACGTCGAGCAGGTCTCCGCCGCCGTCAAGCAGGCAAAAACCTACCGCGGCACCGGAAGACCGACCATGGTCATCCTCAATACCGTCAAGGGCAAGGGCGTGAAGTGGATCGAAGAGCTCGGCGCGGGCAACCACAACACCAACGTCAACGAGGAACAGGCCGCGGCCGCCATCCGCGAGATCAGAGGGGAGGAATAATACCATGGAAATGAGAGCTGCTTACGCCGAATGTCTGGCGAAATTCATGGAAGAGGACAGGCACGTCGTCGTCCTCGACGCCGATCTGGCCAAGGCCAGCGGCACCCGCAAGCTGTACGACCGCTTCCCCGGGCAGATGTTCGACTGCGGCGTGGCCGAGCAGGACATGGCCTCCATCGCGGCCGGTCTTGCCAGCTACGGCTTCAAGCCCTGGATCGAGAGCTTCACCCCCTTCGCCACCCGCCGCATCTGCGACCAGATCACGATCTCGATCTCCTATGCCAGGCAGAACGTCAAGATCGTCGGCACCGACCCCGGCATCTCCGCCGAGCTCAACGGCGGCACCCACATGAGCATGGAGGATATCGGCGTCGTGCGCTCCATCCCCGGCATGGTGATCTTCGAGCCCGTCGACGAGACGCAGCTGCGCGCGGCCATGCCCGTGCTGAACGCCTACGTCGGCCCCGTCTACATGCGCCTGTTCCGCAAGGTCACGCCCGACGTGTTCGGCCCCGACTACAAGTTTGATCTGTTCAAGGCCGACACCCTGCGCGAGGGCAGGGACCTGACGGTCTTCGTCTCCGGCATGTTCACCCGCGACGTGCTCGACGCCGCCGGGGAGCTCGCCGCCGAGGGGCTGGACGTCGAAGTGATCAACGTCCACACCATCAAGCCCATTGACCGCGAGACCGTGATCGCCTCCGCGCGCAAGACCGGCGCGGTGCTGACCGTGGAGAACCACAACGTCGTCGGCGGCCTGCATTCCGCCGTGTGCGAGGCTCTCGCGCTCGAGCGCATTCCCGTGAGCGCCTTCGGCGTACAGGACCGCTTCGGCGAAGTCGGCAAGATCCCCTATCTGCGCCGGGCCATGGGCCTGACGAAGGAGGACCTCCTCGCCGCCGCCCGCAGGGCCGCCGCCGCAAAATAAGAATAAAGAGGATAGAAACATGAAAGTTGCAATCGGCAGCGATAAATCCGGTTTTGCCGCGAAGGAGGCCGTGAAGGCCTGGCTCGTCGAGAGCGGCGCGGACTTTGACGATCTCGGCACGCTCGACCCGGAGCAGCCGCATCCCTACTACGAAGTCGCCGGTCAGGTGGCCCCGCTGGTG
>JAFSNA010000051.1 GCA_017447645.1 Oscillospiraceae bacterium
ATTAAAACGCCAAAGGTAACTGGAAAAGGATGGTCGAGCTCTTCCTCACTTGTGTTGGAATATGTTCCCGAATCTGACAGCTTTGAATGGTACTACCGAGAAGGAAACGAAAATATCACAGCCTATTTTACAAGATAGAGGATTTCAAGTAGTTGAATAGCCAAATCATGTAATCGGCAGGGAGCAAATCACTCCCTGCCCTTTTTTTTCGAAGTGATCCGTTTCTTCCGGCGGCCGTCCTGCAGGGCGCTCACGCCGTCTCGATCCAGTACCGGCCGACCGGGATATGATGTTTCGGCGACATGACGTAGCCCTCCAGCACTCCGCCGTTCGAGAGGATCGCCTTCACGCTTCCGACGTTCTCGTCGCCCGCGGTCAGCAGCACGCGCTCAAGCCCGATCTCTCTGCAGTAGGGGAGAACCTCGTGCAGCATCCGCGCCGCGTAGCCCTTGCGCCGCTCGGAGGGGCACACGCAGTAGCCGACGTGCCCGCCCCAGGTCTCCAGCGGGCCGACGGGCCGGTGCCGCACGCCGATCATCCCGACGATCTTGCGGTCGGCCGCGCGGACGTAAAGAAACTGGGAATAGGGCGTTGTGCCCTCGGGAAAGACCTCCTCCACCGCGCACTGTCCGACATAGCGCAGCCATTCCGAGGGATCTTCAAAGCGCGCAAGCCGGCACGCGCCGTGCAGCCAGTCGAGACAGTCCGCGAACTCGTCCCGGAAGGCCTTGATCTGCGGCAGATACTCCGCCGAAGGAGCGGTCAGGAACAGCTCCTCCGTTTCGGGAGCGCTCGCGCGCGGCGTGTCGAGCCAGACGTAGACGCGCTCGTCCGTCCGCTCGGCAATCTCGCCGCCGTTGGCAAGCGCCGCGCCGAGAGAAGCCGCGTTGTCCGGCCGGATCGTGACCAGCGCCTTTTCGATCCCCAAGCCGGCGGCCTCTTTCAGCAGCAGGCGCAGCAGCTCCTTGCCGCAGCCCCTTCCGCGATAGCGCGGCGCGACGCCGTAGCCGATGTGGCCGCCCTCCCGGCGCAGCGCGTCGGTCAGGTGATGCCGCAGCTTGCCGAAGCCGACGGGGACGCCGTCCGCATAGAGCCAGTAGGTCGTCGAGGGCACCTTCCAACCGTCGATGATCCCTTCCTGCTGCGACAGACGGACCTGCTTTGCAAGCCATTGTCTGAACTCGTCGTAGCTCAGACCGTGGGCGTGGTTGAGCAGCCCGTTCTCCTCCCGCGGGATCTCCTGCAGCAGCTCGTAAACGTCCCGCCCGTCGTCCAAAGACGCTTTTTTCAGTTCAAACACGGCGGATCCCCTCGCTTTCCCCGTTTGCATGTCTGCCGAAAGTATAGCACAGCGTGCCGTCCCGGGTCAATCGGACGGGCCGCCGCGCAGCGGAAGATTGTTGAAACAATTTCGATTTGCTCTTTATTTTTCGCGGCCCGTGGGGTATAATCCAAGAGAAATCTGACTTTTACAGGAGGACAACAAATGAAACAGTATCTTGAGATCGTCGACGTTCTCGCGCGCGAGATCCTCGACTCCCGCGGCAACCCCACGGTCGAAGTCGAAGTGACCCTTGACGACGGCACGGTCGGCCGCGCCGCCGTTCCCTCCGGCGCCTCCACCGGCATCCACGAGGCCTGCGAGCTCCGCGACGGCGACAAGGGCCGTTACGGCGGCAAGGGCGTCACGATGGCGGTCGAAAACGTCAACGGCGAGATCGCCGAGGCCATGCTCGGCCTGAACGTGCTCGACCAGACCTCCATCGACAAGATGCTCTGCGAGATCGACGGCACCCCGAACAAGACCCGCCTGGGCGCCAACGCGATCCTCGGCGTTTCCCTCGCCTGCGCGAAGGCCGCGGCCGAGGCCACCGGCATGAGCCTGTACAACTACATCGGCGGCGTCAACGCCAAGACCCTGCCGGTGCCGATGATGAACATCCTCAACGGCGGCGCGCACGCCTCCAACAGCGTGGACATCCAGGAATTCATGATCATGCCCGTCGGCGCGAAGAGCTTCAAGGAAGCGCTGCGCATGTGCGCCGAGGTCTTCCATCAGCTGAAGAAGACCCTGAAGGCCAACGGCACGCCCGCCGCCGGCGTCGGCGACGAGGGCGGCTACGCCCCCGACCTGGGCGCCGATGAGGACGCGCTGAAGGTCATCGTCAAGGCCATCGAGGAGGCCGGCTTCAAGCCCGGCGAGGACTTCATGATCGCCATGGACGCCGCCGTATCCGACTGGTTCGACCCGAAGGACGGCAAGTATCACCTGCCCAAGCGAGGCACCGTCATGACCAGCGACGAGATGATCGACATGTGGGAGGACTTCTGCAGCAAGTATCCCATCATCTCCATCGAGGACGGCCTGGGCGAGGACGACTGGGAAGGCTGGGTCCGTCTGACCAAGCGCCTCGGCAGCCGCGTGCAGCTCGTCGGCGACGACCTGTTCGTCACCAACGCCAAGCGCGTCAAGCAGGGCATCGAGATGGGCGCGGCGAACGCCGTTCTCATCAAGGTCAACCAGATCGGCACCCTGACCGAGACGCTCGACGCCATCCAGACCGCCAACCGCGCGGGCTACACCGCCATCGTCTCCCACCGCTCCGGCGAGACCGAGGACACCACCCTGGCCGACCTGGCTGTGGCCGTCAACGCCGGCCAGATCAAAACAGGCGCTCCGTCCCGCTCCGACCGCGTGGCGAAGTACAACCAACTGCTCCGCA
>JAFSNA010000052.1 GCA_017447645.1 Oscillospiraceae bacterium
CCATCAACATCCTCATCAAGCTGATGACGGTCGTCGCGCTGGTCTTTGCGCCGATCTTTACGCAGAACGGTCTGCTTTGATCTTTTTTATCGGCTTAACGTTCGAGCGGCTTTCCGTAAAGGAAAGCCGCTTTTTTTGTTTCCGGGTTCTTTTCTGTTCTGCTTCTTGCTTTATTGGGAAAACTTATATATAATACATCCGTTACGGTCCACCCGTCGAATTATCTGTGAGGTTGTCGATCCATGAAAAAGTTTCTGGGCGTTTTTGTTTGTTTGTGCGCGGTGATCGCGCTGGGGCTGCTGCTGCTTCTGCGCGGCGGCATGCTGGGCTCTCCGGCGGTGAGCGGCTCTCCCGTCCCTGCCGCGTCGAGCGCCGCGCCCGGCGATCTGCGCGAGTCGACGCCTCCGCCCCATATGACGCCGGATCCCACGCCCGAGGCCGCGGAGCCTACGCCGGAGCCGACGCCCGAGGCCGAGCCCGAGAGCTTCGTCCTCTCCTTCATCGGCGACCTGACGCTGGCCGGTTCGCCCGGCGTGCCGCTCAACTTCTGGCAGACAATCAACGGCGATTACGCCTACCCTTTCTCTAATGTAAAGCAGTATTTCGTCGCCGATGAATATACCCTCGGCAATCTCGAGTGCACCTTCTCCGACCAGTATCTCCAGTCCATCGAATACTTCAATTTCCGCGCGCCGACCGAGTATGCCAACATCCTTCTTGAGGGCGGCGTGGACTTCGTCACGACGGCCAACAACCACACGGACGACTTCCGCGAGGCAGGCAAGCGCGACACCTGGGCGACGCTTGAGAAATACGGCGTTCCCTTCGGGAAGAATGACGAGAGCGTGATCGTCACCACGCCCAACGGTCTGAAGCTCGGCATCTATTGTCAGAACGGCCAGCTTGAAGTCTCGACCAAGATCTATTGGATCGATGAGGAGAAGGCCGTAGCGGCGGTCCGCGCGCTCAAAGAGCAGGAGCCCGATCTGATCATTTGCATGTTCCACATGGGCGTCGAGCTGAATTACTATCCCGAAAAGAAAACGCCGGCCAACTGCGAGGCCTGCCGCCGCTGCATCGACGAGGGCGCGGACATCATCTACAGCTCTCACCCCCACTGTCTGCAGCCGATCGAGCAATACAACGGCGGGCTGATCCTTTACTCGATGGGCAACTTCGTCTTCGGCGGCTCGTCCATGCCCTCCGATCAGGACACGGCGATCGTGCAGCTGACGGTCAAGCGCGACTCGAACGGGAACGTGAGCCTGGGCGACCATACGATCATTCCCTGCTGCGTTTCCAGCAGGCCGGTGACGGATCCCGGCCTCTCCTCCGCCGTCCGCGGAAAGAACGTCAGCTATAACGACCTGCGCCCCACCCCCTATGAAGAGGGCACGGAGGACTACCTGCGCGCGCTGAGCAAGATCGACGGGACCTACGACGGGCCCGACGGCAAAGCGGATTACACCAACTGGCACCAGCAGCACGGATAAGCTTGAACAAAAAAAGAAACGAGGTCTTTGACCTCGTTTCTTTTTTTCAGCCGATCCCGAACAGTCTTTTGCCGTTTTCCCAGGTGATTTGCTCGACTTCGGCTGCCGTCATGCCCTTGATCTCCGCGATCTTATCGATTATGTAAACCAAATTGGAGGAGTCGTTGCGTTTCCCCCTCAGCGGTACGGGGCTCATGTAAGGGCTGTCCGTCTCGACAAGGATGCGCTCGGGCGGCACGATCTCCAGCACCTCGATCGCCTTGCGCGCGTTTTTATAGGTCACCGGGCCGTCAAAGCCCAGATACCAGCCGCGCTTGAGCAGCTCCTTCGCCATTTCGGCGCTGCCGGAAAAACAATGGAACACGCCGCGCGCGTTGGGGAAACGGCCTGTGAGCTCCAAACAGTCGGCATGCGCCTCGCGGTCGTGTACGATGACGGGCAGATCCAGCTCTTCCGCGAGCGTGAGCTGTGCCGCAAAGAGCTCCTTCTGCTCGGCCTTGTGCGTGTCGTCCCAGTAGTAGTCGAGCCCGATCTCGCCGATGGCGACGCATTTTTCATGCCGGGCCAGCGTCCGGATCGTCTCAAGACTGTCGGCGCTCAGGCCTTCCATGTCCTCCGGGTGGATGCCCACGGCGGCGTATACGAACGGAAACTCCTCCGCCAGCGCAAGAGCGGCGCGGCTGCTGCGCTCTTCGCAGCCGGGGTCGAGGATCAGCCCCACGCCCTTATCCGGCATGGAGGCGAGCAACTCGGAGCGGTCGGCGTTGAACGCGCCGGAATCGTAATGCGCATGCGTGTCGAAGATCATGCTTTTTCTTCCCTTCCGCGGTCGTTTCTTCCTGCCTATTATCGGACAGGCGGCAGAAAAAAGCAAGCGACTTTTTACCGCCCCGCACGCGATAATGCTTGCCCTTTCAGACGCTCAATGCTATAATTAAAAAAGAACACTATGCAAAGGGGACGAATGACGACCTATGAGCAAGCCTGTCATCATCACCGCCGACAGTACCTGCGACCTCTCGCAGGACCTCCTGGAGCGTTTTGCGATCAAGACCATCCCCCTCACGATCCTCCTCGGGGATGAGAGCTTTTACGACGGCTTTGACTTCACACCCGCGGACATGTATTGCCGCTACCGTGCCGACGGCACGCTTCCGAAGACCTCCGCGCCCTCGGTGCAGCAGTTCATCGACTTCTTCCGTCCCTTCGTCGAGGCCGGCTGCGAGGTCGTGCATCTCGACATCAGCTCGGAGCTGTCAAGCTCCTACTCGACCGCCTGCATCGCGGCGTCCGAGCTCGGCGGCATCTATCCCGTCGACAGCCGTATGCTCTCCACGGGCGTGGGGCTGCTGGTCATCGAAGCGGCCGAGTGCCGCGACCGCGGCATGGAGGCGAAGGAGATCGCCGAGCATGTCGCGTCGCTCACCGATAAAGTAGATACCAGCTTTGTGCTCGATACGCTGGAATTCATGTGGAAGGGCGGCCGCTGCTCCGGCGTGGCGGCGCTGGGCGCCAATCTGCTGCACCTCAAGCCGGCCCTGGAAATGAGCGGCGGAAAGCTGGGCGTGTATAAAAAATACCGCGGGAGCATCCGGGCCGTCTACAAGCAGTATGTGGCCGAGCGTCTGGAAGGTAAAAACATACGCCCGGGGCACGTCTTCATCACCGAATCCGGCGAGGTGGACGAGGCGACGATCGAAGAACTGGAAGCCCTGATCCGCTCAACGATCGAGGTCAAGGAAGTGCATCACACCATGGCGGGCTGTACGATCGCCTCCCACTGCGGGCCGAAGTGCCTGGGCGTCCTGTTCATCAATGAGTGAAAATAAGTTGACATAATAATATTTACATAATCTTATTTACGTAATATTGTAAACATAATACTGTTTACATAACAAAAGCAGCACGCCTGTGGGCGTGCTGCTTTCCTATCGTCTTATTTCACGCTGAAAAGGATGTCGCCGTAGGTCGGATAGGGCCAGATCTCGCGGTCGCAGATCAGCTCCATCGCGTCGACGGAGGCGCGCAGCTTCTCCATCGCGGAGAGCACCTCGTCATGACAGAGGCGGGCACGGCGGAGCGGATCGGATACGGCAAGCGCCTTTTCGTTCGCAGCCTTGAGCGCCTCCGCCTTTTCGACCGTTTCGCGGATCAGCCCGCTGAGCTTTGCGGCCGTTTCCCTCTCAAAGGAGGTGTCGACGGCGGCGCCGAGCGCCGTCTTGGACAGCGCCGCGGCGGCAAGCTGGCCGGAATAGCGGCTCACAGCCGGGAGGATGTCCTTCCAGACCATATTGACCATGGTCTGCGCCTCAATCTTGACGACCTTGTTATAGGTGTCCAGCTTGATCTCATAGCGCGCGTGCAGCTCCTCCGGCGTGTAGACGCGGTGGTCCGTGAAGAGCTTCACGTTTTTCCCGCTGAGATAGCAGGGCGCGCAGTCGGGCGTGGAGGGCAGGTTGGAAAGGCCGCGTCTTTCGGCCTCGCGCAGCCAGGACTCGTCGTAGCCGTTGCCGCTGAAGATGATGCGCTTATGGCGCGAGATCACCTCTCGGATCAGCTTGTGCAGCTCTGCGGCAAAATCGTCCGCGCCCTCCAGCGCGTCGGCATACTGGCGCAGCGACTCGGCCACCGCCGTGTTAAGCACGACGTTCGGCCCCGAGATCGAAGCCGAGGAGCCGGGCATGCGGAACTCGAACTTGTTGCCCGTAAAGGCGAAGGGCGAGGTGCGGTTGCGGTCCGTCGAGTCCTTCGGGAACTTGGGCAGCACGTGCACGCCGACTTTGATCAGCTCCTTCTCCTTGCCGCCGTATGGCTCATCCTTTTCGATGCAGGAGAGGATCTTTTCCAGCTCCTCGCCGACGTGCATCGACACGACGGCCGGAGGCGCCTCGTTCGCTCCGAGGCGGCAGTCGTTGGAGGCGGAGGCGACCGACAGGCGCAGCATGTCCTGATAATCGTCCACGGCCTGGATCAGGGCGCAGAGGAAGAGCAGGAACTGGGCGTTCTCATAGGGGGTGTCGCCGGGCTCCAGCAGGTTGACGCCGGTATTGGTCGTGATCGACCAGTTGTTGTGTTTGCCGCTGCCGTTCACGCCGGCAAAGGGCTTTTCATGCAGCAGGCAGACCATGTCGTGCTTGCGTGCGATCTTCTGCATCAGCTCCATCGTCAGCTGGTTGTGATCGGCGGAGATGTTGACGGTCGTGAAGATCGGGGCCAGCTCATGCTGGCCGGGCGCGACCTCGTTGTGCTCGGTCTTGGCCATGATGCCGAGCTTCCAGAGCTCCTCGTTGAGCTCGTGCATGAAGGCCGCGACGCGCGGCTTGATCGAGCCGAAGTAGTGGTCGTCCAGCTCCTGCCCCTTGGGCGGGGCCGCGCCGAAGAGCGTGCGTCCGGTATAGCGCAGGTCGCGGCGCTTCTCGTAGACGCTGCGGTCGACCAGAAAGTATTCCTGTTCCGATCCGACGGTCGCCTTGACGCTGCCCACAGTTTCGTTGCCGAAGAGGCGCAGCACGCGCATGCCCTGGCGGTTGAGCGCCTCCATCGAGCGCAGCAGCGGCGTCTTCTTGTCCAGCGCCTCTCCCCCGTAGGAGCAGAAGGCTGTGGGGATGCACAGCACGCCCTCCTTGATGAAGGCGTAGGAGGTCGGGTCCCAGGCCGTGTAGCCGCGCGCCTCAAAGGTCGCGCGCAGGCCGCCCGAGGGGAAGCTGGAAGCGTCCGGCTCGCCCTGGATCAGCTCACGGCCGGAGAATTCCATGATGACCCTGCCGCCGTCGATGGGAGAGATAAAGCTGTCGTGCTTCTCGGCGGTGATGCCGGTCATCGGCTGGAACCAGTGGGTGAAGTGGGTGGCGCCCTTTTCGATGGCCCAGTCCTTCATCGCGTTGGCGACGGCGCTCGCCGCCTCGCTGTCAAGCCGGACGCCCTCGTTGATCGAGCGCTGGACCTGCCTGAACACATTCTCGGGCAAGCGCGCCCGCATGACGGATTCGTTGAAAACCATCGAGCCGAAGAACTCAGTGACGGGGTTCATGAGCAGGCCTCCTTTTTTAGAATATAGGGTCATGTTAATTCCAA
>JAFSNA010000053.1 GCA_017447645.1 Oscillospiraceae bacterium
GAGACTTCAATATGAAAGTCGTATGACAAAACAAGCGCCGCGACGGAGAACTGCGCCCGGCTCTCCTCCGTTTACTCGTATTCCACCGTGGCGGGGGGCTTGGAGGTGACGTCGTAGAGCACGCGGTTGACGCCGCGCACCTCGTTGACGATGCGTACCGACACGCGGTCCAGGAGCTCCCAGGGCAGACGCGAGAAGTCCGCCGTCATGAAGTCGCCGGTCTGCACGCTGCGCAGCGCGACCGCATAGTCATAGCTGCGCCCGTCGCCCATCACGCCGACCGAGCGCATGTTCGTCAGCGCGGCGAAGTACTGGTTCGCGGTCCTGTCCAGTCCGGCGCGGGCCATCTCCTCGCGGAAGATCGCGTCGGCTTCGCGCAGGAGGTCGAGCTTTTCTTTGGTGATCTCCCCGATCACGCGGATCGCGAGCCCCGGCCCCGGGAAGGGCTGGCGCGAGATCAGCGCCTCGGGCAGACCGAGCTCGCGCCCGAGCTGGCGCACCTCGTCCTTGAAGAGCATGCGCAGCGGCTCGATGATCTCGCGGAAATCCACGCAGTCCGGCAGCCCGCCGACGTTGTGATGGCTCTTGATCACGGCGGCCTCGCCCTTGCCGGACTCGATCACGTCCGGGTAGATCGTGCCCTGCACGAGGAAATCCACCGCGCCGACCTCATGGGCGACCTCCTCGAAGACGCGCACGAATTCCTCGCCGATGATCTTTCTTTTCTTTTCCGGCTCCTCGATCCCCGCAAGGCGGGAGAGGAAACGATCCTCGGCGTTGACGCGGCGGAAGTTCAGCGCGCGCTTCGAGAAAACGGCCTCGACCTCGTCGCCCTCGTTCTTGCGCATCAGGCCGTGGTCGACGAACACGCACACGAGCCCTTCTCCGATCGCCTCGCTCATCAGCGCTGCGGCCACGGAGGAGTCGACCCCGCCGGAGAGCGCCAGCAGAGCCCGGCCGTTCCCGACCTTCGCGCGGATGGCCTCGATCGCCTGGGTCTTATAGTCGGCCATCGTCCAGTCGCCCGCGGCGCGGCAGATCCCGTAGAGGAAGTTGCGCAGCATGTCGCGTCCGCGCTCGGTGTGGTCGACCTCCGGGTGGAACTGCACGCCGTAGAAGCCGCGCGCCGCGTCGCAAATCGCCGCCGTCGGGCAGGCCGCGCTGTGCGCGGCGAGTACGAAGCCTGTCGGGATCGCGGCCATATAGTCGCCGTGGCTCATCCAGGTGACGCTCTCGCCTCCGATGCCGGTGAACAGCGCGCAGCTCTCGTCGAAGACCGTCGGCGTCTTGCCGTACTCGCGCGCGGAATCGTCCTGCGCGGCCGTGACGCGCCCGCCGAGCATCTGCGCCATCAGCTGGCAGCCGTAGCAGATCCCGAGGATCGGCACGCCCAGGGCGAACACGCCCGGGTCGACCTTCGGCGCGTCGGGGAGATACACGCTTCCCGGCCCGCCGGTGAAAATGAGGCCGATGGGGTCGAAGCGGCGGATCTCCTCGAGCGGCATGTCGTGGGGATGCACCTCGCAGTATACGTTCAGCTCGCGTACGCGCCGGGCGATCAGCTGGTTGTACTGCCCGCCGAAATCGAGGATCAAAACTTTCTGCATGCTCTATTCTTTTCCTTTCATGGCCGCCTCCACCAGCCCCATGAACAGCGGGTGCGGACGGTTGGGACGGCTCTTGAATTCGGGGTGGAACTGCACGCCGACGAAAAAGCGCTTTTCGCTGAGCTCAACGGCCTCGACGATGTGCCCGTCCGGCGACAGGCCGCAGAGCCGCAGCCCCGCGCCGGAGAGGATCTCGCGGTAGTCGTTGTTGAACTCATAGCGGTGCCGGTGCCGCTCGGAGATCAGCTCCGCGCCGTAGCACTCCGCCATGCGGCTGCCCGGCTCGACCCGGCAGGGCCAGGCGCCCAGACGCAGCGTGCCGCCCTTGGAAACAGTATCGCTTTGATCGGGCAAAAAGTCAATGACCTTGTGCGGGGAATCGGCGTCAAATTCGCCGGAATCCGCGTCCGCGAGGCCGCAGACGTCCCGCGCGTACTCGATCACGGCCACCTGCATGCCCAGACAGATCCCGAGATAGGGGATGTCCCGCTCCCGCGCCCAGCGCGCCGCGGCGATCATGCCGGGGATGCCGCGGCCGCCGAAGCCGCCCGGCACGATCAGTCCGCCGCAGCCGTCCAGGACGGCGGCGACGTTCTCGTCCGTGATCGTCTCGCTGTCGATCCAGCGGATCTCGACCTGCGTGCCGAGTGCCCAGCCCGCGTGGTGCAGCGCCTCGGCCACCGAGAGATAGGCGTCGTGCAGCTGCACGTATTTCCCGACCAGACCGATCGTGACCGTGCCGGAGATCGAGCGGATCCGCTCGACCATCGCGCGCCACTCGCCCAGCTCCGGCGCGCGTGTCCACAGCCCCAGCTCGCGGCAGACGATCAGCGAGAAGTCCTCCTCCTCGAGCATCAGCGGCGCCTCATAGAGGATGGGCAGCGTGCGGTTTTCGATCACGCAGTCCGGCTTGACGTTGCAGAACATCGCGATCTTGCGGAAGATCTCCGGCTCGAGCGGCTCGTCGCAGCGCAGCACGATGATGTCCGGGGAGATGCCCATGCCCTGCAGCTCCTTGACCGAGTGCTGCGTGGGCTTGGTTTTGTGCTCGTCGCTGCCGCGCAGGAAGGGCACGAGCGTCACATGGATGTAGAGCGTGTTCTCCCGCCCCCGCTCGAGCCCGATCTGCCGCGCCGCTTCGAGGAAGGGCTGGCTCTCGATGTCGCCGGTCGTGCCGCCGATCTCGGTGATGATCACGTCCGCGCCGGTCTTTTTCTCCAGCGAATAGA
>JAFSNA010000054.1 GCA_017447645.1 Oscillospiraceae bacterium
AGACCTTCCAGGAGGGCGACTTCATCTCCATCGACGGCTCCACCGGCAGCATCTACGACGGCCTGATCCCCACGGTCGACGCCACCATCGCCGGCGAGTTCGGCCGCATCATGGGCTGGGCCGACAAGTACCGCCGTCTCAAGGTCCGCACCAATGCCGACACCCCGCGCGACGCCGCCCGCGCCGTCGAGCTGGGCGCTCAGGGCATCGGCCTGACCCGTACCGAGCACATGTTCTTCGAGGGCGACCGTATCGCCGCTTTCCGTGAGATGATCTGCTCCGACACGCTCGAGGAGCGCGTCAAGGCGCTGGCCAAGCTCGAGCCGATGCAGCAGGGCGACTTTGAGGGCATCTACGAGGCGATGCAGGGCTATCCCGTCACCATCCGCTTCCTGGATCCTCCTCTGCATGAGTTCGTCCCCACCGACGAGGCCGACATCAAGGCTCTCGCCGAGGCCCAGGGCAAGAGCGTCGAGGACATCAAGAACATCATCGCCGGCCTGCACGAGTTCAACCCGATGATGGGTCACCGCGGCTGCCGCCTGGCCGTCACCTATCCGGAGATCGCCGAGATGCAGACCCGCGCCGTCATCAAGGCCGCGCTGGCTGTCCAGGCCCGTCACCCCGAGTGGAACATGGTCCCCGAGATCATGATCCCGCTGGTGGGCGAGGTCAAGGAACTCAAGTTCGTCAAGGACGTCGTCGTCAAGGCCGCCGACGCGCTCATCGCCGAGGCCGGCTCCGACATGAAGTATCTTGTCGGCACGATGATCGAGATCCCGCGCGCCGCGCTTACCGCCGACGACATTGCCAAGGAGGCCGAGTTCTTCTCCTTCGGCACCAACGACCTCACGCAGATGACCTTCGGCTTCAGCCGTGACGACGCCGGCAAGTTCCTCGGCTCGTACTACGACAACAAGATCTACGAGAGCGATCCCTTCGCCCGTCTCGACCAGGTCGGCGTGGGCAAGCTGGTCGCCATGGCCTGCAAGCTCGGCCGCGCCACGCGCCCCGACCTGCACCTCGGCATCTGCGGCGAGCACGGCGGCGATCCCTCGTCCGTCGAGTTCTGCCACAAGGTCGGTCTCGACTACGTCTCCTGCAGCCCCTTCCGCGTTCCCATCGCCCGCCTCGCCGCCGCTCAGGCCGCAATCAAGGACATCAAGAGCGCCGAAGAGAAGAAGGCCGCCGCGAAGGCCGAGCTCGAGGATAAGGTCGCTGCCGCGAAGGCGGCGCTGAAGGAAGCCACCGATAAGCTCACATCCGCCGCCGTCGACGCCACCGACGACCTCCGCGACTTTGTCTCCGCTGGACTCAAGAGCCTGAAGGCCGGCTGGGAAGAGGTCAAAAAGACCTTTGACGAGGAGCAGAACAAGTAAGCGAAGCTCCGAAAAAACAATGAAAAAAACCCCTCCGCTGCGCATGAACAGCGGAGGGGTTTTCTTTTTCCGGAAGCAAGGCTTCACTTTTTTTCGACCTTGGGCTCGTGATATGTGAGATCGCCGTCGAAGCGCAGCGTCTCCGGCGGGAGCTCCAGCAGCTCGGGATGGTCGAGACAGCGGCGCATGTCGTTGAAGAAGCGGGCATAATGCGCGCCGGAGCAGACGCGCTCGTCGGCCGTGATGCCGACGGGCAGATAGCGCTTCATGCGCACGCGGTCGGATTCGACCTCGGCGACCTTTTCCGTCGTCCCCATGCCGAAGAAAAGCCCGACGTTGCCCCAGTTGTACAGGTGATGGTTCACGTCGTGCAGGCCGATCGAGGCCGTGTTCGTGATATACATGCCCACATAGAAGGGCAGCTCGTCCATCAGCACGCCCGGGGCGAGGCCGTAGCGGTCCAGAAAGCGCACAAGGCCGACCACCACGGTGGCCAGTCCCGGCACGGCAAAGAGGAAGCGCAGCAGCTTTTCGGTAAAGCCCGCCTCGCCCGTCTCGCCGCGGGCGGCGGCCACGGCGGCGGCCATGCGGTCGCGCACGTCGTAGACCGTGTCGGAGAGGTCGAACTTGATCTTCACGACCGCCTCGCCCTTGTCGGCGTCCGAAGGGTCCTTGAGGATCGTAAAGGCCGCCGAGCAGTTGTTGCGCGCGAAGAGCTGCTTGTTCATAATGAAGCGGTTGACCTCCGGGTGCGCGCTGACCGCGCGCACGTAGGCCGCGACGATGATCTGCATGTAGGTAAGCTGCTCGCCCTTCTCGGCTTTCTGCCGACGGATATAGCGGGAGAGCCTGTCCATATCGATCCGGTGCTTTAAGAACACCTGCGCGTCGCAGCGCATCGGCATGACATAGGGCGTGATCTGCATGACGGGGTCGATCCCCTTGACGCGGCGCCCGTCGGGACGTCTTCCGAACATAAGAAACCTCCTGAACGCTTCAAATAATTGAATTATTTAATATTATAACATGCTTCTCATGCCGACGCAACGGGAAAAAACACGCCCGGAGCGTTTTGCGCTCCGGGCGTATACAGAGTTTGACGGGATCAATGAGAATTGTAATAGGCGATGGCGGTGCTGTCTGTCAGGATCAGGTCGCACTTGCCCGAGTAGAGATAGCTGAAGCACTCGGTCGTGCCGCCGGCGAGACGCGTGATCTGCCCGAGCCGGTTGGCGACCTTGCCCGCGCTCTGCAGCGCGTCCATGGCCTCCTGCGTGGTGGGCATGGCCATATTCCGCCCGTTGAGCTGCAGCGTGTTCCAGATATTCGAGCCGTCGCGCGAGGCGATCACGATGTCGTTTTTGACATAAGGACCGTAGATCGTGTAGCTGTTATTGTCGATCTCCTTCTGCGGCAGCGCGAGCCCGCCCCAGGCACAGTCGATGTTGCCGGAATACAGTTCGATATAGACCTTGTCCTTCTCCACGACCTGCACCTTCAGCGTCCAGCCCAGCTTCTGGCAGACCTTGGTGGCGAGCTCCACGTCAAAGCCCCAGTAGTTGCCGCCCTCGCCGTAGGCGAAGGGGAAGGAGTTTTCGTCCACGCCGATGATGAACTCGCGCGGCTCGGGCGCCTGGTATTCGCTGAGCGCGTCGGCATCCTTGCCGAAGCTTACCATGTTCGAGCCCAGCCACTTGTGCGCCAGCTCTGCCACGGTGCCCTCGGCGTTGAGCTCCTCGATCGCGCCGACGACGTAATAGTACAGGCTGTCTCCGTTGCGGAAGGCCATGGAGTATTCCTGCTCGGCGAGCGTCATCACGGGGTTGACACCGTATGAAATTTTCCCGCATCCCGCGAGCGCGAGGCAGAGCGCGAGCAGCAGACAGATCAGTTTTTTTCTCATAGCTTTCAATCACCGTTCGGGTTTTGTTTTCCGAAGGGGCATTCTGCTCAGAGCGAGATGCCCTCCGGCGTTTTGCGGAGGCTGCGCGAATAGTATTCCTTCATCGCGCGCACCAGGTATTCGGTATCCTTCGCGCCGGCCGTCTCATAGCAGGAGTGCATCGCCAGCTGAGCCAGGCCGATGTCCACGCACTCGAGCGAGAGATGCGTCAGGCTGATGTTGCCCAGCGTCGAGCCGCCCGGCTTGTCCGCGCGGTTGGAATAGCGCTGCACCGGCACTCCCGCCGCGCGGCAGATCTCGGAAAAGACGGCGGCAGAGACGCTGTCGGTCGTGTAGCGGGCGTTGGCGTTGTATTTGAGCACGACGCCGCCGTTCGGGACGGGCCGCTCGCTGCGGTCGGCATGCTCGCCGTGGTTCGGATGGACGGCGTGGGCGTTGTCCGCCGAGACCATGAAGCCGTTCGCGGCGCAGCGGAGATACTCGCTCTCGTCCATGCCCAGCGCGGCGCAGACGCGGCGCAGCACGTCGGTGAGAAAGCTCGAATCCGCGCCCTGCTTGCTGGAACTGCCGACCTCTTCGTTGTCGAAAACGCACAGCGCCGCGAGGCAAGCGGACTTCCCGGCCTGCAGAAATCCCTCCAGACAGCCGAACACGCACTGCAGATCGTCGAGCCGCGGCGAGGAGACGAACTCGTTCTCCGCGCCCCAGACCGTGCCGGGCGTGCAGGGGTAGAGGAACAGGTCCTTCGAGAGGATGTCCTCCGCTTTCACGCCGAGCGCCTCCGCGACGAGCGCGTCGGGGCCCTTCGCGCCGGCGAGAGAAAAGAGCGCCGGCATATCGACGTGCGCATCGTAGCTTTTGCCCTCATTCGCGCTGCGGTCCATATGGATCGCGAGATTGGGGATCAGCGCGACGGGACGGGAGAGGTCGACAAGGCGGGAGACGATGCGTCCTCCCTCGCGCAGCGTGACGCGTCCGGCCAGCGACAGCGGCCGGTCCAGCCACGGGGCGCAGAGCATCCCGCCGTATTTTTCCACGCTCAGCTTCACATAGCCGTCGGATTGGATAACGGAGCTTTCCTTGAGCTTGAAGCAGGGCGAATCGCTGTGCGCTGCGGCGAGCAGAAATCCGGTCGGCCGCTCCTCCGGTACGCGAAAAGCGATCAGGGACGAGCCGTTGCGGCGCACAAAAGCTTTCGCGCCGGGCGCGAGCGGCCAGTCCTCCGTTTCGAAGAGCTCGGCATAGCCGGCCTCCGCAAGGGCCTTCGCCGTGTTGTCCACGGCGTGGAAAGCGGTGGGGGAGCGGGAGATGAACGAAAGAAGCTTTTCGTTGAGATCCATCGTCAGAGCCTCGATTTCTGTTTGGTATCATGCAGTATATCATATTTCCCGCGCTTTGAACACCACCGATTGAAAATCTTCACGAATTGTTGTAAAATACTGTCCGGAAAAACAGGAAAGAGAGGAAAAAACATGAAAGTATCCGCCCTGCCCTACAAGCGCGTAACGATCGAGGAGGCCTCCTCCGTGATGGAGGACGTGATCTGCCGCGTGAAGGAAGCCGACAGCGTGGAAGCCGTCCTCGCCGCGCGCGAGGAGTATCTGAAGATGCTCCGGGACTTCATGACCGCCGGGAGCCTGGCCTATATGCGCTATTCCATCAACACGGTGGACGAGTTCTATGTCGCGGAAAAGGACTATTATGACGAGGTCGGCCCGCGCTTTGACAACTACACGGTCGCCTTCGCCTCCGCGCTGCTCGATTCTCCCTTCCGCGCGGAGCTGGAAAAGGCGCTCTCGCCCGTGCTCTTCCGCAAGCTGGAGGTCGCCCGCAAGTCGATGAGCGAGGAGATCATCCCCGACATGGTCGAGGAGAACAAGCTCATCAGCGAGTATTCGCAGCTCATGGCCGGCATGGAGTTCGAGTTCCGCGGCGAGAAGATGCCGCGATCCGTGCTTGCGGGCTATTTCAAGGACGACGACCGCGCCACGCGCCGCGAGGCCTACGAGGTGCTCGGCAGAACGCTCGAGCGGTATAAGACCGAGCTGGACCGTCTCTTCGACGAGCTGGTGCATGTGCGCGACCGCATGGCGAAGAAGATGGGCTATAAAAACTTCGTCGAGCTGGGCTATTACCGCATGGGCCGTCTCTGCTACGACGAGAAGATGGTCGCCGCCTTCCGCGAAAACATCCTGCGCGACGTCGTGCCCGTCGTCTCCCGCCTGAGAACGGAGAACGCCAAACGGCTCGGTATCGGCGACTACATGTTCTACGACGACGGCGTCATCATTCCGGGCGGCGATCCGCGCCCGGTCGGCGGCAAGGAGAACATCTTCGCCTCCGCCAGAGAGATGTACCACGCCATGAGCCCGGAAAGCGCGGCCTTCATCGACATGATGCTGGAAAACGAAGCCTTCGACGTCGACAGCCGCAAAAACAAGTGGGGCGGCGGCTACTGCACGGATTTCCCGGCCTTTAATCAGCCCTTCATTCTGGCCAATTTCAACGGTACGGCGGGCGACGTCGACGTCGTCACGCACGAGGCCGGCCACGCCCTCAACGCTTACCTGATCGCGGACAACCGCTTCGCGCTCGAGCTGCAGTGCGGCGGCATGGAGACGGCCGAGACCCATTCGATGTCGATGGAGTTCTTCGCCTGGCCCTACATGGACAGGTTCTTCGGCGCGGACGCGGATAAGTACCGCTACATGCACGCGCTCGAGAGCTTCTCCTTCCTGCCTTACGGCACGATCGTCGATTATTTCCAGCATCTTGTCTACGAGAACCCCGACATGACGCCCGACGAGCGCGACGCGCTGTGGTTGCAGCTGGAAGGAAAGTTCCGTCCGCACATCTCCTTCGAGGGCATGCCGTATCTGGAAAAGGGCACGCGCTGGCAGTATCAGATGCACATTTACGAGAGCCCCTTCTACTATATCGACTATGTCCTCGCGCAGACCGCGGCTTTCAACTTCCTGCTCGCCTCGCGCAGGGACTACGACGACGCCTTCGCACGGTATCTCCGTCTGTCGAAGCAGGGCGGCGAAAAGGTGTGGACCGATCTGCTGGAGGAGGCCGGCTTCACGCCGCCCTTCGTCCCCGGCGCGCTCAGGACGCTCGCCGGCGAGGTCGAAGACCTGCTGGAGGAGATCCGGGTCTGAGCGCCGATAAAAAAAGAAAAGCGGCTGAAGGTTTTCCTTCAGCCGCTTTTTCCTGTATTCACAGCGCCGCGATCCGTTCTTCGAGCCGCCGGGCAAAGGCGCCGATGTCCGCGCCGTCGACGAAGCGATGATTGACCTCCACCGACATCCCCAGCGTCTTCCGCCCGTTCTCCTCGGTATATCTTCCCCAGGCGATGCGCGGGATCGCGTCGTCCGGGTCGAGATCGCGCTCGTTCGTCAGAGCGCTCAGATCCAGCCAGGGCAGCGCGGAGAGATAGACGAGATCCCCGCTCTCGGCGGAAAAGTCGATAAAGCCGCTCTGCGCGCGGCTCTTCTCCGCGGCCGCGGCGCAGAACTCCTCGACGGTGCCGGCGCAGGGCATGGTCACGATGTGGAAGTATTTCGCGCCCGCATGCATATCGGTGAAGCTCGGCTCGCGCCTGTCGAGCAGAAAGACCCCGCCGTCACGGATCGTGTAGAGAAAGGCCTCGGTCCCGTTGACGGCCTGCGTCACGAGCCAGATCATCGTGTAATGGAACGAAAGCCCCCGCGCCTTGCAAAAGCGGTATACCTCCGTCACGTCCAGACGAAAGGTCACGGCGTAAAAGGGGTGGGACAGGGGAGAGAAAAAGTCGAAGATCTCCCGGCGCTCCCAATGCTCACGGTCGATTTTCCTCACGCTCGGGCCTCCTTTTCAAACGGATCGAAAGCAAGAGCGGCCGCCGGCCGCCCTTGACGATAAGGATCAGAAGATCACGTTCATATCCACCTCGTCGGGCATGCCGTTGACGCGCCCGCTTTCGGTGAACTGCCAGATGGCGAAGCCGCGGTAGGCCGGCAGCGTATAGCCGCGGGTGTAGCTGGCATACCAGATGTCATACTTGTTCACATCCTGCAGGCGCAGCGCGCGGTTGAAAAAGTCCTGGTAAGAGTAGACGCCGGCGCGCAGGCCCGCCTCCTCCACGGTCTCGCAGAAGGCCTTTGCGATCTGGGCGCGCTGGATATAATTCAGCTTGTCGGAACGGCCGCGCGGGCTCACGCTGGAAAATTCCGTGTCGAAATAGATCGGCAGATCCAGCTCCACGCCGGATTTGCGCACGATGTCCAGCGCCAGCTGCGCTTCCTCGACGCCCTCGTCGGCGTTGATCGCGGTGGAGTAGACGTAGACGCCCACCTTTAAGCCCGCGGCCTTGGCGCCCTGCAGATAAAAGCCGCCGTTCTTGCCCTGACGGTAGGAATCGGGATCTTCGTTGAGGACGCCCTTTTCCCAGGTGCGGTAGCCGACGCGGATGATCGCAAAGTCGATGCCGGCCGCCTTGACGGCGTTCCAGTCGATCGCGGAGTTGTGATAGGAAACGTCGATGCCCAGCGAGCTTGCCTTCGCGCCGCTGCCGTCGAAGAAATACAGCTTGCCTTCGATGTTCTGCAGCCCGCTCAGAGGGCGGCCGTCGGCGGCGTAGTAATAGCTCCGTCCGTTTTCCTCCACCCATCCGCTGCGGCGCTCGGCGGAGGGGTCGATCCGCTCGGCGGTGATGGAAAAGCGTTCGTCGACCACGCCTTCACGCAGGATCAGGGGGACCGTGACGGACTTCTCATCGGTATAGTAGTCCGTCCAGCGCACGGCGTCCGCGGGGAGCTCTTCCGGCTCCACATCCGTGCCGTCCGGCAGATGATAGACGGTGACCATGCGCACGCCGTAAGCCAGATCGCCTCTCTCCTCCACGGGGAGCACGTCGCTCTCCGTCCCGTCGGCATACAGCAGAAAGCCGTGTTCCCCGACGGAATAGCGATAGCGGAAGGTCCTTTCCTCGCTCTGCCGGCCGTCGGAGCCTTTGCCGACAAAGCTGCCGATGTTCCCGACCGTGTCCTTGTCATAGTCCGGCTCGACCGTGCAGCTCGCCTCCGCGGCGGGGATAAAGCCTTCCATCGGGAGCATGGAAACGGTGTAGCGGCCGCTGGGGATATAAGCGGCATAGTAACGGCCGTTGACGTCGCTGAGCACTTGATACGAGCTGCCGTCCTGATAACGGATCTCCAGCGGGAAAGCGTAGCCGGGTACGGCGACGCCTTCGCTGTCGCACACGACCACGTCCAGGGCTTCGGGCTCGGTGTCGAGATCGAGATAGAGCTCCATCGGCTCAACGAAAGGCGCGGGACGCGGCGTCGCGACGCTCTTCGGCGTATAGCTTGCGCTCACGGCCGGCACGGCCGGGGCCTGCGTCTCGACAGGAGAGAGAGGCGCCTCGGCGGACGTGCGGAGATAGAGCATCGCCACGGCGACGAGCGCGACGACGAGCAGCGCGACGATCGGTAAAAGCACCTGCGCCGCTCCGCGTTTTTTCTTTTTTGAAGTCCTGGCAGATTTCATAAAGAAAGCCCTTGTTTGTTAACATAATATACAGATACACAATACCCGAAACGCCCGGTCTTGTCAATCTTTTTCCGACAAAAGCCGCGCGGGGAAGGGCGGGGGCAAGGGCGGAAGGAAAGCTTCGGCTTGCCCCACAAGAGAGACAACAATTGATAAACAGCGGTGCGCAAGCCCCACCGCAAAGCAAAAAGCGCCTCTTTTCAAGGCGCTTTCGCTTATGTCCTATTCCGCCTTCAGCGAGAAGACGGCGCTGTATCGCTCGCCTTCGATCTTCGTTTCGAAGCTGCCGCCCATAGCCTGCATGATCTTCTCGCAGGTGCGCAGACCGATCTTCGTGCTCTCCACGCGCGAAACGCCTCTGGCGATCGTATTGGAGACCTGCACGCTCAGCCGTCCGTCCGCCAGCTCGGAGCGGAAGACGACGGGAACGCTTTTGTCGGCGTACTTCTTGGCGTTCGAGACCAGATTGTCCATCACGCGCTTGAGATACATCGGGTCGGTCACGATCGAGCACTCGCCGGAGAAATCCTGCAGCTCGATCTCAAAGCCCGCGTCCTTCAGATCGAAGGCGGCCTCGCCGACGAGCTGCTCGACCAGCAGGCGCGCGTCGTAGCGCTCGCGCTGCATTTCGATCTCCGCGCGCCCGAAGACGAGAAAATACTTGAACAGCTCGTCCGTCAGATCCTTGAGCTCGATCGCCTTGTTGTAGGCCGACGCGGCGAATCGCTCACGGCTCTCGCTGTCGTCCGCGCTGCTTTCGTTGAGAAGGCCGAGATAGCCGATCAAGCTTGTCATCGGCGTGCGGATGTCGTGCGAGATCGCGGTGATCAGCTCGGAGTTGGCTTCCCAGGCGCGCTTTTCGTTGCCCATGCGTTCGATCACCGAGCGGCGCATATTGTCCATCTCGGCTGCGAGCACGGAGATCTCGTCCCCGCCGGAGGCGGTGATGGGCGCTTCCAGGTCGCCGCGGCCGATCACGACGGCTTCCTCGGAGAGGTCGATGATCCGATCGGTGACGCGGCGGATATAGAAAAACATCACCGCGATGAAGGTCACGGCCGCCAGCACCAGAGAACCGATGAGAAAAACGGTCTGTTCACGCTTCTGCGAGTTGTCGCCGATCGCGATCTGATACTCGCCGTCGGCAAAGCGCATCGGATAGAGCTTGCCGTAGATCCCGGCGATCTGCACGAGGTCACTGATCTGATTGCTGACGGGGGCTTCCTCGCCGCGGCGCACGCTGTAATTCCCGCCGCCGCCCGTGACGATGATCGTCACATCGTCGTGCCTGGCGGTCCAGCGTGCGATGGCGGCCGAATCGGTACCGGAGAGGCTGTTCTGGCGCACATAGACGTTGAAGTCCGTGTAGATCTGCGCCTTGCGCGCAGCGACGGATTCGTCGCTCATGTATACCTTGTTGATGAAATAGCTGCCGATCCCGTAGGCGCCGAAGAACACGCCCACGGCCAGCAGCAGCGCGATCAGCGCCGCGAAGAGCATCTTCGCGTTGAGGCTCGCGCGCGAAAGAAAGCCCTTAATCAATCTGATAACCCTTTCCCCAGACGGTACGGACGATCTTCGGGCTGGAGGGATTCTCCTCGATCTTGCGGCGCAGGTTCAGCACGTGCACCATCACCGTGTTGCCCGAGCCGGGCAGGAAGCGTTCCTTCCACACGGCCTCGTACAGGTCCGGCGTCGTGACGGTCGCGCCTCGGTTGTGCAGCAGATACTCCAGGATCGCGTACTCCGTATCTGTCAGCTGGACGGGCGTGCCGGCGTTCTTGACGCTGTGCGTCGCAAAGTCGATCTCCAGGTTCTCCACCGCGAGCGCGGCCTCGGGCTTGCCGCGGTATTCCTTATAGCGCCGCAGCAGCGAGCCGACCTTGGCCAGCAGCTCGTCATGCGAAAAGGGCTTGGAGAGAAAATCGTCGCCGCCGCTGCGATAGGCCGCGAGCCTGTCCTTCTCCGCGGACTTGGCCGTGAGAAAGAGCACCGGGGCGTTCGTGACGCCGCGGATCGCGTCGCAGGCCTCCCAGCCGGACATGCCCGGCATCATGACGTCCAGGATGATGAGGTCAATATCGGAATTCTCCTTCACCGCGCGGATGGCGGTGGGGCCGTCCTCCGCCTCGGAGACGTTGTAATCCTCGCGCAGCAGGAGCCGGAGCACCTGGCGGATGTCGGCGTCGTCGTCGACGATCAGGATATGAGATCTGGCAGCCATGTCGTAGATCACCTCAAAACGGTTCGTTATCGAGGCTATTATACCATAAAAACGCGCGGAAACAATTCTGAATCGCATCTTTAAGAAAGCTTAAGAGACACGGAGAAAAGAGTGTGTTACAATGCACGTGGCGGAAAGGGCGCAGAGCCCCGGCCCGCCCTGAATCGACAATCTTTTTCTTTGGAGGAATACGATGAAGAAAAACTGGAAATCTTTGATCGCGTCCGTCCTGGCCGTAGCCATGATCTTTACGCTTGCCGCCTGCGGCAAAAGCGGCGGCCGGAACGGCAAATCCGGACAGAGCGGCGATACCGCGCCTGCCTTCGCTTATGTCTCTTCCTTCCGGGAAGTGAAGAACCGGGACAATCAGGCCGTCGGCGCGGCCTGCTTCACCGACAGCGGCTTCTACACCACCCCCTCCGAGGTGGTCGGCCGGCGAGAGCCCCGGGACGGCGAGGAGGAGGAATACGAGGGCCAGTTCGACATCTATGCCGAGCAGCTCGTGTTCATGAGCTATGACGGACAGAGCCAGAAGCTGGAAAACTATGTGCCCTTCGACGTCACGCCGACCGAGGGCCGCGAGGCCTACGGCGGGCTGGACAGGCTGGCGGCCGACGCCTCGGGCAATCTCGCCGCACTCTATCACAAGGAGGAGTACTGGTTCGAAGCTCCCGAGGGCATGGACGAGGAAGATCCTGAGTATTGGAACTATTACCGCTATGAGCCCAACTGGTACGTCCGCATTATGGATCCTACGGGCCGCGAGCTGAGCATGACGAGGCTCGAGCTCGGCGAGGGCGAATGGTTTTATGCCAACGCCATGCTCTATACCGACGGCTGGATCCTGATCGCCGGCTCGGACGGGCTGCGCATCCTCAGCGCCGCCGGCGGCAGCGCCTCGAAGATCAGCATGGACGGCTATATCTCGAGCGTTCTCCGCCTGCGCGACGGCAGGATCTGCATGGTCTACGCGGACTATATGACAAACGAGACGAAGATCGGCGAGATCGACCCCGCGAGCGGCCGCATCACAAAGACCTGGAAGGGCCCGCGCGACGGCTATGAATTCAAGTCCGGCGGCGGCGACTACGATCTGTATTACCGCGACGGCATCCACGTCTGGGGCTACAAGCTGGAGAGCGAGAGCGGCGAGAAGCTTTTCGACTGGCTGAATCAGGACGTATCCAGCTCAAGCCTGTCGAGCTATACCGTCCGGCAGGACGGCAGCGTCTTCGCCGTGACCAATACCTGGGACTCCAAGTGGGAGAACGTGACGACGGAATTTGTGACGCTCGAGAAGGTGCCCTTCGCCGACGCTCCGCAGAAGGAGAGCCTGACGCTGGCCTGCTTCGGAACAGATTATGATCTGCAGAATGCGATCATCCGTTTTAACCGGAACAACAACATCCGCATCAACGTAATTGATTACTCTCAGTATAATACCGACGAGGATTGGAACGCGGGCAAAACCAAGCTGACGACCGAGATCATGGCCGGCAACATGCCCGACATCCTCGCGCTGGATTACATGCCCTATCAGCAGCTGGCCGCCAGAGGCCTGCTGGAGGATCTCTATCCCTATATGGACAAGGACCCGGAGATCCATCGCGAGGACTTCCTGCCCAACGTGCTCGGCGCGCTGGAGATCGGCGGCAAGCTTTACAGCTCCGTCTCGAACTTTTCCGTCGTAACGCTGGCGGGCTCGTCCCGCATCGTGGGCGACACGCCGGGCTGGAGCTTTGACGATCTGCGCGCCGCGCTCGCCAAGATGCCCGAGGGCTGCACCGTGCTGGATCAGTTCACGACCAGCGGCGACATCCTGCGCACCGAGCTGACGCTCGACGCCGACTACTACATCAACTGGCAGACCGGCAAGGTCAACTTCGAATCCGAGGAATTCGTTGCCCTGCTGAACTTCGCAAAGCTCTTCCCGAACGCCTTTGACTGGGAGAGCTTCGACTGGGAGGAGTATTCCGGCGATTCCGAGCGTATCGCCGACGGAAAGCAGCTTCTGATGAGAGTGCAGCTTTCCAGCTTTGCCAATATCGCATCGGATGAGGCGAGCTTCGGCGGGGACATGACCTATATCGGCTACCCGACGGCCTCCGGCGTGGGCAGCTTTCTGCAGCTTTCGTCCTGCTACGCCATCAGCTCCGCCTGCTCCGACAAGGACGCGGCCTGGCAGTTCGTGCGCGGCTTCATGACCGCGAAGGCCGTCGAGAACAGCTGGATGTTCCCGGCCAGAAGCGAACTGCTGAACAAGAAGCTGCAGGAGGCCATGACCATCGAGTATCAGAAGGATGAAAAGGGCAACTATCTCCTCGACGACGAGGGGAAGAAGATACCCGTCCCGATCGCCTTCGTTCCCGGCGAAGCAGGCGAAGACGGCATGAACTGGGAGCCTGTGTACTGCCTCTCTCAGGCCCAGGCCGACAAGGTGATGGCGCTCATCAACTCGACCGACAAGCTCTACATGGAGAACACGCCGGCGCTGAATATCGTCTTTGAACAGCTCGACGCCTTCCTCTCCGGCCAGAAGACGGCCGAGGAGGTCGCCAAGCTCGTCCAGGGCAAGATGAGCATCTACGTCAACGAGCAGCGCTGAGTCCAACCGAACGAACACCCTGCGGCGGAGGGCCCTCCCTCCGCCGCTCAGCCTGTTCTGCGATCCTCGCTCTTGCGGGATCCCATGAGCTGTGATACAATAATATGTCAGATAAAAGGCGCAAAACGGAGAATGGCATGAAAGGCAGACGCAGGGAACAACGACATAACAAGCTGCGGGATTTCGCGTCGAGCCTGTGCTTCCTCTCGCCGAGCCTGCTGGGCGTGGGCCTGTTCTTCATCCTGCCCTTCGGCGTCGTGGTGTACTATTCGCTCATCGACGGCGTGGGCTCGCGCAACTTCGTGCTGTTCGAGAATTTTGAAAAGCTGCTCGGCAACTCCGCCTTTCTGATGGCGGGGAGGAACACGCTGCTTTTCTCGGCGATCGCGGTGCCGCTGGCGGTGATCGGATCGCTGCTGCTGGCCGTGATGCTCGAGGCGCGCATCCCCGGAAAGTCTACCTTCCGCACCTTTTTTCTCAGCCCCATGATGGTCCCCGTGGCCTCGGTCGTGCTGATCTGGCAGGTGCTGTTCAGCTACAACGGATCGGTCAACGAATGGCTGGGTCTCGCCGGCAGCGCGCGGATCGACTGGCTGCAGAGCGACTGGAACATCTACGTGGTCGTGCTGCTCTTCCTGTGGAAGAACCTCGGCTATTTCATGATCCTTTTCATGGCGGGCCTGGCCAACATCCCGAAGGAGCTGCTGGAGGTCGCGGACGTGGAGGGCGCTTCGGAGACCTATAAGTTCTTCGCCATCAAGCTGCGCTATCTCTCGCCGACGGTGCTCTTCGTCACGATCCTGTCGCTGATCAACTCCTTCAAGGTCTTCCGCGAGGTGTACCTGCTCACCGGCGACTATCCGCTCGGCCGGCTGTATATGCTGCAGCATTTCATGAACAACACCTTCCGCAGCTTCGATTACCAGAAGCTCAGCGCGGCGGCTGTGATCATGGCCGCCGTGATGGTGGTGCTCATCGCGATCCTCTTCAAGATCGAGGACTGGTTCGGGAAGGACGTGGAAGGATGAAAAAGAAACGTCCCTTCTCCCGCGGCGTCATGTTCCTGCTGTGCCTCGTGTTCGCGCTGCTCTTCCTGACGCCTACGGTGCTGACCTTTACCAACTCTTTCATGTCCGAGAGCGAGATCCGCTCGAACTACGGCATGATCTTCTCCTCCGCGGGCGGAGGCTTTGTCTCGGAGCATGTCAACCTGAAGTTCATCCCCGACCGCGTGACGCTCTCGCAGTACGTCTCGGGGCTGATCAAGTCGCCCAACTACCTCATCAAATACTGGAACAGCATCCTGCTCGTGCTGCCGATCGTCGTCTTCCAGGTGGCGATCGCCTCGGTCGCGGCCTACAGCTTCACACGCTGGCGCGGCAGGATCCGGGACGGAGTCTTTTTCTTCTACGTGATCCTGATGCTCATGCCCTATCAGGTCACGCTGGTGCCGAACTTTCTCGTCAGCCAGTGGCTGGGCATCATCAACACCCCCTGGGCGATCATCCTGCCGGGCATCTTCGCGCCCTTCTCGGTCTTTCTGCTGACCAAGTTCATGCGCCGCATCCCGTACTCGCTCATCGAGGCCGCCAAGGTCGACGGCGCGACCGAGTGGCAGATCTTCACGCAGATCTGCTTGCCGGAGTGCCGCGCGGCCCTCTATTCGATCGCGATCCTGGTCTTCATCGACTACTGGAACATGGTCGAACAGCCGCTGATCCTCCTCAAGGATGCGGATTCCCAGCCCCTGTCGGTCTTTCTCTCCAACATCAATTCCGGCGAGATCGGCCTCGCCTTCGCAATGGCGAGCGTGTATATGATCCCCTCGCTGCTGCTCTTCCTCCACGGCGAGGAATACCTCATCGAAGGCATCGCTACCCAGGGCAGCGTCAAGGGCTGAGCCCGTAAGTCTTTCCACCCCCATTTGAACGGAGCGTGTCGTCTTTCATGGAAACCAAACCGAAAAACAGAGAATGGGTCAAGAACGCCGCGATCATTTTCCTCGCGGTGCTCCTGGTGCTGACTTTTTTCTCCAATACCATCATGAACCGCAGCCTGCCCGAGGTGGCGACGGAATACGTTCAGTCGAACACCATCACGGCCAAGGTGCGCGGCACGGGCACGGTGGAGTCGCAGGGCGTCTATGAGGTCAAGGCGACGGAGACGCGCGAGATCCGCGCCGTCATGATCAAGACCGGCCAGAAGGTCGAGCAGGGCGACGTGCTCTTCGTCCTCGGCGAGGGCGACAGTGCGGAGATCGAAGCCGCGCAGGAGCAGATCCGCCAGCTCAAGCTCAGCTATCAGCAGACGGTCGTCGGCGCGACGAACTATTCCGGACAGCTGTCGAAGGCGCAGACGCGCTACAACAACGCTGTCGCCGCCGAGGCTTCGGCCTATGCCCAGCTCAACGGGAACGTCGATTTTCAGAATTCCCTCACCGCGCTCAACGCCGCAAAGGAAAAACAGGCCTCGGCCGAGCTGAACTACAGCCTTGCCAACGATACCGCGCTGCAGAGCCTGGCAAGCGCGATCACCGCGCTCGGAGACTTTGAGAACGCCTGCCTCCTGCAGGGGATCGATACGCTCGGTCTCAACGACGCGCGGTATTCCCTCGGCAACGCGCGCGAGGCGCTCCTGCCTGCCGACGGCAGCGTCAACTCCGTTACCGTGGCCATCGACAGGACCCACGCGGCCGAGCAGGGGATCCTGCAGTTCGAACTGAGCTGCGGCGACGCGATCGCCGCGGATCCCGCGGCGGCGGACGCGCTTTTCACGCTCAAGACCGTCCTTTCTCAGACGAAGGAGTATCTCTCCTCCGATTATTCCTCCGGCGATCTCATCGACTGCGTCAACAGCCTTATGGACGCCGTTGAGCGCTGCAACAGCGCACAGAACCAGTACGACGGCTTCTCAAACATGTTCACGGAGAGCTACAACGCCGCCGTGGCCGAGCGCCAGGCCGCCGAGGCTGCGCTCAAAACGCTGCGCGAGAGCGCGGACGACTATAACCGCCAGGCCGCGCTGACCGGGCTGACGCTCAAGGATCTGGATTATCAGATCAAGAAGGCGGAGGAAAAGCTCGCTTCGCTCAGCGGCGGCAGCGAGAACCAGATCAAGGCCAACGTCTCCGGCACGATCAGCTCCATCGCCGTCACGGCGGGGAAAACGGCCGCCAAGGATGAGGTGCTCGCCACGATCGAGGTCCCGGACATGGGCTATGTCCTCAGCTTCGCCGTCACATCCGACCAGGCGCGCCGCCTGCGTCCGGGCGACGTCGGCAGCGTGAGCAGCTATTACTGGGGCAGCCGCATCGAGGCAACCCTCACGGCCATCAAGCCCAACCCGAAGGATCCGCAGGGCAGCCGTCTGCTGGAATTCGAGATCACGGGCGACGTCTCCGCGGGCTCGCAGCTGACGATCTCCATCGGCGAACGCAGCCAGAATTACGACTTCGTCGTACCGAACAGCGCGATCCGCTCCGACTCCAACGGCAAATTCGTCTACATCCTTCAGGCGAAGAACTCCGCGCTGGGCAACCGCTATTTTGCCAAGCGCGTCAATGTTGAGGTCATCGCCGCCGACGACAACAACTCTGCCGTGACCGGCGCGCTCAACTACGGCGACTACGTCATCACGACCGCCAGCGCCCCGCTCAAAAACGGCATGCAGGTGCGGATGGCCGAGGGATGAAGAGGATGAAGCTCACGCGCGGAAAAAAGATATGGTTTCTGCTCTGCGCCGTGCTGCTGCTCGCCGCGCTGGGCTGCTCCTTCGCGCTTCACGTTATCTCCGGCCGGCTTTTGAGCCAGCAGGAGGCAGAACGCTGGCGCGGGGAAAACACGCGGGAGTACCGGCAGATCAGCTGCTTTATGCCCTATGACTCCGCCGTGGGGCTCAAGGAGATCTATACCTTCCGCTACGCCATGCTCGACGATCTGCGGGCGGCCGGCGTCGAGTGGAAGGAGGAGGTCTATCCCTTCATCGACGCATGGAGCCGCGAGGGCAAGATGAAGATCTCCGGCGAAAAGGCCGCGACCGACGCCCCCGCGCTGGCCGTCGGCGGGCAGTTCTTTGAATTTCACCCGCTCCGTCTGCTCAGCGGCAGCTATATCGCCGAGGGGGATCTCTCGCCGGACCGTGTGATCCTGGATGAAGAACTCGCCTGGGAGCTCTTCGGCGGCACGGAGCTCACGGGCATGAGCGTGCAGATCGACGGAGTAGAATTCGTGGTCGGCGGTGTGGTCGAGCGCGAAAAGGACAGCGCCAGTCGGCGCGCCTATACCGGAGAAAAGGGCTTCTTCATGAGCTATGACGCATACCGCGCGATCAGCGGCGAGGACAGGATCGACTGCTACGAGGTCGTACTGCCCGAGACCGTGCGCGGCTTTGCCGCCCAGCTGGTCGCGGAGCGTTTCCCGAACAAGGAGGGCGAGAGCGTCGTCAACACAGGCCGCTTTGACTTTGATCGGCTGATGCGCCTCTCGCGGGATCTGTCCGGACGCGCCGCCCACAGCGCTGCCGTGCGCTATCCCTACTGGGAGAACGCCGCGCGTATCGCGGAGAGCGAGTGCGCCGCGCTGACCCTCGCCGCCATGACCCTGAGCCTTCCCGCCGCGGCGACCGCGCTCGTCGAGCTGATCCGCCTGCTCGCACGCGGCAAGACCAGGCTGGAGGAGGATGTGATCCCCAAAGCAAAGGAGGGCGTTGAGGAGGCCGTGCGCGTCCGCGCCCGCAGACGCTGGGAGAAACAGCATCCCCAATAAAGCCTTTGCCCGCGCGCAGGGGGTTGCCTGCGGCGGACAGGGTGCTTCGCGTTCACGACGAAAGGGCGAAAACCGCGAAGATATAATTTAATATTGAAAGGCCGGCGCTCCTATGCTACAATATTTTGACGTAACAGTGGAGCACCGGCTTATCATGTATGTACGGAGAGCGGAAATGGACAGGATCACTTCCAGAAAAAACCCCTTTATCGCACAGCTGCGCGCCCTGGCAGCCGACGCCTCGCTGCGCCGGGAGCAGGGCTGCTTCGTCTGCGACGGGACCAAGCTGCTCGGCGAGGCCGCGGACAACGGCGCCGAGATCCTCTCCGTCCTCTGGAAGGAGGGCGGCGCGGCGGGAGAGATCGACTGTCCCGCGCAGTTTCTCGCCCCGGCGGATCTTTTCGACTACGCCTCGGCGATGAAGAACAGCCCCGGTCCGCTTTTTACCGTGCGGATGCGCGAGGAAGACGCCCCCGGGAGGATCGACAGCGCGATCCTTCTCGAAAACGTGCAGGATCCCGGCAACGTCGGCACCGTGCTGCGCACGGCGAGCGCCTTTTCCGTAGACGCCGTCGTGCTGACGGGCGACTGCGCCGATCTGTACGGCCCCAAGACCGTGCGCGCCACGATGGGTGCAATCTTCCGCCAGAGGGTCTTTCGTCTCGAGCTTGACGAGCTTCCCGCCTGGCTGGAGAAGCACGGCCTGCCGCTTTATGGCGCGGCGCTCTCGCCCCAGGCGCGGGATCTGCGCGAGGTCGATCTGACGCGCGCGGCCGTCGCCGTCGGCAGCGAGGGACAGGGCCTGAGCAGAGAGCTTCTGGCGCTCTGCCGCGGCGAGGTCATCATTCCCATGGACGCGCGCAGCGAATCGCTCAACGCGGCGGTCGCGGCCTCGGTGCTGATGTGGGAAATGACGAGAGAAAAACGATAAGGCGGGAAGAAAAACATGTCTGCTCTGCAATACTGGATATGGCTCTCCTCGCTCGAGGGCGTGAGCGTGCGCGCGAAGGCCGCCGTGATCCGCCGCTTCGGCGATGCGGAAACGGCCTTTTTCGCCCCGTCGGGCGTCCTGGGCGAGACGGAGGGCGTCAGTGAAAACGAGGCAAGGCTCCTGGAGCAGAGGAACCTGCGCCGCGTCGACGAGATCCTGGGCGACTGCGAGGCGCAGGGCCTTTCGATCCTGACCATGCAGGACACGCTCTATCCCAGGCGGCTCCGGACGATCTGGGCGCCGCCGACGGTCCTGTATGTCAAGGGCCGTCTGCCCTTTGTCGACGACGAGGCGGCCATCGCCGTGGTCGGCACGCGCTCCGCCTCCGCCTACGGGATCAAGATGAGCCGCCGGATCGCCGGCGAGATCGTCCGCTGCGGCGGCGTCGTCATCTCCGGACTCACAAACGGCATCGACGCTGCCGCGGCCTGCGGAGCGCTTGAAGCGGGCGGCGTGTGCATCGGCGTGCTCGGAACGGCGCATGAGATGCAGGAGAGCGAGCTGAGCCGCGACGTCTGCCAAAGGGGAGCGCTCGTGAGCGAATACGCGCCGGGCACCCGCTCGCAGAAAAGCTTCTTCCGCGACCGCAACCGCATCAGCTCCGGCCTTTCGGTCGGCACGGTGGCGATCGAGGCCCCGGAAAAGAGCGGCACGCTGCTCTTCGCGGCCGAGGCGCTCGAGCAGGGGCGCGAGGTCTTTGCCGTCCCCGGCAACGCGGACGCCGCCGGCTGCCGCGGCACGAACAATCTCCTCAAGGAGGGCGCGACGCCCGTCACCTGCGGCTGGGAAGTGATGCGTGAATTCCGATCCCGTTTTCCGGACAGGATCAGAGAGGACACACAGGGCTTCCGAACGGAAAAGAACGCTCCGCCCGAGAGCGTTCCGCCGTCCTCCCAATGTCCCGAAAACGGCACGGAGAGCCCCAAAAAAGAGATTGACAAGCCCAAAAGCGGGGCATATATTGACTTACGGGAACAGCTCGCCTCCCTGAACGAGACGCAGCTGAGGATCATTTCCGCGATCGAAAAAGAGCCCACGCACATCGACGACATCGTGGAAAAGACCGGTCTCGGCGCGGCGGCGGTGCTGACCCAGCTGACGGTGATGACCGTCAAGGGCATCGTCCGGCGCATGCCGGGCAACCGGGTGGCGCTCAACGTACAGCGCCGCTGAACACAACAACGGCAAAGTGAGGAAACACAATGGCAAGAGGAAAAGACCTTGTGATCGTCGAGTCTCCGGCGAAGGCGAAGACCATCGAAAAATATCTCGGCGGACAGTATAAGGTAAAGGCGTCCATGGGACATCTGCGGGATCTCCCGAAGAGCAAGCTGGGCGTTGATATAGAGAAGGGCTTCGAGCCCGAATACATCCCGGTCAAGGACAAGAAGGACCTGATCGCGGAGCTGAAAAAGGATGCGAAATCGGCCGGCACGGTCTATCTCGCGACGGACCCCGACCGCGAGGGCGAGGCCATCTCCTGGCACCTCAAGGAGTTGCTGGAGCTCGACGACAAAAAGGCCAGGCGCGTGACCTTCAATGAGATCACGAAAAAAGTCGTGACCGAGAACATCGAGCATCCGCGCGCGATCGACAGCGATCTAGTGGACGCGCAGCAGGCGCGCCGCATCCTCGACAGGATCGTGGGCTACAAGATCTCGCCGCTGCTGTGGAAAAAGGTCAAGGCCGGGCTCTCCGCCGGACGCGTGCAGTCCGTCGCAACGCGCATGGTCGTCGACCGCGAGGAGGAGATCAAGAGCTTTGTCAGCGAGGAATACTGGCTGCTCGACGCGCTGCTGGACTGCGAGGAGGGCAACGGCAAATTCACCGCGCGCTTCTACGGTAAGGGCGATAAAAAAACCGAGCTGAAAAACGAGGACGAGGTCAGGACCGTTATTGCCGCGACGCAGGACGAGCCCTTTATCATCCGTTCCGTCAAGCGCGGCGAGAAACAGAAGAGCCCCGCGCCTCCCTTTATCACCTCCACGCTGCAGCAGGAGGCCTCGCGCCGACTGGCCATGACGCCGCGCCGCACGATGTCCATCGCCCAGCAGCTGTACGAGGGCGTGGAGATCAGCGGCCACGGCACGATCGGCCTGATCACCTACATGAGGACCGACTCGCTGCGTCTGTCGGAGGAGGCGCTCTCCGCCGCCCGCAGCTTCATCACCGAGCGTTACGGGAAAGCGTACTATCCCGGCTCGCCGCGCCGCTATAAGACCAAGGCCGGCGCGCAGGACGCGCACGAGGCGATCCGCCCGACCTATGTCGAGCTCTCGCCCGAGCTCGTGCGCAAGGACCTCACGCAGGAGCAGTACCGGCTCTACCGCCTGATCTGGGGACGCTTCACGGCCAGCCAGATGGCGAACGCCGTCTACGACAACGTCGCCGTCGAGGTCGTCTCCGCCGGCTACAGCTTCCACGCCAACTATTCCGAGCTCAAGTTCCCCGGCTATACCGCCGTATATGAAGAGGCGCGCGACGAGGAGAGCGGCGAGCTGGAAAGCCCGCTGCCTGCGCTCCGGGAGGGAGAGCGCGTGTATCTGGAAAAGATGACGCCGCAGCAGCAGTTCACCCAGCCGCCCGCCCGCTATACCGAGGCCACCCTCATCCGCGCGATGGAGGAAAAGGGCATCGGCCGCCCGTCGACCTACGCGCCGACGATCACGGCCATCACCTCGCGCGATTATGTGATCAAGGAAGGCAAGTATCTCCGACCCACGCCGCTGGGCGAGGTGGTGACGGAGCTGATGAAGGAGCATTTCGGCGACATCGTCGATCTGAAATTCACCAACCAGATGGAGAGCGAGCTCGACGAGATCGAAAGCGGCAAGGCCGACTGGCGCAAGGTGCTGGGCGATTTCTATACGAGCTTTGAAAAAGAGATGAGCGCCGCGGAAAAGGCCATGGACGGCGTACGCATCAAGGTGCCCGACGTCGAGAGCGACGAGATCTGCGAGGTCTGCGGCCGCCGTATGGTCATCAAGAAGGGCCGTTTCGGCTATTTCCTGGCCTGCCCCGGCTTCCCGGACTGCACCTTTACCAAGCCCATCGTCGTCGAGATGCCGGGCAGATGCCCCAAGTGCGGCGGCAAGATCCTCAAGCGCACCAGCAAGAAGGGCTATGTCTTCTACGCCTGCGAGCGCGGCACGGACTGCGGCTTCATCACCTGGGACGTGCCGACGAAGGACGTCTGCCCGAGCTGCGGCAAAACGATGTTCAAGCGCGCCGGGCGCGGTCCGCTCAAGAGCTTCTGCATCAACGAGGAATGTCCCAACTTCGTCCCCGAGGACAAGCGGAGCTATAAGAAAAAGACGCCCGCGAAAAAGACCGCGGCGAAGAAAACGGGCACGAAGGCGAGCACGTCGAAGAGCGCGGCGGCGAAAAAGAGCGCCGCTGGAAAGACGACGGCCAAAAAAGAAAAAAAGACCGAGGAATAAGAATGAAGACAGTCACCGTGCTCGGCGCGGGCCTGGCCGGCAGCGAATGCGCCTGGCAGCTCGCCAAACGGAATATCCCTGTGCGCCTGGTGGAGATGAAGCCGGAGAAAAAAACGCCGGCCCACGTCTCCGACGGCTTTGCCGAGCTGGTGTGCTCCAACTCCCTGCGCAGCGACGAGCTGTCCAACGCCGTGGGCCTCCTGAAGGCCGAGATGCGCGCGCTGGGCTCGCTCATCATGGAGAGCGCGGATCAAAACCGCGTGGCCGCGGGCGGCGCCCTCGCCGTCGACCGCGAGGGCTTTTCACGGACCGTCACGGAGAAACTGACGAGTCACCCCATGGTCGAAATCGTCCGCGCCGAGGCCACGGAGATCCCGGAAGGGGAGGTCGTGATCGCGACCGGACCCCTTTCCTCCGACGCGATCGCGGAAAGGATCGCCGCCCTCTGCCCGGAGAGCGATCTGCATTTCTACGACGCCGTCGCGCCGATCGTCACGCTCGAGAGCGTGGACATGGACAACGCGTTCTTCGCCTCCCGCTACGACAAGGGGACGGCGGATTATGTAAACTGCCCGATGGACAAAGAGGAGTATCTTGCCTTTGTCGACGCGCTGGTGAGCGCGAAGGAAGCGCCGGTGCACGGCTTTGACGACGGCGCGGTCTTCGAGGGCTGCATGCCCGTCGAGGTCATGGCCCGCCGCGGCGCGGACACGCTGCGCTACGGCCCGCTCAAGCCCGTGGGGCTCGTGGATCCGCGCACGGGGAAGAACAATTACGCCGTCGTGCAGCTGCGGCGCGACAATGCCGAGGGCACGCTCTACAACCTCGTCGGCTTTCAGACGCATCTGACCTGGGGCGAGCAGAAGCGCGTGTTCTCGATGATCCCCGCGCTGCGGGATGCCGAGTTCGTACGCTACGGCGTGATGCACCGCAACACCTATCTCAACAGCCCCCGGCTGCTCGACCGCTATTACCGCCTCAGGTCCGAGCCGCGCATCAGCTTCGCCGGGCAGATGACCGGCGTGGAGGGCTATGTCGAGTCGGCGGCCTCCGGGCTGCTGGTCGGGATCGAGACCGCCGCGCGCGTGCTCTCCCTCCCCGCGGCCGATTTCCCGCAGGAGACCGCGATCGGCGCGCTGGCGCTGTACGTCTCCGGCGGCAGCGTGGGCGACTTCCAGCCGATGAACATCAACTTCGGCCTGATCACGCCGCTCGACCGCCGCGTGAAGGGAAAGCGGAACAAGAATACGGAAATATCAAAGCGTTCGCTTGCGATCATAGACGACATTCTTTCAAAGGAGATTTTCAAACTATGAGGATCATCGTAGACGCCATGGGCGGGGACAGAGCCCCGCAAGAGATCGTCAAAGGCGCGGTCCGCGCAAGAAAGGAACTGGGCGTCGAGATCACGCTTGTCGGAAAGATCGAAGAGGTCAGCTCCTGCCTCGAGGGCGAGGATCTGTCCGCTTACGAGCTTGTCGACGCGCGCGAGATCATTTCGATGGAGGACGATCCGAGCACGGCGACGCGCCGCAAGAAGGACTCGTCGATGGCCGTCGCGCTGCGTCTGCTCAGCGAGGGCAAAGGCGACGCCGTCGTCTCCGCCGGCTCGACCGGCGCGCTGCTCACCGGCGCGACGCTGACCGTCAAGCGCATCCGCGGCATCCGCCGCGCGGCCCTGGCGCCGATCCTGCCCGCGGGCGAGAAGGGCGTCATGCTCATCGACTGCGGCGCGAACGTCGAATGCACGGCGGAATATCTGCTTCAGTTCGCCTACATGGGCAGCTACTATGCCAGGAAAATGATGGGCATTGAGAATCCGCGCGTGGGTCTGCTGAACGTCGGCACCGAGGATACCAAGGGCGGCGAGCTGCAGCACCAGGTCTTCGCGCTGCTGCGCGAGGCCGGCGAGAAGGGGCGGATCAACTTCGTCGGCAACGTCGAGGGCACGGGCGTCTTTGAAGGCGCGGCCGACGTGGTCGTGACCGACGGCTTCACCGGCAACGTCCTCCTCAAAGCCGCGGAGGGCGTGATCAAGTACATCATGGGCACGCTCAAGGGCGTGTTCTACAAGAATACGCTCAACAAGCTGGCCGCCGGCGTGCTCAAGGGCGATCTCAAGGCGATGAAGAAATCCCTGGACGTCAACGAGGTGGGCGGCACGGCGCTGATCGGCATTTCCCGTCCGGTCATCAAGGCGCACGGCTCGTCCAATGCCGCCAGCTTTTTTGCGGCGATCCGCCAGGCGAAGGCGTTCGTGGAAGCGAACGTCGTCGAGGACATCAAGGCCAACATCGAATACATGAGGATCAAAAACGACAGTGAAGCAAACGCTTGAGGAACGCATCGGCTATCATTTCCGCGATGCACGCCTGCTGGAGACGGCCCTGACGCACAGCTCCTACGCCAACGAGCGCCACAGCGCGGACGTGGTGAGCTATGAGCGGCTGGAGTTCCTGGGCGATTCCGTCCTGGGACTGACGACGGCGGAATATCTGTACAGCCACGAGCCCGCTCTGCCGGAGGGGCGCATGACGCGCCTGCGCGCCGAGCTGGTCTGTGAGACGAGCCTGCACAGGACGGCTCTTTCGCTCGGCCTGGGCGAGTTCATGCGTCTCGGCCGCGGCGAGGAGCTGACGGGCGGGCGCGAACGCGCGTCCATCCTGGCCGACATGGTCGAGGCCGTTATCGCCGCGATCTATCTCGACGGCGGCATGGCCGAGGCGAAAAAGTTTATCATGAGCCGGGTCCTCTCCGGCGCGGAGCTCGGCGAGGACCACCCCAGCGCCGACTACAAGACGGCGCTGCAGGAGCTCGTTCAGCGCCGGGGCGAGGTCCGGATCTGCTATGAGCTCATCGGCGAGAGCGGGCCGGATCACAGCAAGACCTTTACCTTCTCGGTGTCCGTCGACGGCGAGACCGTCGGCGAGGGCAGCGGAAGAACGAAAAAAGAGGCCGAGCAGATGGCCGCGCGCCGCGCGCTGGAAAGACTGGAAGCATGAGCGCGCGCGAGTGCGTCATCCCCGTTTTCGTGCCGCATCAGGGCTGCCCCCATCGATGCGTTTTCTGCGATCAGAGGCGCATCAGCGGCAGTCGGGAGAGCGCCACGGCCGAGACAGTCAGACAGGCGATCGAAGCAGCCGCCGCCTTGCCCCCCTGCGGGGCAAAGCGGCAACTGGCGTTTTATGGGGGCAGCTTCACGGCCATCCCCGCGAAGCGTCAGGAGGAGCTTCTTGCCGCCGCGGCGGAGGCGATCGGGCGCGGCGCGCTTGACGCGATCCGTCTCTCCACCCGGCCCGACGCCATCGACGGCGAGGTGCTGGAGCGGCTGCGCCGCTTCGGCGTGGAGACGGTGGAGCTTGGCGCCCAGTCGATGGACGACAAGGTACTGCGCCTCTCCGGACGCGGCCATACGGCGGCGGATGTGGAGCGGGCGGCCGCGGCGATCAAAGCGGCCGGCTTTCGCCTTGTCCTGCAGATGATGACGGGGCTGCCCGGCGACAGCGACGAAAAGGACATGGAAACGGCGCGCCGCCTCATCGACCTGCGGCCGGACGGCGCGCGGATCTACCCGACGGTGATCGTGCGCGGCACGCCTCTGTGGGAGCTGTGGAAGCGCGGCGAATACCGGGAGCATACGGTGGAGGACGCCGTGCGCGTGTGCGCAAAGCTCCTGCCGCTGTTTGAAGAGGCCTGCGTCCCGGTCATCCGTCTGGGGCTCAACCCGACGGAGGAGCTCTCCGGCGGCGAGGCCGCGGGCGGAGCCTACCATCCCGCGCTCGGCGAGCTTGTCAAAAGCCGCGTGATGCTGGAAAAGATGCGCATGCTTCTCGCGGGAACGCCGCAGGACAGCCGCGTCGTGCTCGGCGCGGCGGAGCGCTCGCTCTCGCAGGCGATCGGGCAGAAGAAGGAAAATCTGCTGGCGCTGCGGCGAGAATTCGGCCTGAGGGATGCAAAAGTAGTCCCCGCGGCCGTTGAAGAGGGAGAAATCCTTCTCCTTTCCGTTGAAAACGGAGGAGAAATATTATATAATAACTCAGTTATTTCATGATTTGACGAGGACATCCACTTGTACTTAAAAGCACTTGAGATCCAGGGCTTCAAGTCCTTCCCGGACAAGACGCGCCTGAGCTTTGAAAAGGATATTACCGCCATCGTCGGCCCCAACGGCGCGGGCAAGTCCAACATTGCCGACGCGATCCTGTGGGTCATGGGCGAGCAGCGCACGAAGGCGCTGCGCGGCAGCAAGATGGAGGACGTGATCTTCGGCGGCACCGAGAAGCGCAATAAACTCGGCTACGCCCAGGTCTCGCTCATCATCGACAACTCCGCGCGCATCTTCGACAGCGACTCGAGCGAGGTCATGCTCACCCGCCGTTACTACCGCAGCGGCGAGAGCGAGTATTTCATCAACCGGGAGAGCGTACGCCTCAAGGACATCCACGGCCTGCTGATGGATACGGGCCTGGGGCGCGACGGCTATTCCATCATCGGGCAGGGCCGCATCGCCGAGATCGTCTCGACCAAGAGCACCGACCGCCGCGAGGTCTTCGAGGAGGCGGCCGGCATCTCGCGCTTCCGCTACCGCAAGGAGGAGGCCGAGCGCAAGCTCGAGCGCACGGAGGAAAACCTTCTGCGCATCAACGACAAGATCGAGGAGCTGGAGCTGCAGGTCGGACCGCTGCGCGAGCAGTCGGAGGTCGCCAAACGCTATCTCGTGCTGCGCGACGAGCTGAAGATCCGCGAGGTCTCCGTATGGATGACCACGCTGGAGAAGCTGCACGCCCAGGCCGAGAGCGTCAACCTGGAATATGAGCAGGTCACGCGCAGCCTCGAGGAGGCCCGCGCGCGGCTGGAAGCGCTCTACGCCTCCTCCGGGAGCATCACCGAGCGCATGCATCAGAAGGACGTCGAGACCGAACAGGCGCGAGAGCGTCTTTCCTCTGCCGAGAGCGCGCAGAGCGAGTGTGAATCCGCCGCCGCGGTCATCCGTGCGAACATCGAGAGCACCCGCGCCGGCGCCGCGCGCCTGCAGGATGATATGCTTCGGCAGGAAGAGCGCGCAAAGGAACTGCGCGTTCAGATCGGCGAGAACGAAAAACGCGTCGCCGCGATCGACGAAGAGCTGAAAAAGGCCGCGGAGAGCGAACAGACGACGAACAACGTCATCGAGGGCTGCCGTCTCAAGCTGCGCAGCCGCGAGAGCATCCTCAGCGACCTGACCGAGCGGGCCAACCGCCTGGAGATCGAGCTCAAAAGCGCCGAGGGGCGCATCGCCATGCTCGAGGAGATGGAAAAGAGCTACGAGGGCTTTTCCGGCGCCGTGCGCAGCGTCATGCGCGAAGCGGAGCGGGGAACGCTCCGCGGCATCCACGGCCCGGCCGCCAATCTCGTGCGCGCGGACAGGGAGTGCGCGCTCGCCATCGAGACGGCGCTCGGCGCCGCGGCGCAGCACATCGTCGTGGACACGCAGGACGACGGCAAGAACGCCATCGAATTCCTCAAACGCCGTGACGCCGGCCGCGCGACCTTCCTCCCGATCGACACGATCCGGGGTTCCGTCATGCGCGACGCGCCCGTGGACGATCCGGGCTTCGTCGGCGTGGCCTTCGATCTCGTCAGCTTTGATAAGAAGTATCAGGGCATTTTCGAAAACCTGCTCGGCCGCACCGTCGTCGCCGAGACGCTCACCGACGCCGTCCGCATGGCGAAGGCGAGCGGGAACCGCCTGCGCATCGTGACGCTCGACGGGCAGATCATCAACGCCGGCGGCTCGATGACCGGCGGCAGCAGCGCGAAATCGAGCGGCATCCTCTCGCGCGCCAACGAGCTGGCCTCGCTGCGCGTCAGACAGGGCGAGGCTGCGGAGAAAGCGAAAAACAGCGCCGCGGAGCTCGAACGGGCAAAGGCAAACCTCGCCAACGTGCGCTTCCGGCTGGACGCCGCGCTCGAAGAGCAGACCGAACAGCGCAGCGCGCGTTCCTCTCTCGAGGCGGAAAGAAGAACGACGGAAAACAGCGCCGTCCAGCTCAAAGTCCTGCTTGAGGCCATCACGGGCGACAGCGAGGCGCGCCGCCGCGCCGCCGAGGAGAGCGAGGTCCTGATCCGCTCGATGGAGGACAAGCTCGCCGAAAAGGAAAAGACGCTCGGCGAGATCGCGCAGAAGATCGCCTCGATCCGCGCCGAGATCGCCGAGATCACCGGCCGAAGACTGGAGCTCGAGGGCAAGCGGACCCGCGCCGAGAAGGAGACGCAGGAGCGCAACGCCGAGCTCGTCTCCCTCGAGCGGCAGAGTGCGAAGATCGAACAGAAAAAGCTCTCCGCCGATCTGGAGGAGAAGCAGATCCTCGACCGGCTCTGGGACAATTACGAGCTCAGCCACAGCGCGGCGAACGCGCTGCGCCGGCCTGTTGAATCGATGGCGAAGGAGAACCGCGCCATCGCCGAGCTGCGCCGGGAGATCGCTTCGCTCGGCACGCCGAATCTCGGCGCGATCGAGGAATACAAGCGCGTCAGCGAGCGCTACGAGTTCCTTTCGGGACAGCGCGACGACGTGGACAAGGCGAAAAAGGAGCTGCTCGGCATCATCCGGGACGTGACCGGCGAGATGAAAGACGTTTTCCTCACGCAGTTCCGTGCGATCGACGAGGCCTTCCGCCTCACCTTCCGCGAGCTTTTCGGAGGCGGCAAAGCCTCGCTGGAGCTCGAGGACGAGAACGATGTGCTCGGCTGCGGGATCGAGATTCGCGTGCAGCCGCCCGGCAAGGCGATCACGACGATCAGCCTGCTCTCCGGCGGAGAGATGGCCTTTGTGGCGATCGCGCTGTATTTCGCGATCCTGAAGGTCCGTCCCACGCCCTTCTGCGTGATGGACGAGATCGAGGCCGCGCTGGACGAGGCGAACGTGAACCGCTTCGCCGACTATCTGCGGCGCATGGCGGACAGGACGCAGTTCCTGGTCATCACGCACCGCCGCGGCACGATGGAGGCGGCGGACATGCTCTACGGCGTGACGATGCAGGAAAAGGGCGTTTCCAGCGTGATCGAGCTGGATCTCGAGAGCGCGCAGAAAACGATAGACGAGGAATGAAATGGGACTTTTTGATAAGCTTTTTTCCGGTCTGAGCAAGACACGGAACAATCTCAACGAGCTCGAGGAGCTCTTCCTGGATTACGCGCCGGACAGCGAGGACTTCTACGACGATCTCGAGGAGCTGCTGGTGGTCTCGGACGTCGGGATGCCGACGGCGGAGGCTGTGGTCAAGGGCATGCGCAAGCTGACCTGGGAGCGCCGCTTCCGCAAGGGCTATGAAGCCCGCGAGGGGCTGATCGAGCTGCTCAGCAAGATGCTGCAGACCGGCGACAGCACGCTCAAGCTCGACACGAAGCCCTCCGTGATCCTGATGGTGGGCGTCAACGGCGTGGGCAAGACCACGACCATCGGCAAGCTGGCCTCCCAGCTCAGGGCCGAGGGCAAAAAAGTCCTGCTCTGCGCGGGAGACACCTTCCGCGCGGCAGCGGCCGAGCAGCTGACGATCTGGGCGCAGCGCTCCGGGACGGAGATCGTCCGCCATGAAGAGGGAAGCGATCCCGGCGCCGTGGTCTACGACGCGATCTGCGCGGCAAAGGCCCGCGGGAGCGACGTGATCATCATCGATACGGCCGGACGTCTGCACAACAAGCAGAATCTGATGAACGAGCTGGCCAAGATCCGCCGCATCATCATGCGCGAACTGCCCGAAAGCGACGTCGAGACCCTGATGGTGCTTGACGCGACGACCGGTCAGAACGGTCTGATCCAGGCCAAGCAGTTTACGGAAACCGCCTCTCTCACGGGCATCGTGCTGACCAAGCTGGACGGCACGGCCAAGGGCGGCATCGTCTTTGCCATCGCGAACGAGCTGGGGCTCCCCGTGAAATACGTCGGCGTGGGCGAGGGGATCGACGATCTCATCCCCTTCGACGCGAAGAGCTTCGTGGAAGCCCTGTTCAAATAAAAAGCGTCATTATCCGTCGGCCTGCGGCCGACAGCGCTCTCACGAGAGCGCTCAAGGGAAACGACACCCTCATCCGTCGGCCTGCGGCCGACAGCGCTCAAAAGGAACGACACCCTCATCCGTCGGCCTGCGGCCGACACCTTCCCCAAAGGGGAAGGCTGTAAGGAATAGGAGAATAAAAATGGCAATCACCAGCAAACAACGCGCGTATCTGCGCGGATTAGCGATGAACGAGGAGACGATCATCCAGATCGGCAAGGGCGGCATCACGGACAATCTCGTCATGTCCGTCGTCGACGCGCTCAAGGCGCGCGAGCTTGTCAAGGGCAAGGTGCTCGAAAGCTCGATGCTCACGGCCCGCGAGGCCTGCGAGGAGCTCTGCGATCGCTGCGGCGCCGATCCGGTCCAGTGTATCGGCACCAAGTTCGTGCTCTTCAAGCGCAATCAAAAGGATCCGAAGATCGAGCTTCCGAAGGACGGAAAAAGAAAATGAGGATCGCCGTTTACGGGGGCAGCTTCAATCCCCCGCATCTTGGCCACGTCGAGGCGGCGAAGACCGTTGTGAACGAGCTCGCGCCCGACCGCTTTCTGATCGTTCCCGCTGGCATCCCGCCCCATAAGGATCTTGCCGGTGACAGTCCCTCTGCCGAGCAGCGCATGGAGCTGTGCCGTCTGGCCTTTGCCGGGATCCCCGGAGCGGAGATCAGCGACATCGAGCTGCGGCGCGGGGGAAAGAGCTACACCTACGACACCGTCACGCAGCTGCGCGGGGAGTACCCGGACGCCGAGCTCTGCCTCGTCATCGGGACGGATATGCTCGAGAGCTTTGAGGAATGGTATCACTTCCGCTACCTGCTGGAGAACTGCACGCTCGCCGTGCTCTCCCGCGCGGAGGAGGACGGCGAGACGCTGCGCAGGACGGCGGGCGCGCTCACGGACGAATACGGCGCGCAGATCATCCTGCTGCCGCACGAGCCGCTGGAGGCCAGCTCCGAGAAGATCCGCGAGCGGCTGCCGCTTCGCGCGGGCGAGGATCTGCTTCCCGACGCGGTCTACGCTGAGATCATCCGCCGCCGTTATTACGGCGCGAAGCCCGAGCTGACCTGGCTGCGGGAAAGGGCGCTGAGCTATCTCGACGATTACCGCGTGGCGCACGTCGCCGGCTGTGAGAGCGAGGCCGTGCGTCTGGCCCGCTACTGGGGGGAGGATCCCGAGCTTGCCGCCGAGGCCGCGATCCTGCATGACATCACCAAGCGCTGTACGAAAGATCAGCAGTTGCAGTACTGCGAAAAGTATGCTATCATAAACGATAATTCCGAGCTGCAGAACAAGAGCCTGCTCCACGCCAAGACCGGCGCCGCCCTGGCGCGCGACGTCTTCGGCGCCGACGAGACCGTGTGCGAGGCGATCCGCTGGCACACCACCGGCAAGCCGGACATGACGCGGTTTGAAAAGATCCTGTATCTGGCAGACTATATCGAGCCTACCCGCGACTTCGAGGGCATCGAGGCGCTGCGCGCCCTTGCTTTTGAGGATCTCGACGCCGCGATGGCTCTGGGATTGAAGATGACGATCGAGGAAGTCCGCCGCTCGGGACGCGAGGTCTATATCGACACGCTGAAAGCTTACGAATGGTATCACGAGAAGGAGAAATGAACAGATGCTGACTCCCGCCCAAATCGCCGCTGTCGCCGTTGACGCGCTGGACGACAAGAAAGCAAAAGACATCAAGGTCCTCAAGACCGACGGGCAGACCGTGCTGGCGGATTATTTCGTGATCTGCAACGGCAGCTCCGCGCCGCACATCAAATCGCTGGTCGACGAGGTGGACCGCCGCCTTTCCGAGGCGGGCGAGCCGTTGCACCGCCGCGAGGGCCTGCGCTCGGACATCTGGGTGCTGATGGACTTCGGCTGCGTGATCGTCCACGTCTTTACGGATGAAGCGCGCAAATTCTATAATCTGGAGCGCCTCTGGAGCGACGCCGAGGCTGTTGACCCCTCATCCCTTCCGCGCCCCTGATTACAGGGGCAGCAGGAGCATCCCCGTGCCGAAACGGGGGAAATCAAAAAAAGGGATGATAAAACCATGAAATACGATTTTGCGGCCATTGAAAAGAAATGGCAGGAAAACTGGGAGATCACCAAGCCTTACGCCGCCGTTACGGGGAGCGATAAGCCCAAGTTCTACGGACTGATCGAGTTCCCGTATCCCTCCGGAGCGGGACTGCACGTGGGCCATCCGCGCCCCTTCACGGCGATCGACATCGTCACGCGCAAAAAGAGGATGGAGGGCTACAACGTCCTCTTCCCGATCGGCTTTGACGCCTTCGGCCTGCCGACCGAGAACTACGCCATCAAAAACCATATCCATCCGGCCATCGTCACCAGACAGAACATCGACAACTTCACCCGTCAGCTCAAGATGCTCGGCTACGGCTTCGACTGGGACCGTGTCGTGGACACGACCGACCCGAAGTATTACAAGTGGACGCAGTGGATCTTCCTGCAGCTGTTCAAGAACGACATGGCCTACAAGGCCACCATTCCGATCAACTGGTGCCCCAGCTGCAAGGTCGGCCTCGCCAACGAGGAGGTCGTCGAGGGCATGTGCGAGCGCTGCGGCTCGCCCGTCATCCGCCGGGAAAAGAGCCAGTGGATGCTGCGCATCACCAAATACGCCGACCGTCTGATCGACGACCTGGACGATCTCGACTTTATCGAGCGCGTCAAGCTCCAGCAGAAAAACTGGATCGGCCGCTCCACGGGCTGCGAGGTCACCTTCAAGACCAACACGGAGGACGACGTCACCGTCTTCACCACTCGCGCCGACACGCTCTTCGGCGTGACCTATATGGTCATCTCGCCCGAGCATCCGCTGCTGGCGAAGTGGAAGGACCGCATCGTGAACTGGGACGAGGTGCAGGCCTACCGCGAGGCCGCCGCCCGCAAGTCCGACTTCGAGCGCGGCGAGCTGAACAAGGACAAGACCGGCGTCCGGCTCGAGGGCATCGAGGTCACGAACCCCGCCACCGGCAAGATCGTGCCGATGTTCGTCTCCGACTATGTGCTGATGGGCTACGGCACCGGCATCGTCATGGGCGTGCCGGGCCACGATCAGCGCGACTGGGAGTTCGCCACCAAGTTCGGCCTGCCCATCGTCGAAGTCGTCTCCGGCGGCGACATCACGAAGGAGGCCTTCGTATCCAAGGACGAGAACGCGATCATGGTCAACTCGGGCTTCCTCAACGGCATGACCGTCAAGGACGCCATCCCGGCCATGAAGGAATACGTCGTCAAGCAGGGCTGGGGCAAGGAGAAGGTCAACTTCAAGCTGCGCGACTGGGTCTTCTCCCGCCAGCGCTACTGGGGCGAGCCGATCCCCCTTGTCAACTGCGAAAAGTGCGGCTGGGTCCCCATCCCGGAGAGCGAGCTGCCGCTTGTGCTGCCGCAGGTGGAGAGCTATGAGCCCACCGACGACGGCGAATCCCCCCTCAGCAAGATGACCGACTGGGTCAACACCACCTGCCCCTGCTGCGGCGGCCCCGCCAAGCGCGAGACCGACACCATGCCGAACTGGGCCGGCTCCTGCTGGTACTTCCTGCGCTACATGGACCCGCACAATGACGAGGCACCCTTCTCCAAGGAGGCTGAGGAGTACTGGGGCCCGGTGGACTGGTATAACGGCGGCATGGAGCACACCACGCTCCACCTCCTGTACAGCCGCTTCTGGCACAAGTTCCTCTATGACATCGGCGTCGTGCACACGAAGGAGCCGTATCTCAAGCGCACCTCCCACGGCATGATCCTCGGCAAGAACCCGCACTATGTCGGCAATGTCGAGACCGAGGAGGAAAAGCAGGCCCTCATCGAGCGCTACGGCAATGAGGCCCTGCGCACCAGCGTCAAGATGTCCAAGTCCCTCGGCAACGTCGTCAATCCCGACGATGTGGTCAAGGCCTACGGCGCAGACACCATGCGCGTGTATATCATGTTCATCGGCGACTTTGAGAAGACCGCCACCTGGTCCGATGAGGCCGTGAAGGGCTCCAAGCGCTTCCTGGACCGCTGCTGGAACCTGATGGAGCTGGCCAAGGACGACGAGGCCGTCACGAAGAAGAACGAGCCCATCATCCACAAGAGCATCAAGAAGGTGGGCGAGGATATCGACACCCTCAAGATGAACACCGCCATCGCCCAGCTCATGACCATGGTCAACGAGTTCTACACCAACGGCTGCACAAAGGGCGATCTCCAGTACCTCGTGGAGCTGCTCTCTCCCTTCGCCCCGCACATCGCCGAGGAGATGTGGGAGCAGCTCGGCTTTGCCGCAAAATACGGGAAGATGGCCATGCAGATGCCCTGGCCGCAGTATGACGAGACCAAGACCGTCGACGCCGAGCGCGAGATGGCCGTGCAGGTCAACGGCAAGCTCCGCTCCACCATCATCGTGCCCGCCGACGCCGACGAGCAGTTCATCATCGACACCGCCTGCAAGGATGAAAAGATCCAGCGCCAGCTCCAGGGTATGCAGATCGTAAAGACCATCGTCGTGAAAAACAAGATCATCAATTTGATCCTCAAGCCGGCAAAGTAATCATTGACATTTGGGGCTTAACCCGTTATAATACCAATGCTAAAAGCCAATTCATTGGCCCTTAAAGCGCCGCAAGGCGTATTTGGAGGGAGGGAAATACATGTCTGAAATCTACGTCAAGGAGAATGAGTCTCTGGACAATGCTCTGAAGAGATTCAAGCGCAGCTGCGCGAAGTCCGGCGTTCTGGCCGACCTCAGAAAGAAGGAGTACTACCAGAGCCCCAGCGTCAAGCGCCGCAAGAAATCCGAGGCTGCACGCAAGAACAAGAATAAGCGTTACTATTAATGACATGTAAAAACCACCGGTCGAAAGATCGGTGGTTTTATCTTTGCGTAAACAAACCGATCCCGCCGTTTTCACGGCGGGATCAAACTTTCTCATACTAGAACCTCATGAAAACCTTTAATCCCTTAAAGGTTTTCATAGCGCCATAAGGCGCGTAGAGGTGCTGTATGAGACGCGTTTTCAGCGTTTTGCGCTGAAAACGCCGCAGGAACTGCGGCTTTCCCGATTAAAGACTTTAATCGGGAAATAGTATCATTGTATCCTTGTGAGCTTGCCGACCACGACATAGCGGCCGTCGTCGCGCTCGTAGGTGCAGGTGGAGAGGGTGACGATCTTGTCAGTCTCGTTGACCTTGACATCGGACTTGAAGGTGGACAGGTCCTTGATGAGCTCGATGTGGCCCATGAACTGCTCGGGGGAGTCGAAGTTGTTCGCGTAGGCGAAGGAGGTCGGCTCGGTAATGAAGCCCGCGATCAGGTCGAGGCGGTAGTTGAAGTCCGGGGTGCTCAGGTAGATGACCGGGTGCTCGGGGTAGTAGTTGGCGTCCCGGTAGTTGCGGAGACTGGCAAACATGGAGCCGTCGTTCATGTTGTGGCCGTAGATGCAGGTGTTCTGGTCGGAGAAGTCCGAGGCATTGCGGCAGTCGATGAAGATGGTGCCGTTGGCGTTCTGGATCTCGCCGGGGATGTGGTCGAGGTAATAGAAGTTGTCATCGGTGTAGGCAATGGGGTAGTTGATGACGGTGTTGGGGCTGTAGATCCAGCCGACGTAATCGCTGCTCTGGGCGCGCAGGCCGGCAAAGTCGATGTTCAGTGGGCTGACCTCGGGGTCGATGCCGTCGTCCTCACTCTGCTGGGGCTCGGCACTCTCCACCGGCTTGGGCGTGGGGGAGACCACCACCGTGGCAAACTGGTTTGCCACCTCGGCATAGGTCTTCTCCGCCTGCTTGTAGCCCATGATGGTGGTGATGATCTTATATCCGCTGTATACAAAAACGCACAGCAGAATGATGCACAATACGATCAAAATAGTCTTGACGGTGTTTCGTTTCTTCAAAAAGTTCGCCTTCCTTTACGTTCCGGTCCAGACCGGGATGTATTTCTATTATACCGCTTTTTCCGAAAAAGAAAAGCCCCTATTGCAACAGACGCTGCAACAGGGGCAAAAGTTCCGAACTTTTAGAAAAAATCCCCATGCGCTGTAAATCGTGCCGCAGCACATGAAAGCTCCCGCATGGGGATTTTTGTGCACGTGATTCGGTTGCCCCGTCAGGGGCGAGAATCACGCACTTGAATCAAACATTTACTTTGGAAGCGGAGCTTTCAAAGTAAATTACTTGATGGAGACGATGCCGGCGCCGGAGTTGGCGTTGAAGGTATCGACTGCGCCGTCCTGCAGGGCCTTGACCAGGGCGACGATCTCGGGACGGGTCTCGTCACCGCGGCGGACAGCCACGAGGTTTGCATAGGTCTGGGCGGCGTTGCCGGAGGCGTCCTCGATGGCCAGGGCGTCAGTGGTCTTGAAGCCGGCGTTCAGGGCGTAGTTGTAGTTGATGACGGCGATGGTGCCCTCAGCGCTGTTGGCGAGCAGAGAGGGGACAGCGTCGGCCTGGGCGGCCTGGACATTGTAGCCCTTGGCGTCCACGATGTCGAGCACGGAGGGGGCGGTGTCAACGGAGGCACCCTCGGGCAGGACGATCAGACCCTCCTGCTGCAGCAGGAGCAGGGCGCGGGTCTGGTTGGACTCGTCGTCGGGAACAAGGATGGTGGCGCCGGCGGCCAGGTTCTCGAGCTTATCGAGGGTCTTGCTGTAGATGCCCATGGGCTCGTAGTGGACAAGACCGGCGGAGACGAGGTCGGTGCCGTTGGAGGCGTTGAAGCTGTTCATATAGGGGGCGTGCTGGAAGTAGTTTGCGTCCAGGGTGCCGTCCTGCAGGGCGGTGTTGGGCAGCACGTAGTCGTCGTAAATGACGATCTCAAGGTCGATGCCCTGCTGGGCGAGAACAGGCTTGACGATCTCAAGCAGCTCGCCGTGGGGGGTGGAGCTTGCGCCGACGGTGAGCTTTACGGGCTCGGTGGCGGCGGGAGCCTCGGTGGCGGCAGGAGCCTCGGTGGCGGCGGGAGCCTCAGTGGCAGCGGGAGCCTCGGTGGCGGGGGCCTGGGTGGCCGCGGGTGCGGAGGAACCGCCGCAGGCGCTCAGGCTCAGGACCACAAGCGCGAGGACAAGGATCAAAGCGAGATTTCTTTTCATGTTCATATTCTCCTTTTTTTGAAGATTTGGGTTTACTTGGTGATGCGTTTATCGGTGCGGTGCGCAACGGCAGTCCCCACCTCCTGAATAATCTGGACGATTATTACAGTCAGAAATACACAGATCCACTTGATATCGGGATTGAAGCGCTGGTGGCCGTAGCTGATGGCGATCTGGCCGAGGCCGGTGCCGCCGATGGTGGCGGACATGGCCGAGTAGCCGAGAATCGTCACCATGGAGATCACGGCGCCCAGGATGAGCGAGGGCTTGGCCTCCGGCAGCAGGACCTTGGTCACGATCTGGAAATTGTTGGCCCCCATGGACTGGGCCGCCTCAATGACGCCGGCGTTGACCTCCTTGAGGGAGGATTCCACCATGCGCGCGATATAGGGCGAGGCCGCAATGACCAGCATGACGATCATGGCCTTGTTGCCGAGCGAGGTGCCTACAATAAAGTTTGCCACGGGAAGCATGGCAACCATCAGGATAATAAAGGGAATCGAACGGAAAAAATTGACGATCATGCTGAGCAGGCGGTTGAACCAGGGGACGGGATAAATGCCCTCCCGGTCCGTGATGTTCAGCACCACGCCGAGCGGCAGGCCGATCACATAGGAGATGGCCGTGGAGATGACGGTCATGTAGATCGTCTCCCACACGCCGCGCTGGAGGATGCCGGCATTCCAGAGCTTGTAAAAGGTTTCGGAGAGCATCAGTCTTCCTCCTTCCATTTGACATCGCTGTTTTTGAGCCAGGCGATGACCTTCTCGGCCTGGTGCGCATCGGTGGGCAGCTCGATGATCATGTGGCCGTAGACGATGCCGTCAAAATCCTTCGTGTCGGCGAACATGATGTTGACCGGCACCTGGCAGTCGAGCGTCATGTTGGAGATGACCGGCTCCTTGGACTGCATCCCGTCAAAGATGATGCGGATCTTCTTGCCGCCGCTGGTCTCGATGGCGGTGCGGTCCTGGGGGAGGATGAGCTCGCGCGCGATCTGGGACTGGGGGTTGGCAAACACGTCGCTGACCCGGCCGGATTCGGCGATGCGGCTCTGGTCGATGACGGCCACGCGGTCGCAGATCTGGTCGATGACCTTCATCTCATGGGTGATGACGATGATCGTCACGCCCATTTTCTCGTTGATGCTGCGCAGCAGCTCCAGAATGGCGCGGGTGGTGTTCGGGTCCAGGGCGGAGGTGGCCTCGTCACACAGCAGGTAGCGCGGATCAGAGGCGAGGGCGCGGGCAATGGCGACGCGCTGCTTCTGTCCGCCGGAGAGCTGCGCGGGATAGGCCGCCGCCTTCTCCTCCAGGCCCACAACCTTTAAAAGCTCCATGGCCTTGTCCCTGGCCGCCTGCCCCTTCACCCCGGCGATCTCCAGCGGGAAGGTGACGTTGCGCAGGACGCTGCGCTGCTCGAGGAGGTTGAAGCCCTGGAAGATCATCGAGATGCTGCGGCGCATTTTCAGAAGCTCCGGCCGGGCGAGGATCGTGATATCCTGCCCGTCGATGATGACGCTGCCGGAGGTGGGCCGCTCGAGAAGGTTGATGCAGCGCACGAGGGTGCTCTTGCCGGCGCCGGAGAGGCCGATGATGCCAAAGATTTCCCCGTCCTCAATGGTGAGGTTGATGTCGCGCAGCGCCTCCACATCCCCGGAGGCGGAAGAATAGGTTTTGCAAAGATTCTTTATCTCGATCATCTTTTGCTACTCTCCAATATTACCGATTGTGCGAAAGAAAAACAGGCCCGGAAAAACTCCCATCGTTTTCCGGACCTGATTGAAAGGCGTGTGTGCGATCAAACAGAGTGAGAACACGGAGAGTTACCGTTTTGGGCGTGCATCAGCTTGCACATGCCGCACATGTACATCTCCCTCATCATGCAGTTGAAGGAATCAAAACGACGCATGGTGACTGTGCTCCTTCCTTGAATCTGCGTGCATTATAGACCTGTCGCGCCCTGACTGTCAAGCAGGGCGCGACAGAATTGTGAACATTACCATGTCAGGCGCGGTAGGTTTTTCCGAAGCTGAGAAAATTGCACAAAACCGAAAATCGCCCGCCGGGACGGCACCCGGTGCCTCAGATGTAGTGGAAGCGGAAATAGTCCACAATCAGCGCGATGCCGGCTGCGGCGATGCTCCGCCCGTCCGGCGTGAGGAAGGTGTCGGAGAGGTAGCCGTACTGGTCGTTCACGATGGAGGCGATGTCGGCATAATAGGCCCCGGTATCGACGCAGATCTGCCGGATCCAGGCGTTGGCACTGGCGATGAGCTGGGTGGTCAGACCGTCCCCGCCCTGGTAGTTGGAGCTGATGGAGCCGATGGAGCAGACGATGATCTTCGTGTTGGGGCTGGCGCTGCGGATGCTCTCGATGAGGCGGGTGTAGCCGTCGATAAACTCCTGCTGCGTGGTCTCGGCAAGCCCGTCGCCGCCGAGGTACAGGACCATCGTCTTCGGCCGGGTGACCATGGCGGCGTCGGCAGCGCGGATGAGCGAGCCGTCCACAAATACGATGGGGGACTCCGCCGCGTCCTTGGCCCGGAGACCGCCGCCGTTGTCGGTCCAGATCTGCGCGGTGAGGCCGTCTGCGTACTGCGTCGCGTAATTGCGCAGGCCCATGATGGTCTTGTCGCAGAGGAAGGTCATGGCGAACACGCTCTCAAGGTTGCCCTTGCTGTTCTCCGGCAGGGGGATCAGCGTTTTCGCGCTCGGGCTGTCGAGCCCGGCAATGCCCACGTCCGCCGCTGTTTTGCTTCTGTCGATCTGCCCGAGCACGATGGTGCCGTCGGCCCGTTCGCCCTGGCTTTTGCGCGACATGGAAAAGACCAGGCCCAGCAGCAGCGCCAGCAGGCAGATCAGGATCGCCGTCGCCCAGATCAGATTTTTCACGTTGGATAGCCTGCTTTTCATGATAACCCTCCGCTTTATAAAGATGGGCGGCCCATGGGCCGCCCATTCGGATATTGGATCGGATTACTCCTGCTCGGCCAGAGCCTTGGCTTCCTCGATGACCTTCTGCTGGACGTTGCCGGGGGCTTCCTCGTAACGGACAAACTTGCAGGTGAAGGAGCCGGCGCCCTGGGTCATGGAGCGCAGGTCGATGGTGTAGGAGCTCATCTCGGCCATGGGAACCTCAGCCTCGATGGTGGTCATGCCGTCCTCGGCGGGCATGGAGCCCATCATGGTGCCGCGGCGCTTGGAGTTGATGTCGCCGATGATGGCGCCCTGGAACTCGTCGGGAACGGTGACGAACAGCTGGCCGATGGGCTCCAGAATGGTGGGCCGGGCCTTGGGGATGCCGTCCTGGTAAGCCAGCCGGGCCGCGGTCTGGAAGGCCATATCGTTGGAGTCGACGGGGTGGTAGGAGCCGTCGTACAGCGTGGCCTTCAGGCCGACCAGCGGGTAGCCCGCCAGGACGCCCTTCTGCACCGCGTTGCGCAGGCCCTTTTCCACGCTGGGGAAGAAGTTCTTGGGCACGCTGCCGCCGAAGACTTCCTCAGCAAAGACCATGTCGTCGCTCTCCTCCTGGGGCTCGAAG
>JAFSNA010000055.1 GCA_017447645.1 Oscillospiraceae bacterium
ATCGAGAGGAACTGGACGTTCGCCTCGCCCGCGACGGCCTTGGCCAGCAGGGTCTTGCCCGTGCCCGGAGGGCCGACGAGCAGCTCGCCCTTGGGGATGCGCGCGCCCATCGACGTGTAGGCCTTCGGGTCCTTGAGAAAGTCGACGATCTCGGCGAGCTCCTCCTTCTCCTCGTCGCAGCCCGCGACGTCGGCGAAGGTCTTTTTGTTTTTCTCATCGCTGCCGAGGCGCGTGCGGGCCTTGCTGAACTTGGCGAAGCCGCCCGCTCCGCCGCCCGCCTGCTTCATCATCGACGACCAGAACCACATCGCCAGCGCGATGAGGATGACATAGGGCAGCAGGCCGACCCACCAGGGGACGACGAAGCCTTCCTTATAATCGTAGGTCTCGATGATCCCGCTCTCGTGCTGTGCGGCGATCAGCTCGCGGAAATCCTCGTAAAAGACGTTGAAGCTGTACAGCTCGACCGTCTTGGTGTCCAGGATCTCCTTGCCCTCGGCGTCCTTTTCGCCGGTGCGCAGATGCAGCTCGATCTCGTCGCCGCGGGTGACGAAGGACTGCACCTTTTCCGCCCGGAAAAGATCGGCAAGGTCGGAATAAGCCGTCTCGGTCTGCTTCTTGCCGCCGAGCATCGAGAAGATCGTCGCGGCGAGGATGACCAGGATCAGTACATAGAAGCCGATCTCCCGGCCTCTGTTGCGTTCAGGTTTCAAATGGGGGTCACATCCTATCTGTCGGAAAATGCGTGATACGCGCTTTTATTTGCTGTAAACTTCTTCTTTCAGCACGCCGATGTACGGCAGGTTGCGGTAGCGCTGGTTATAGTCGAGGCCGTAGCCGACGACGAAGGCGTCGGGCACCTCGAAGCAGGAGTAGTCCGCGTAGATGTCCGCCTTGCGGCGCGAGGGCTTGTCCATCAGCGTCGCGATCGTGATGGAGGCGGGCTTGCGCACCTGGAGGTAGTTCTTGAGATAATTCAGCGTCACGCCGGAGTCGAGGATGTCCTCGACCAGGATGATGTGCCGGCCCTCGATGGGCTCGGAGAGGTCCTTGTTGATGCTGACCGCGCCGGTGGAGGTGGTGCCGCGGTAGGAGGATACCGCCATGAAGTCCATCGAGCATTTGACGTTCACGCAGCGCATCAGGTCCGCCATGAAAATGAAGCAGCCCTTGAGCACGCCGATGAAAACGGGGTCCTTGTCCTTGAAGTCCTCGGTGATCTGCGCGCCGATCTCGGACACGCGCCTGTAGATCTCTTCTCTGCTGAACAGGATCTCCTGAATATCGTTCTCCATAAATCCCTCACAAATATTCTTTTATTTTCCCGTGTTTTCTATCTCAATGAGGATCGCGCGCTCTCCCGCCCCGCAGGCGCAGCGCTCGTCCGCGCCGAAGGGGTGTACGAGCACGATGCCGCTCCCGTCGCGGAGCACGGGCGTGCAAAGCTTTTCGCGCCGCGTGAAGCGCGCCTCCGCGAAGAGGCTTTTGAGCGTCTTGCCGCAGCCGCGCCCGGCGGGCCGGTAGCTCTCGCCCGGGCGGGGAGAGGAAACGCTCAGTTTCCCGATAATACTCTCATATTTGAGGCGATAAGTCTTGAACGGGCTGTGAATTTCTTCGCCCGGAGAGGCCGTGCGCGCACGGATCACGAGCCCGGCCTCCTTCCAGACGACGCTCCCGCCGATCGGGAGCTCCGTCTCCGGGAAGGCGGCCGCCTCCTCCTGCGTGAAATACAGTCTCCCCCGCTCGCAGCACAGCCGTGCGCCGGGCAGGTCGAGAAAGGACCTCTCCGTGCCGCGGCACAGCGCAAGGGCGGCGTCGACATGCTTTTCCTCCGCGCTCCGCGGCAGGAGCTTTCGGACCACGCGGGTCGATACGGCCTCATGGAGCTTCAGAAGCTCCGCCGCCGGAAGGCTCTCGCCGTCGAAATGCGCGGCGATGAAGTCCTCCGCCAGCGCGTCGAGGCAATCCTCGTCTCGGCGCAGCAGCCTGCCCGAACGCGCGACGGCATCGGCAAAGGCGGGATTGAGCTCCCGCAGCACGGGCGTGACGGCGTGGCGGATGCGGTTGCGGCTGTGATCGTCAAGCTCGTTCGTGCTGTCCTCGACGTGGGGCGTGCCGCTTGCGGCGAGGTATTCCATGATCTCCGCGCGGGAGAAGAAAAGCAGCGGGCGGACGATCCTTCCCCGCCGCGGCGGGATGCCGCAGAGGCCCTTCGGCCCGGTCCCGCGGGCAAGGTTGAGGAGCACGGTCTCGGCGTTGTCGTCGGCGTTGTGGGCGGTGGCGATGAAGTCGAAGCCCTCTTCCTCCGCCGTTTTTTCCAGGAAGGCGTAGCGCAGTCTGCGCGCCGCCTCCTCGAGCCCCTGGCCCGTTTCCCCGGCCAGGGACGGGACGTCGGCGTGCCCGGTGAAGCAGGGGATGCCCCTTTCGCGGCAGTACGCCTCGACGAAGGCGCAGTCGCGCAGGCTCTCCGCGCCGCGGATGCCGTGCTCGAAGTGCGCGGCGGCGATCTCATAGTCGCCCGTCCCGCGCAGCAGCGCGAGCAGACACATCGAGTCCGCCCCGCCGGACACGGCGCAGAGCACGCGCGCGCCCTTCGGCGGGAGGATCAGCTTTTTCTCCGTCTCAGGCTTCATCGCCGCGGTATTTTTCGACGGAATAGAAGCTGGTGTATTCCGGCACCCAGGTGAGGTTCACCGTGCCGGTCTGGCCCTTGCGGTTTTTCAGCACGATGGCCTCCGCCAGGTTGGGATTTTCGCATTCGCGGTTGTTGTAGCCCTCGCGGTAGAGGCCGATGACGACGTCGGCGTCCTGCTCGATCGAGCCGGACTCGCGCAGGTCGCTCAGCAGCGGGCGCTTGTCCTGGCGCGCCTCGGCCGCGCGGTTGAGCTGCGAGAGGCAGATCACCGGCACGCCGAGCTGCTTGGCCATGACCTTCATCATGCGGCTGATGTCGCTGACGGCCTGGGTACGGCTCTCGTTCGAGAAGCCGCGGCCGCCCGCGGAGGACATCAGCTGCAGATAGTCGATCACGACGAGGTCCAGCCCGCGGATCGTGCGGCACTGGGCGTTCATGTCCGCGACGGTGAGCGTGGAGTTGTCGTCGATGAGGATGTCGCAGGCGCTGAGCGTGTTGGCGGCGGCGGAGACGTCGCGCCACTGCTGATCCGTCAGGCGGCCCGTGAACAGGTTCTGCGAGGGCACGAGCGCCGCGCGGGAGAGGAGGCGTGTGACCAGCTGCTCGCGCGACATTTCCAGCGAGAAGATCGCGACCTTTTTGCGCTGGGTCATCGCGACGTTCAGCGCGATGTTCAGCGCGATGCTGGTCTTGCCCATGCCGGGACGCGCCGCGATGATGACGAGCTCGGACTTGTTCAGGCCGAGGATCAGATCGTCGAGATCCGGCAGGCCGGTGGACAGGCCGGGGATCCGGCTGCCCGAGGCAGCGGCCTCGCTCATCGCGTCGAAAACGTTCTGCATGACGTGGCGGATCTCCTTGAGTCCGCCGCTGCCGCGGTCCTCGCGCACGGCGTGCAGCTTGGCCTCGGCGGCCTCGAGCACGTCCTCGGAGGTACCGCTGCCCTCATAGACCATGGCGTTCATCTCGTCGGCGACCGCCGAGATCGAGCGCAGCAGCGCCCGGTCCTTGATGATCGCGACGTACTCCATGGCGTTGGCCGAGGTGGGCGTGATGCGCATGATCTCGGCGAGATAGGCGGGCACGTTTTCATCATAGACGCCGCGGACCTTCATCTGGTCGATCACCGTCACGGGGTCGACCGTCTGGCCGTAGGAGAACATCGCGAGGACGGTCTCGTACACGTCGCGGTTCGCGCGGACGTAAAATTCGTCCGCTCTCAGCTTTTTCACGACCTCGGCGATGCAGCGCGGGTCGATCAGCATCGAGCCGATCACCGCCTGCTCCGCCTGGGAGGAATAGGGGATCTTCTTCCCCAGCAGTTCATCCATAGCGATCCCTGACTTTACTGTTGTTCTTTACTCTTCCACGACGAGCAGGTTGATATTCCCGCTGACCTCGTAGCCGAGCTTGGCCTTGACCGTGTAGGCGCCGAAGGTCTTGATCGCCTCGCCCTGGACGATCTTGTTCTTTTCGACGTCGATGCCGAACTGCTCCTTGAGCGCCTTGCTGATCTCGGCGGAGGTGACGGCGCCGAAGAGCCGTCCCTTTTCCCCGGCCTTCGCGCGGACGATGACCTGCACGCCCTCGAGCTTCTTTGCGTTTTCGGCGGCCTGCGCTTTTTCCAGCTCGATCTGGCGCGCTCTGGCCTTTTCTTTGAGCTTCAGGGCGTTGATGTTGTCGGCGGTCGCCTCGGAGGCCAGCTTGCGCGGCAGCAGATAGTTGCGCGCGTAGCCGTCGGAGACCTCCTTGAGCTCGCCCTTTTTGCCCTGTCCCTTGACGTCGGTGTTGAAGATGACTTTCATGTCCTCTCTCCTTCCCTATTGATCGAGATATTCGTCGATGGCCGCGCGCACGCGCGCGACGACCTCGTCGAGATCGGTCTGCTCGAACTGCGCGGCAGCCGCGCTGCGATTGCCGCCGCCGCCCAGCTTTTCCATCAGGATCTGCACGTTGATCTCGCCGATCGAGCGCGCGGAGGCGAAGATGTTGCCTTTTTCGTCCGGCGCGATGACCACGGAGGCCTCGACTCCGGAGATGTTCAGCAGCTCGTCCGCGGCCTGCGCGGCGACGATGCGGCTCTGCGCCTCGGCGGGCGCGGCGAGGGCGACACTGCGGTACAGCTCGGCGTTCTGCATGATCTTGTAGCGGGCGACCGTGTCCTCCATGTCGTTCTGCAGCAGCTTCTTGACATAGGTCGTGTCCGCCCCCGAGCGGCGCAGCCAGGCCGCCGCGTCGAAGGTGCGCTCGCCGGTGCGGATCGTAAAGCTCTTGGTGTCGAGCACGATACCGGACAGCAGGGCCTCGGCCTCGCATTTGAGGATGTCGCTCGGCTCGGCGACCTCCTGGAGCACCTCGGTCATCAGCTCGCAGGTCGAGGAGGCGTAGGGCTCGATGAAGGCGAGGGCAGCGTTCTGGATATAGGTCGCGGCGACGCGGTGGTGGTCGATGACGGCCACGCGGTTGCAGGCCGTGAGCAGATCGGCATCCTCCACCCGCTCGGGGCGGTTGACGTCCACGACGACCAGCAGCGTGCGTCCGTCGGCGCGCAGCATGGCCTCGGTGGGGTTCATGAAAACGTCGTGGTATTCCGGCTCTTGCCGGAGGGCGGCGATCAGGCTCTTCGACGCGGTCTTTTCCAGATCCGCGACGATGTTGGCCCTGACGCCGAACTTGCGCGAGAGGCAGCACACGCCGACCGCGGCGCCGATCGCATCGAGGTCCGCGAAGCGGTGGCCCATGACGAGCAGGCGCGAGGAGTCGCGCACCAGCTCGGCCAGGGTGGTGGCCATGACGCGGGATTTCACCTTCGTGCGCTTCTCGACCTCCATGCCGCGGCCGCCGTAGAAATCGAAGCTCAGACGGTTTTTGACGACGGCCTGGTCGCCGCCGCGGGAGAGCGCCAGCTCCGCCGCGACCTGGGCAAACTGCAGGGCCTCCTGCAGGCTCGTCCCCTCGGCGCCGAGGCCGACGGAGATCGTGGCGTTGATGCCCGAGGGCGAGACGACCTCGTGCACCTGTTCGACGATCTGGAATTTCTCCTCCTTGAGCGCGTCGAGGTAGCGCTCCTCGAATACGAGGAGGAAGCGGTCGCGGTCGTAGCGGCGCAGGATCGCCTTGCGCTCCTCCGCCCACGAGCTGAGCTTGTCGTCGACGGCGTCGCGCAGGTCGTTCTTGATGCGCTCGGGCTGGTTGCGGACCAACTCGTCAAGGTTGTCGATGACGATGATGCCCGCGACGGGCCGGCTGTCGAGATACTCCCGGCGGATGCTGTCGTATTCCGTGACATCCACCCAGTAGGTGATGCCCATGAAGGCGCTCTGCTCGTCGCCGTTCTCCGAACGGATGATGTTGCCGTGCAGCTGGTACTTCTTCCCGTTGACCTCCAGGAGCGAGGGATACTGGGTTTTGCCCTCGAGCAGCCATTTGCCCGAGAAGCCCGGGACCGTGTCGGCGATGCTGGCGTCCAGACGCGTTCCCGTTTTGCCGCACATCTCGAAGAACATCTCGTTGCCCCAGACGATGCGCGAATCGCCCAGGCGGAAGACCGCGATCGGCAGGGGGAAGTTCATCAGCGTGTTGTTCTTCGCGTTCTCCGTGTCGTAGGTCACCGACTCGATATACGCCGCGAGCTGCTTTTCGCGGCGGCGGCGGATGATCATCGTGTAAAAGATCAGCAGGAGGATGACGCCGCCCTCGGCCATGGCGAGGATATACATGTCCAGCCCGTACACTTTGAAAAACAGCGTCGCCGCCGCAAAGAGCACGAGGAAGATCATATACAGCCGCGAGCCCGGCTCGGCAAGGCGTTTGAGCGTGTTGTTCATAACAGACTCCTTCGTTTTCTCTTTCCCGTATCCGCAGCCCGCGCCATGTCTTCGCCGCGCGGGCGTTTATTGATATAGTATGAGATAGTATATTATATCAAAAGCCTTTTGACTTTACAAGGTGAGGCGGGGAAATAATTTGACGCGCCGTGCTCATAATAAAAGCGGATCGAAAGAGAGGTCGATGGGCATGAAGGCGGTCATCCTGGCCGGGGGCGAGGGAACAAGACTCAAATGCGTGACGGGCGAGCGGCCCAAGCCGCTCGTGCCGCTGCTGGGGCGCAGCCTGATGGAGCATATCCTCCTGCTGCTGCGCCGCTGCGGTTTTTCCGAGATCTGCGCGGCCGTGCGCTACCGCGCGGAGGAGATCGAGCGCGCCTTCGGCGACGGCGGCGCCCTGGGCGTGGATCTCTGCTACCGCCGCGAGGACGCGCCGCTCGGTACGGCGGGCGCGGTGAAAAACTGCGCGGACTTTTACGGAAACGAGGATTTCCTTTTGATCTCCGGCGACGCGGCCTGCGACTTCGACCTGGCCGCGCTGTGGCGGCGGCATAAGGAAAGCGGCGCGGCCGCGACGATCGCGCTGAAGCGGGACGCCTCTCCCCTGCGCTTCGGCCTGGCCGTGACGGACGGAGAGGGCGCGGTGCGAGGCTTCGTCGAAAAGCCGGACTGGCCGGGCGTCGTGAGCGACCGGGTGAACACCGGAATCTACGTGCTCTCGCCGCGGGCGATGGCCTGCGTGCCGGAGGGGGAGGCCTTCGATTTTGCGCGCGACCTCTTTCCGCTGCTGCTGCGGCGCGGCGAGCGCGTCGTCGGCATGGAGATGGAGGGCTACTGGTGCGACGTGGGCACCCCCTTGAGCTATTACCGCTGCTGCGCCGACGCGCTGGAAGGCAGACTGCACATCGACATCCCGCCGGAATTCTTCCCCCCGGAGGGAACAGCGCGGCCGCGCCGCCCGGAAAAAGCCTCGGCGGTGCTGGTTTTCCCCTGCCGCGACCGCGCCGCGGCGATGACGGCGCTCTCTTCCCTGATGCTGGAGATGGGAGCGGAGTTCTCCGACGGCATCCGCTTCCCGCTCACGGATGGCAGCGTGCATATCTGCCCCCGCGCGGAGGCGAGCGCGCTCTCCGTCGCCGTGGACGCGCCGGACGCGGAGTTCGCCTCCTCTCTCGCGCTCTCCGCGGGGGAAATCATCAAAGCCTTAGATCTGTGATTTACAAAAAACCCTCTTTCTTGTATAATCGGGACAAGAGGGTTTTTTATTCGGCTTATCGTTTTATTTTCAAGGAGGGACTCTTCTATGGACGTCAAAAAAACCATACATAATCTCGAGCTGCGCGGCTACAGCGTCAAGCACTTCGCGACCGGCGCGGAGGCGGCGGACTACCTGTGCTCGCAGATCTCCGGCACGACGGTGGGCATCGGCGGCTGCATGACCGCCAAGCAGCTGGGGCTTTATGACAAGCTCAGCGAGAACAACGAGGTGTTCTGGCACTGGATCGTCCCGGGGCCGGAGACGATCGCAAAGGCCAACGCCGCCGCGGTGTATATCTCCGGTGCCAACGCCATGACCGAGGACGGTCAGATCCTGAACATCGACGGCAACGGCAACCGCCTGGCCGGACAGGTCTACGGCAAAAAGCGGCTCTTCATCGTCGCGGGCACGAACAAGATCTGCCCCGACTTCGACAGCGCGCTCTCGCGCGCCCGCAATGTGGCCGCGACGCGCAACGCCCTGCGCTTCGAGGCGAGGAAAACGCCCTGCAAACTGGACGGCAAATGCCACGACTGCCGCGGCGCGGACCGCATCTGCAACGCGCTGCTGGTGCTCTGGGCGCCGATGGGCGGCATGACGAGCGAGGTCATTCTGATCGACGAGGAGCTGGGGTACTGATATGAGCATCGTAAGAAGGAACGGCGAGGAGGAAGTCCTGCGCAAAAAAATGTTCGGCGGCGAGGGCGAGGCCGAGATGCACGTGATCCTCAAGGCCCCCGAGGAGATGTACGGCAAGGGCCGCGTATTCAACCGCGTCGTGCTCGCGCCCGGCAGTGAGATCGCCTGGCACGTCCACCACGGCGACGGCGAGTGCTATTACGTCCTCAAGGGCGAGGGTACATACAGCGACAACGGCAGGATCATCACGATGCGCCCCGGGGACATGAGCTTCGTCGGCGACGGCGAGGGCCATTCGATGAAGAACAGCGGCAGCGAGGATCTGGAAATGATCGCGCTGATCCTGTACGTATAACACGAAGAGCCGATCCCCTTTCTCTTGCTTGTCCAAGAGAAAGGGGGAAAGAGAACGACACAAGAGGGGGAAGATTTCGAATTCTTCCCCCTCTTGACACCCCTAATTGAAACGATGAAAGAGGGGCTTATCCCCTCTTTCAAATCTCCCCTCCATTGTGCGGGTTTTTTATCTTTCAGCTTCCGAACATCGTTCCTCGCAGGGGATGCAGTTGCATCCCCTGTTTCCCTGGGGGGCGGACGAGCCGCCGGGATCGTCCGCCACTACGGCCAAGAAAGGTTGGTTTATGCGTTCAGGGGCTGCGGCTGCAGCCCCTGCGGGAATGTAATTCATTGGCGGATAGTTCTCAAATCAGCACAACAAAGGGGTGAATCAAAGGAGGGGAGAAATCCCCTCCTTTGCCGATTCAAGGGTGGGGTCCAGGGGAGGGGAAAGACGGAATCCCCTTTCCTGGCGTGCTTTCTCTTTTTTCCACTTTCTCTTTGCACGAGCAAAGAGAAAATGGACACTGATCCGGTCGTTTATGTCAAAACCACGGGCTGCAGTTCAGGAGAAAACAGATTGTCCTTTCCGGCAATCTGTGCTACACTTCTTCCATCCGATCGAAAGGATTTCTTTTTTATGAAAGCTGATCGTGCATTTCCGCGCTTTGTCGTGTCCGCAAAGGGGACGCGCTGGGTCGAGAGCGGCCACCCCTGGGTCTACGCCGAGGAGATCGTCGGGGAAGAGGGCGCGTGCGAAAACGGCGCGCTCGCCGACGCGGTGAGCGAAAAGGGCAAATATCTCGGCACGGGCTTCGTCAGCCGCGAGAGCAAGATCCGCCTGCGCCTTGTCTCGCGCAACGCCAACGGCCGCTTTGACGAGGCCTTCTGGCGGCGGCGCGTCCGCTACGCCTGGGATTACCGCAAGACGGTACTGGGAGCGGAGGATCTCGGTTGCTGCCGCGTCATTTTCGGCGAGGCCGACGGCTTTCCGGGTCTCACGGTCGACCGCTTTTCCGACATTCTCGTCACGCAGACGCTCTCGGTCGGGATCGAGCGGATCAAGGACCGGCTTTTCCCGCTGCTGCTCGAGGTGCTGCGCGCCGACGGGCAGACGGTCTCCGGCGTCTATGAGCGAAACGACGCGGCGATCCGCGCGCTGGAAGGGATGGAGCAGTACAAGGGCTGGTGGGGCGAGGAACACCCCGAGAGCCCGGTCACAGAGATCTGCGAGAACGGGATCTATTACGCCGTGGACGTGGAGAACGGACAGAAGACCGGCTTCTTCCTCGACCAGAAATTCAACCGCCGGGCGGTCGCGCGCCTGGCTGAGGGCAAGCGCGTGCTGGACTGCTTTACGCACACGGGCTCCTTCGCGCTCAACGCCGCGAAGGGCGGCGCGGAGAGCGTGACGGCGGTGGACGTGTCCGAGGCCGCGGTCGAAATGGCGCGGCGCAACGCCGCGCGAAACGGTCTCGACGCAAGGATGGATTTCCTCTGCGCGGACGTCTTCGATCTGCTTCCCGCCCTGGAGGCGCAGGGCGGCAAGCCCTTCGACTTCATCATCCTCGACCCGCCGGCCTTTACGAAATCGAGAAAGACCGTCAAGGGAGCCGAGCGCGGTTATAAGGAAATCAATCTGCGCGCGATGAAGCTGCTGCCGCGCGGAGGCTATCTCGCGACGGCCTCCTGCAGCCACTTCATGCCGGCGGCCCTCTTCGAGAAAATGCTGCGCGAGGCTGCCCGCGACGCGGGGGTCGAGCTGCGGCAGATCGAAATGCGCCAGCAGGCGCCGGACCACCCGATCCTCTGGAACGTGCCGGAGACGGATTATCTGAAGTTTTACCTCTTCCAGGTGGTGTGATCCGACGCCCCTTCCGTCAGCCTGGCGGCTGACAGCTCCCCCGGAGGGGAAGGGCTGTGAAGATCCCTCGTTTATCCGACGCCCCTTCCGTCAGCCTGGCGGCTGACAGCTCCCCCGGAGGGGAAGGGCTGTGAAGATCCTTCGTTTATCCGACGCCCCTTCCGTCAGCCTGGCGGCTGACAGCTCCCCCGGAGGGGGAGCCTATATGGAAAGTTTATAAAAAAAGCCGGACTG